>NZ_CP022222.1:6390414-6691409 GCF_009930815.1 Bradyrhizobium sp. CCBAU 051011 | reverse complement strand
CAGTGGTCTATTCCGGGGCCGGCGCGGGTGTGCTGGTGTTGTTACCCGCCTCGCAGCTGCTGATCGACCATGTCGGCTGGCGCGGCGCCTACCAGATCTTCGGCATCGCCGCGCTTGGCCTGCTGGTGCCGTTGCTGCTGCTGCCGTGGGGGCTGTTCTCCACCGGCTCGCCACACATCGCCAGAAAAGCCGAACCCGGTTTCGTCGACGGAGGCTGGACGCTCGCCAGCGCCATGCGCCACCACGCATTCTGGGCGCTGTTTGCAACCTTCTTCTTCACGGCGGTGGGGATGTATGCGCTTGCCGCACAGATCGTTGCCTATCTGATCGACGCCGGCTTCCCGCCACTGCAGGCGGCGACCGCCTGGGGCTTTTCCGGCATCGTGCTGCTGTTCGGCATGCTCGGCGTGACCCAGCTCGACAGCATCATCGGGCGACGCCTGTCGGTGCTGCTCAGCTACGCCATCTCGATCGTCGGCATCATCCTGCTCTGGCTGTTGCAGTACTATCCGAACTTCTGGCTGCTCGGCGCCTTCGTCGTGACCTTCGGCAGCATGATCGGCTCGCGTGGGCCGCTGATCACGGCAACCGCGATGAAGATCTTTCGCGGCGAGCGCGTCGGCACCATCTACGGCACGATTTCGATCGGCAGCGGCCTTGGCTCGGGGTTGGGCGCCTGGGCCGGCGGCCTGATCCACGACTGGACCCACAGCTACAACCCGGTGATCGCGTTCGCGCTGGTCGCGGTGGTGCTGGGGATGATTCCGTTCCTGGTCGTCCCGGCGCTCAGGCGGTAGTCAAGTCTCGGCCCGCTTGCCGGGGGCTACTCTTTTTTGCTGCGATCGTTTCAAGCAGCCAGTTCTTGAATGAGAGCATCGCTTGTGTCGGTTGCCGGGAATGCAGCGACGTAATCCAGTAGTCGCCGAGTGCCACTTCAATCTGAAAAGGGCGTACCAGCCGCCGTCGACCGATCTCATCCTGAAACAACGCCGCCGGCAGCAACGCAACACCGAAGCCCCGCGCGGCTGCACTGGCGATCGTGATGGATGAATCGAATACCATTCCCTTGAGGACCGGACTTTGCAGCCCCGCCGCGGCAAACCATCGCGGCCATTCCTCCTGCCGGTAGGAGCGCAGCAGCACCTCGCGCTTGAGGTCGGCCGGACGGCTCAGCCTGCGAGCCAGCGACGGCGCGCAGAGTGGGGTAAATGGCGCTCCCATCAAGCGGGTCGCATCGGTACCGTGCCAAAGGCCATCGCCAAACCTGATCGCGTAATCGAGGCCTTCGCCGGCGATGTCGATACGGTTGTTGTTGGTGAACAGGCGCAGATCGATCCGCGGATGGGCCTTCCTGAAGGCGTCGAGCCGCGGCAGCAGCCATCCCGAAGCGAAGGTACCGACCACGCCGACAGCGATGACGTCCTGGTAGTGGCCGTCTTCAAAACGATTGAGCGTTTCAGTAAGCCGGCCAAAGGCCTCGACAATGCTCGGCAACAGCAACTGCCCCTCATCGGTGAGCGCGACGCCACGGGGTAGCCTGCGAAACAACTGCACGCCAAGCCGATCCTCCAGCACCTTCACATGCTGGCTGACGGCCGCCTGCGTGACCCGAAGTTCCAGGCCGGCGCGGGTGAAACTGAGGTGGCGCGCTGTCGCCTCAAAAGCCCGCAGCGCGTTGAGCGGAAGGTGCGAAAGCTTCGTGCGGCGCCGCATTGTTTGTCCCTAGTTTTTCTTATGCCTGCCCGCAGAACTGATCGTTTGTCAAGATTGCGGCCTGTCGGCACTTTCCCGGCCGCAGCAAGGAGAGATTCATGACGATCACGAGAAGACGGTTCCAGCTTGGATGCGGCGTAGCGCTGGTAGCGACTGCCTTGAGCGGCCGGCTGAAAACGGTACACGCATCGCCCCCAGATCAGCGACTGATCGACGAGATCAAGCGGCTGGAGAGCGAGAGCGGCGGCCGGCTCGGTGTGTGTGTCCTGGACACGGCAACGGGCGCTCGTCACGTCCACCGGGGTGACGAGCGCTTTCCGATGTGCAGCACCTTCAAGGCGCTGGCGGCCGCCGCGATCCTGGCGCGGGTCGATGCCGGCAAGGAACAGTTGACGCGGCGCATCACCTTTGAAGCATCCGCACTCGTCACGTACTCGCCTGTCACCGAAAAGCACGTCGGCGGCGACGGTATGACGCTCGCTGAAATTTGCGAGGCGGCGGTGACGCTGAGCGACAACACGGCCGGCAATCTGCTGCTCTCTGCTCTCGGCGGACCTCCGGGGCTGACGGCGTTCGCACGGAGTCTCGGCGACCAGATCACGCGGTTGGACCGGGATGAGCCCTCGCTCAACGAGGCTTTGCCCGACGATCCCCGCGACACCACGACCCCGAACGCCATGGCTTCCAATTTGCAGGCTCTCGTCGTTGGAACTACTGCGCTGTCCGCGCCATCGCGCGAGCAACTGACGGCATGGCTCGTCGCCAACAAGACCGGTGATACGAGGCTGCGTGCAGGCCTTCCGAAAGACTGGCGCGTCGGCGACAAGACCGGCACGGGTGCGCGCGGCACGAACAACGACGTCGCCGTGATCTGGCCTCCTGGCAAGGCGCCCATCGTAATCACCGGCTATCTGACTGGCGCCACCGTTCCTGCCGCGCAGCAAAACGCCATTTGGGCTTCGGTCGCGCGGGCGGTCTCAGCCATGGCGTCCGGCTAGGTGCCGAATGCACATAGCAACTGCCGCAGATCAGAGCGGTGATTTCCGCCGGACGCGGCTTCCCATCGCGAAGCTTCGATCATGCACCGCCCGCGGCGGTGCCTGACTAATTATTCGGCGGGAGTTCGATCGGGTTGTTGTTCTGCTTGCCGGTATTGAACTCGAAGATCTTGCGCAGCACGCCTGGCATCACCGCCGAAATCGGATTAACGCGCAGCACCGGCTGGCCGGGCGTGCCGACCACTTCATAGGTGACGCCGATCAGGCCCTCATTGCTGCCACCGCCGAGGAACAGGCCCAGCACCGGAATCTGGCCGAACATATTGTTCAATCCGTACATCGGAACGAAGGTGCCGCTCATGCGCACGGCATTGCCGACATAATCGATGCTGCCTTCGATGGTCGCGCCAATGGTCGGACCCTTGACGACACCGTCGCGGATCGCGAGCTGTCCGCTTTGCCGGGTGAATTCCGCCCGCAATGCCGAAAAGGATATGCCGCTCTGGGCGCCGGCCGGCGCGCCGGCAGCGGCGCGCTCGAGCGCGGCCTCGCCCTTGACGGAGAAGTCGCGAACGTTGATCAGGCCATCCTTCGCGCTGGGTTCGACGGTCGGCGGCTCCATCGCCAGCGAAAGTTGGCCGCCGACCATTTTCGAGTAGGTGTCGGTGAAGCGGAAGAACGCACCCGCATCGTTGGTCTGCAGCACGATGATGTCGCGGCCCTGCCCGGCTCCGCGGCCGCGCAGGTCTGCCGTCACGGCCGTGTCGCGCCCGACCTTGCCGGCAAGCGTAAAGGCTCTCACGACGCCGTTGCGGCGGGAGAACTTGCTGTCGACGCTGCGCAACGCCTCGCCGTTGAAGCCCGCGACCGCACCAAGCTTGACGTCGATATCGAGGTCGATGTTCCTGGACTTGCTCTTGTCGGCTTCCTTGCCCGAGATTGCCGATTTGAGGAAGCCGCGGCCGTCAAATACATCGCCACGCATCATGACCTTCACGACGCCATCGGCGCCGCGCTCGGCCTTCAACGAGGTCTTGTCGCCGTCCGACGGCGCGTAGGTCGGGAAGTTCGCGCTCATCAAGTCGCCATTCTGGTCGACTTCGAGCGATCCCTTGATCGAGACGCCGCCGCCTTCGACCACGATATCCTGGAACAGCGTCGACTGTTCCTTCTTCACGACGTTGAACGTCGCCTTGCCCGACTTGCCGGGCACCTTGACCCAGCCCGGCAGGATGTTGTCGAGCCGCAGCGAGGTCAGATCGGCCTCGATGCCGACACGGCTGTCATTCTCGCCGATCTTGCCGACCACCTTGATCGGGATCGAGCCGCTCACCGCAGGTCCGAGATCGATCCCGAGCCGCGCGCGGCTGGCATCGTCCAGCGTCGCCTGCAGCCTGATATCGGCGTCGCCCTCGCTCGGCTTGCGATAGTCCAGCGAAGCCGCCTGCCCGTTGATCTTGACGTCGCCCTTGACCTGGTAGCCCGCATTGTTGGCGAGCACCTTCAGCGCGTTAGCCTCGAGCTTCTGGTTCATGACGAGCTTGTCGGCTGCAAAACCGCTGAGATCGCCAATCACGGTATAGGTAGTGTCGGCCTTGGTCATCGAGCCCTTGACCGGCATGCCGAGCGTGATGGTGGCGGCAACGTTTCCCTTGCTGGCGTTCGGATCGATCAGCGTGCCGGAGAGATCGCTGATGCGGTCGGAAGCCAGAATCTCGGCCGCGGCCGGCACCGGGCAATCCACCCTGAATTTCACGCGCGAGGGTGACGGCTTCGGCGCCATGTCCGGCACCTCGAAGATGAAATCCGAAATGTTGATCTTGCGTCCGGCGGGCGTGTCGGCAATTCCCTGCCCGATCGTCACCGTCGCGGTGCGCCCGGTCACCCGCGCTTTCAAGTCCGCATCGCGGACCGCCGGCATGTCGTCGACCGGACGCGCCGTCACTCCCGACGCGACGATGTTGACGGCCAAGCCATCGTCCGGAATCGGCGGTCCCTTGCGCGACAGGTTGCGGACCGGCGAGTTGACGCCGACTTCGATGCGCTGGAGTGTGCCGCGCTCGATGCGCTCGATCACCCATTCGCGCACTTCGGGCACGATCAGGATCGGCCACATCCGCTTCAGCGCGGATGCCGACATCGGCGTACCCGCAAAACCAAGCTGCAAGCGAGCCTCGTTCGCATAGTCGATACTGCCGGTGCCGGCGATGCCAATCTCGCCGTTGCTGATATCGGCCTGGGTGAGCAGCACACGTTTCCGGTCAGTGTCGAACTTCATCCCGATCGAGATGCGGTTGAAGATCAACGGCGGTTCATTGTCGGTGCCGGCCAGCAGGATCGTGCCGCCGCTAAGGCCGGCCTGCCATTCGGTGGTGGCGCCGTTCGGCGGCTCAAGATGGCCGAGCAGCGTAATCCGGTTCGCGCCGGAAACGACCTTGAAGGGCGCGACCAGCACGCGGCGTCCGGCATCCCACTCCACGCTCATCTCCGCCGAATCGATCGGCATCGGATAGTCCGGCGTGTCGGTATCGATGAGATGCCCGGCGCCCGCGGTGACCTTGCCGCGGAAATAGGTCGGGATGCCATCGCGGCCCAATTCGCCTTTCAGTTCGCCGGAAAGCGGCAGGTCCGCGCCATAGGTGAGATCCTTGACCCGCATCGCCAGCAGGATGTTGGCGGCCGGCACTTTGTCGGCGCGAAGATCGACCGAGCGCACGCCGTTCTGCGGCGGCCCGACCACCACCTTCAGCGACCACGGACGCGCGCCCTCCTCGCCAAGGCTCACCGCAACCCCGCCACTGCTCGGGCGGCGCATGCTGAGACTGATATTGTCGAACGTCCATTTGTTGCCGCGCTGCTGGTCGTCGACGACGAGATTGCCGTTCTTCAGGCCGATCTCGTTCAGGTTCTGCCCGTCGAGCCCGGTCAGGCTGAGGCTGTCGAGCCAGTCGAGGCCGGCCAGCAATCCGTTCTGCGTCGGATCGGGAGCCGTCGCCGGCGCACCCTGGACAGGCGCAGGTGCTTGGCGGGGGAATGTCGGCGCCATGCCTGCATCGCGCTTGGAGGCAACGCCCGTCGCCAGCGGCTTGGCGGTGTCGCCGGCGGATACCGTCACCTGGCCGTCCGGCGTGATGCGTACCGCGAGTTCGGCGTCGACCAGATTGAGGCTTTCGGCGCGCAGTCGCCCCAGCAAGAGCGCCGTTCCCGACAGTTTCACCTCGGCCTTCGGCGCAGTGGCGACAACGACCTGATCGCGGTCGCGGACCACGATGTCACGAATACGCACCGCTATACGAATCCGTCCGGCCCGCTCGATCTGCGTACCGCCGACCGCAACCGTATTGCCGTGGCCGATATTTTCCTCGATCGCGGCCGCGAGCCACGGCGTCGCGATATCGAGATTGATGGGCCCGGCGCCGAGCCGCCACCACAGCCCGCCGAAGCAGCCGATGAAAATCACCGCCAGCACGGCGATCACGATCGCCAGCCGCTTGACCCAGCGTTCGCCGCTCATCCACCTCCGCAGCGCTGAGAACCTGTCGCCCGCACGGTGAAATCCGGAATCGGAACGCGACAACAGGCGCCGCGCGCGGTAGCCGGCGGCCTCGTCCTGTTCCCAGCCCGCCGCGTCGTCCCATTGCTGGGTCTCGGCACGCGGATTCGACCCCTTTGGCGAAGTATTCCTAGCCATTGCCTCTCGGTGCCGGCGCTGAGGTTGATCGCCGCCAAGGACGCGCTCTTCGATCTGTATCGAGCGCTCCTGTGCCGGCATCGCTGCCATTCCTCGATTAATACTGTTACTCGTGTTCGGGCCCAAGGACTGATTAGGCGGCCCCATCGACGAGCGGACGGGTGTAGCGTCGAATTCCTTGTAACCATACTCCGGGGTCATCAAAGTTGCCCAGCAGCCGGAGCGAATCCGACGGTCAAAGGCGAGACCCGCAATACCCTAATGGTTGATCTGCGGAAAGCGACGAAAGGAAGGCGTATGTCCAAGAAAACGCGCATGAAATCCTCCAAGCCATCCCCCAAGACCCGCAAGCCGCCAGCCGCAAAACCGGCCGCCGCAAAGACCGCCCGCCGCATCGCACCGGCTCCTCCAGCCAAGAAGCCTGCCGCCAAGACCGCCACTACGGCCGCCAAGAAGGCGGCCAAAACCGCAGCCAAGACGCCCGCGGGCAAAACCGGCAAGACGGCCAAGACTGCAACCAGCAAGACCGCATCGGCCAAAGCGTCGCACAAGCCCCCATCGAAATCGTTAAAATCCAATCAATCGGCTGCGCCCCAACCGGCTGCCGGAACCGGGCTGGCCGAGGGCGCGCCGGCGCCCGCCTTCAGCCTGCCGCGGGACGGCGGCACCAACGCGTCGCTGGCCGACTATGCGGGCAAGAAACTGGTGTTGTTTTTCTACCCCCGAGCCGACACCCCCGGCTGCACCCGGGAGGCAATCGACTTCACGCGACTCAGTAGCGCGTTTGCCGATGCGGGCGCGGAGGTGCTCGGCGTCTCGGCCGACACCGTGAAGGCCCAGGAGTCCTTCCGCGACAAGCACCAGCTTTCGGTTCCTCTGATCTCGGACGAGCAACATCAGATGCTGGAGGCCTACGGCGCCTGGGGCGAAAAATCGATGTATGGCAGGACCTTCATGGGAATCATTCGCACCACGGTTCTGATCGATGCCAATGGGCGGATCGCAAAAATCTGGCGCAATGTCCGCGTCGACGGCCATGCCGACGAGGTGCTGGCCGCCGCCCGAGCCATCTGATTGGCCAGTTCCCATTTTCCAAAAATTAACCATGAACGGGTCAAATCGGCCCCGCAAATTGAGCCGTACGGAACTTTTCTCCGACCGGCGCGGGAGTGCCGATGTCGTACCGTTCCGGTCATTATTCCGATCACCACCATCCCCATGATCATGGCCGGACGCCGCCGCGCCGGCCCGCGCCCCAGGCAGCAAGGGCGGCCGCAGCGCTCGATGGCAATGGCTATGCCATCGTCCATGCCGGCAAGCAGGTTCGCTTCGGACCGGTGGTGTTCTGGATTGTGGTCGGCACGATCGTCCTGCTCGGCATGTGGTCGGCGGCGACGGCCACCTATTTCGCGTTTCGCGACGACGTCCTGACCCGGTTGATCGCCCGTCAGGCCGAGATGCAATACGCCTATGAAGACCGCATCGCGGAGCTGCGCGCCAAGGTCGACCGCACCACCAGTCGCCAGTTGCTCGATCAGGAACAGTTCGACCAGAAGCTCGACCAGATCATGCGCCGCCAGACCGCGCTCGAAGCGCGAGCCACCGCGCTCGGCGCGATGCCGGATGCTGCGGCTACCGGTTCGATCAGGCCGCCGGCCCGCGGCGCGGCCGTGGAGACGCCCGCTTCCGGCACCCTGAAACCCTCCCCGATCAGTGATACCGTGATCTTCGTCGCACCGCCGGATCGCGAAGCGCGACTGGAATCGCGCACGCCGATCGTCACCAAGCCGCAGACAAACCAGTTCGCCAAGGTTCAGGGCGTCGACAACGTGCTGGTCCGCCTGCAGAGCTCGCTCGATTCCGTCGAGCGGCGCCAGATGGCGGCGCTGAGCGCGGTCGAGGACAGCATGGAATCGCGCGTCCGCCGCATGCGCGGCGTGTTCACCGATCTCGGCCTCGACATGGCGCAACTCGAGGCGGCAACGCCGCGCTCGGCGATCGGCGGCCCGTTCGTGCCGGTGAAGCTGTCGGCCGATGCCGGTGCGTTCGAGCGCCAGCTCTACCGCATCAACCTCACCCGCGCCCAGATGCAGCGCCTTAACGCAACGCTGGCATTGGTGCCCTACCGCAAGCCTGTTGTCGGCGAGGTCGAATTCACCTCGGGCTTCGGCGTGCGCAGCGATCCCTTCCTCGGCCGCCCTGCCATGCATACCGGACTCGATTTCCGCGCCGCCACTGGCGACCCCGTACGCGTCACCGCGAACGGCAAGGTCGTATCGTCGGGATGGATGGGCGGTTACGGCCGCATGGTGGAGGTCGATCACGGCAACGGCCTGTCGACCCGCTACGGCCATCTGTCGGAGATTCACGTCAGGGTCGGCGACGTCGTCAAGATCGGCCAGGTGATCGGCGCTGTCGGCTCGACCGGCCGCTCCACGGGCCCGCATCTGCACTATGAAACGCGGATCGACGGCGATGCAGTCGATCCGCAGAAGTTTTTGCGCGCCGGCGTGCGACTGAGCGCGGGATAGAAATGCGCCGTCAGAACTGGCGCGCAGGCTTGTTGATCTTCCGCGGAATACTTCCTTCCATTCTCTCCATTTTTCTGCGGTCACTAAGCGGAACCGCCGCGCAGGCGTCAGCGAATTTTTTTTGAGCCTCATGTCGGCTCACATGGAGTTCAGTCGTCCTTGTGGCAGAGACTGAGCTAACCTGACCAAATCATGTGAAAACCCCGCTCGGTACCGGAGAATATAACGTCATGTCCCAAGGCAACACCGTTCGTTTGCACCGCGTTTTCGCCACCAAGCCGGAGAAGGTTTTTCGTGCCTTCCTCGATCCGGAAGCCATGGCCAAGTGGCTGCCGCCCTACGGCTTCACCTGCAAGGTCCACCATTTTGAAGGGAAGGTCGGCGGCACATTCAGGATGTCGTTCACGAATTTCACCACGAATACGGGCCATTCGTTCGGCGGCGAATATCTGGAGATCGTGCCCAACGAGCGTATCCGCTACACCGATCGTTTCGACGATCCCAATTTGCCAGGGGTTATCGAGGTCACGGTGACCCTGAAAGCAGTTTCGGTCGGGACCGAAGTCAACATCGAACAGACAAACTTGCCGACGGTGATTCCGGTCGAAGCCTGCTATCTCGGTTGGCAACAGTCGCTCGCCCAGCTCGCGCTGGTCGTGGAGCCGGATATTCCGGGATAGTGTTGGGTCGAGGCACCACACCGTGGTGCCTCTTTTCTCCAGCCCGCCAGGGCAACATTGTCCTGCATGCGACCCGACATCGTTTTCTCCCTTATTTTTCAGCCTTCTTGCAGGCACGTCTCGCAAGCCGCATCCGCGCTTGCGAGCATGTGCTTATTCCGCATCATGAAACGGCATTGTTGCCCGGCCGCAATTGTGATTGATGCTCCTTCGCGTCATTACCGAGCGTGCAAGGCTTCGAAGGTTGGACAGGTTGAAACCGAACGTACGAATTGGACCGCGACATCCCAGGCTCGCGGCCGGCGGCTTCCGCATCGCGCGCTGGCTGGCGGCGAAAACCATGGCTGCTGCCGGATTTCACCAGCTCGGCTCTGATTTCGCCGATGCGCGGATCGCGCATGTTCGCGGAAAACTTGCGCGGGGCGAAACCGTCTATCTTGCGGGCCTCGGTGCGCCCGGCACGCATAATTCCGGTCTGGCGCTGATCGAGGTGACGCAAGCGGACGGGCCACGGCTGATCGTCAACAACGAGGAAGAGCGCTTCTCGGGCAACAAGCACACGACCGAGTATCCAAAACTGTCGGTCGACGCCGTTGTGGCGACGCTGCGGGAGATGGGCCGCGACATCAGCGATATCGATGCCTGGCTCACGAGCTGGGACTATCCGACGCTCGCCGGCACGTTGGCGCGCTCGGTGATCGAGGAACTGCCGCAGAGTTTCAAGCTTGTGCGCACCACCGAGGCCGCCGGCTTCGACGGCCGACGCCTCGACCAGATGACGCGGACGCCAAAGATCCTTGCCCGCCAGCTCGGGCTTGCCGAGCGCGTGCCGCTGATCTGCCTGCCACATCACGACAACCATGCCTGGTTTTCCTGGGCCGCCTCGCCGTTCGCCGATGACGACAAGCCTACCGGGATTGCGGTCCTGGACGGCACCGGCGATCAGGGCTCGATCTCGCTTTACGTCGTCGAGAACGGCGCGATGCGCCGGCTTTACTGCAATGACAGCATGTTCGATTCACTCGGCGCGTTCTACAGCGTGATCTCGTCGACGCAGGGCGGTTGGACCTGGTTGTCCTGCGAGGGGCGCTACATGGGCGCTGCCGCCTGGGGCGACATGGACCGCGCCAGCAATCCCTATTATGCGCGCTTGCGCGATGTTCTGCATTTCGGTGCGAACGGCGAGGTTCAACTCAATCGCGCGCTGGCCAACTGGTACTGCGACCCCTTCGATCATCCCTACAAGCAGGCGCTCACCGAGATACTCGGCGAGCCGCTCAGGCCTGATCAGCTCTGGAATCCCGATGCCGTGCTGCGCGTCGAGGACATCCATCATCGCCCCGACACAAAAGATCGTCTCGACAAAGCCGCCGCGACACAATTGGTGTTCGAGGACGCCATGATCCATGTCGTCGCTCATCTGTTGCGCACGACAGGCGCCGACCGGCTGGTGCTGACCGGCGGCGTGGCGCTGAACGCGGTCGGCAATATGCGGTTGCTCGAACATTTCGATGAAGCATGGTTCGCGCGCGTGCAGCAGCGCAACGCGAGACTGCATCTGTGGGTACCGCCGGTGCCCGGCGATCCCGGCGTCACCATTGGCGCCGCCTGGCTGTTTGCGCATCTGGCGGGCGCCCGGCGCGGTGCGCCGATGACACATGCGTTCTACTGCGGCACGCCGCCGTCGCGCGAAGACATTGCCGACGCCATTAAGGCCGATGAGATCGCCGCGCAACAGATCGGCGATATCTCGACGCCTGAAGGCCGCGATGCGATCGCCGACCTGATGGCGTTCATGGTGGCGCGAAACGGCGTCATCGCGCTTTATCAAGGCGCGGCGGAAACCGGTCCCCGCGCGCTCGGTCATCGCTCGATCCTCGCCAATCCCTGCGATCCAGACGCGCGGGAACGGCTGAACGAGCGTGTCAAATACCGCGAGGCCATTCGGCCGCTGGCGCCGATGGCGACGCTGGAAGCGGCACAGGAATATTTCGAGTTACTGCCCGGCGCTGCGGACGCTGACTACAACGCCTATAATTACATGGTGCTGACGGCGCATTCGAAGCCGCATGCCCGCGAAAAAATCCCGGCCGTCATCCACGCCGACGGCACCGGCCGTATCCAGATCGTGCGCGCGGAGGACGATCCCCTCACCTACGCCTATCTGAAGGCGCTCGGCCGCCATGTCGGAGTCGAGCTCTCCGTCAACACGTCCTTCAATGTCGCAGGTCCCATCGCCCAGACGCCGCAGCAGGCGATCGATACGCTGCGGCGTTCGAAGGGCCTTGATGTCGTCATCATGGTCGCCGACGACGGCACCGTGCACGCGGCCTGGCATGGGGGGACGCGCGACAGCGGAAGGTTCAGAAACTGGCTTGCCGACTGGAAGAAGACGTCGGCTTCCAGTCAGCCTTAAGCGATAATTCGCTTCCTCCCCGAGATCGAGTGATCGCCGGTTCAGAGATCGACGCGTTCGCTCGCAACCGCTTTGCGTTTCGCCATGTTGAACCGGCCGCTGTAGATCGGGCGCTCACCGGTCGTCGGACCAGGATACTGGACGATGAATATCTCTCCACCCGTTTCGGTGCGGAATTCGCCCTCAAAGTGCGGGTCGGGATGGAACAGAACCGTTCCCGGACCATGCAGCGTTCCGTCGATTGAAAACTCGCCTTTCAGAATATGCCAGACCTGCGCGAAGCCATGATAGTGCTCGGGGTGATAGGCGCCGGGCTCCAGCCGCAGAATTCCCGCGTTCGGTTCGGTCGGACGTTCAGGTCGCGGATGAAAAAGCATTTTGCCTGTCTCGCCCGGCCAGCGGATCGTCTCCCATTCGACGTCGTCGAAATGGCGTGTCTCGTAGGGCTTGTGGTCCTTTCGCGACGCTTCGCGAGCGGTCGTCAACTCCGCATTTGTGGTCGCCGTATCGGGAATCTCTTTGCTCCTGACGCTCATTTTACTCTCCCTTTTGCAGTTTTCTCTCGTTCGCCTTTCCCGCCCGCAATATTGCTCCACCACTCAACCGCGATGGCCGACTGGTTTTCGATTGATGTCACCATGAGCAGGCGCGCACGGCCGGACCCGCGCGCCCACGCCATATGCGGCACGTCCGAGCGCAGATGAATCGAATCGCCGCGCTCCAGTGCGATGGTCTCATTGCCCACTTGAAATTCAACGCTGCCTTCAAGGACGAAGCACATTTCTTCGCCGGGATGCGCGACCAGCGTCGGCTTGCGCGGTTTTGCCGACAATTCGAGAAGGAAAGTTTCCAGCCGCTGCTCGCCGATGCCCGAAGCAAGCTTGCACCAGGCATAATTTGCGTCGGCGTCCTTCGATGGGATGGCATCGCTTGACCGCACCACGCGATAGGCGCGTGTCCGGTCCTCGCCTTCGATGTCGGCAAACAATTCGGCCGGCGGCAACTGAAGGACGCCGGCAATTTCCAGGAGATTGCCGATCGAACAGGCGATCAGTCCGCGCTCGATCCGCGAGAGAAATGTCACTGACAGCCCGACCATTCCGGCGAGTTCATCGAGCGTCAAACCGCGCGCCGATCGGGCCCTGCGAATGACGGCTCCAATTGCGGCAAGGCGCGCCGCCTCGCGGGCGCGCCGGCCAGCTTCCGCCGAAACCATGCGGTTCTCCCGTTTGCTTATAAGGAAAATCGTATTGCTCTATAGGCAAATGTCAAGCAGCCTCGCGAGCGAACTAACGCGCGAAAAACTTCAACACCCGGCCATCGATCAACAGCAGCGCGCTGCCGATCACCAGCGCGCCCGCGATTTCACGCGGCGAAATCTGCTCGCCGAGCACGAGCGAGCCGAGCAGGATGGCCGTAACCGGCACAAGCAGCGTCACCAGCATGACGTTGGTCGCGCCGGAGCGCCGCAACACCTGGAAGAAAACAATATAGGCCAGCGCCGTCGACAAGCCGGCAAGGCCGAGCACCGCGAGCCACGTCACGGTCCCGGGCATCGGCAATTGCCAGGGACGCTCGAAAATTCCGGCGACGACAATCATCATCAGGCTCGATGCCATCAATTGAAATGTGGCGGTGGCAAGCGGCGGCGTCTCCGATAGCGCGCGCCGCGCGATCAGCGCGGAGATGCCGTAGCTCAGCGCCGCCGCGAGACACAGCAGGACGCCAAGCCCCTGCCCGCTGGCAAAGCCGATCCCGCTGCCGCGAAGGATCACGACGCCGACAAGGCCTGCGATCACACCGGCCACACGTCTGATGATGAGCTTCTCCTCGCCCGCCAGTGCCATCACCGCCACCGTGAACAGCGGCGTGGTGGCGTTGAGGATCGAAGCCAGCCCGCTCGGGATGTACATCTGTCCGATGACGATCAGCGAGAACGGCAGCACATTGTTGAACAAGGCGACGAGAAAGAACGGCCTCCAACCGATCCAGCCCTTCGGAAACGGCAGTCGATGCGCGCAAAGCACCGGCAGCAGGATCATGGCAGCCAGCAGCACGCGCAACAGCACCAGCGTGAACGGCGGCAGCTCGCGCAGCACCACGCCATTGAAGAAGAACGATCCGCCCCAGAGCACCGACAAGGCGACGAGCAATGCCCAATCGCGCGTATCGATCCGGCCGTCGCTGGCTGACATTTCGCAAGAACCTGATGAAATCGCGCAACCAGCTAGGACCGAATGCACGTCGCCGTCCACCCGATTTCCGGAGACTATTTCGGCCGCGACACGATCTCGATCATCTTGCCTTCGTCATCGTCGGGCGCGCTTGCCTTCGCCTTCTCATAGGCGGTAAGCGCGGCGCGGCTGACGGGCACGCCGGGCAGCAGCGTTTCGGCGAGCGCCACCGCATAGGCCGCGTCCTTGTGGCGAAGCGCCGCCGTGAACGACGCACCGGAAAAATCGCGCGCCACCATGCGTTTTGAATGACGGATCACCTGCGGGCTCGCTACCGCGCCGGTCGCCAGCGCCTCCGCCACGAGGGTCATGTCCAGTCCGGCCTGCTCGGCCATCGCCACGCCTTCGGCGAGGCTTGCGATCTGCACCGCGCCCATCAGATTGTTGATCAGTTTGAAGACGGTGCCGGTGCCGACGGCGCCAAAATGCTTGATCACGTCGCCGATCGGCGCGAGATAGGGTTTTGCTCGATCGAGATCGGCGGCGTCAGCGCCGACGAGCAAGGTCAGTTTCCCACTGGCCGCCGCTTGCGGCAGGCCGGTGACAGGGCAGTCAATATAGATCAGGCCGCGGCCGCGCAGTTCGCGCGCCATGTCGAGTGCGTGTTGATGCGAGACCGTCGAGCATTCGATCGCGAAACTGCCCGCCTGCATCTTCGCGGCTGCGCCGTTCTCGCCGAGCCAGACGAACCGCGACGCCTCGTCGTCGGCAACCATGGTGACGACGGCATCGGCGCCGTCGGCGGCCTCCGCCGGAGACGCAGCCCAGCGCGCGCCACGCGCGATCAGGTCTTCGGCTTTCGTCTTGCTGCGATTCCACACCGCAACGTTAGAACCTGCATCGAGATATCGGCCGGCCATGCCATGACCCATCCGGCCGAGCCCGATGAAGGCCACTTTGCTCATGGATTAGTCCACATCCTCGACCGAGCCCGGGCCCGTGCCGAATGCGCGCTGCGCCAGCGTTGCCGCCATGAACTCGTCGAGATCGCCGTCGAGCACACCAGACGTATCGGAGGTCTGCACGCCGGTGCGCAGGTCCTTCACCATTTGATAGGGCTGCAGCACATAGGAGCGGATCTGGTGGCCCCAGCCGATATCGGTCTTGGCGGCCTGATCGGCGGCGGCCTGTTCCTCGCGCTTCTTCAGTTCGATCTCGTAGAGCCGCGCGCGCAGCATGTCCCACGCCTGCGCACGGTTCTTGTGCTGCGAGCGGCCGGCCTGGCAGACCACGGCAATGCCGGTCGGAATATGCGTCAGCCGCACCGCCGATTCGGTCTTGTTGACGTGCTGACCGCCGGCGCCGCCCGAGCGCATGGTATCGGTGCGAACGTCGGATTCCTTGATCTCGATCTTGATGGAGTCGTCGATCACGGGGAATATCTGCACCGACGAGAACGAGGTGTGCCGCCGTGCGTTGGAATCGAACGGCGAAATCCGCACCAGCCGATGCACGCCGGCTTCGGTCTTGAGCCAACCATAGGCATTGTGCCCGCTGATCTGGATAGTGGCGGACTTGATGCCGGCCTCTTCGCCCTGTGACTCTTCGAGATATTCGATCTTGAAGCCGTGATTCTCCGCCCAGCGCGTATACATGCGCAGGAGCATCGAGGCCCAGTCCTGGCTTTCGGTGCCGCCGGCGCCGGCGTGCACCTCGAGATAGGAATCGAACTTGTCGGCCTCGCCCGACAGCAGCGCTTCCAGCTCGCGGCGCGCCACTTCCTTCTTCAGGGCCTTCAGCGCGTTCTCGGCCTCGACTACGACGCCTTCGTCGTTCTCGGCTTCGCCGAGCGCGATCATCTCGACATTGTCGTCGAGCTCGCGCTCGACCTTGCCGATGCCCTCAAGCGCATCCACCAGCGAGGTGCGCTCCTGCATCAGCTTCTGGGCTTTCTGGGGATCGTTCCAGAGATTGGGGTCTTCGGCGAGACTGTTCAGCTCGGCGAGCCGGGCCGTGGATTTCTCGACGTCAAAGATGCCTCCTCAGCAGCCCGACTGACTGCTTGATCTCTTCTACGAGGCGTTCGACTTCGGCGCGCATGGTCTCTTCTGTCTGCGGTCAACGACCGCTACTGGATGGCTCATTCGGTTCCAATTGAATCAGAACCGGTCGTGGATCTTGTGTGACGCGTCGGATGTAGCGGCGCGCGCCGCAAAGCGCAATTGGCTAGTAAAGCCTGCCGGTTCCGGGACGCATGATACTGTCACCCTCGGGCCGATACCCTTGAGGATATCCTTGCGCTTGGGGATATCCTTGCGCCTGGGGATATGTCTGCGCTTGGGGATATCCCTGCGGCACCCGTCCTTCTTCCCCCTCGGGGACACCGACGACGGCGGCATAATTATCCGGCGGCGCGGTGCCCGGCTTGAACGCTTCCAGGATGGTGCGGCCGCCCTCGCCCGGGTTCGGCCGCATGCCGCTCTTGGCGTCGAGGCGCACCAGCCTGATGCCGGGAGGCACCTTGAACGGGGTCGCCGGTTTGTCCGCGAGCGCAAGCTTCATGAAATCCTTGGCGACCGGCGCGGCGATGCGGCCGCCCTGTGCGGCCCTGCCCAGCGTGCGAGGCTTGTCATAGCCAAGATAGAGGCCGACGACGAGATCGGGCGAAAAGCCGACGAACCAGACGTCTTTTGCGTCGCTGGTGGTGCCCGTCTTGCCGGCGATTGGCTTGCCGACCTCGCGCAGGATCGTCGCCGTGCCACCCTGCACCACACTCTCGAGCATCGACGTGATCTGGTAGGCGGTCAACGTATCGAGCACCTGCTCGCGGCGGTCGACGAGCTGGGGCTCGGGCTGATTCTTCCACCCCTCCGGCGCATCGCAGCCGCGGCACTCGCGCTGGTCATGCTTGAAGATCGTGCGTCCGTAGCGATCCTGGATCCGGTCGATCAACGTCGGCTTCACCCGCCGACCACCGTTGGCGAACATCGAATACGCCGTCACCATCCGCATGACCGTCGTTTCGCCGGCGCCCAGCGAATAGGAAAGATAGTTCGGCAATTCCTCATAAACGCCGAAGCGTTTGGCATATTCGCCGATCAGGGGCATGCCGACATCCTGCGCCAGCCGCACCGTGACCGTGTTGAGCGACTGTTTCAGGGCGTCGCGCAGCGTGATGGGACCCTTATAGCTGCCCACCGAAAAATTGTCCGGCCGCCAAACGCCGTTGCCCTGCCCCTGATCGATCTCGATGGGACCGTCGATCATGATCGACGCCGGCGTGTAGCCATTGTCAATCGCCGCCGAATAGACCAGCGGCTTGAACGTCGAGCCGGGCTGCCGATAGGCCTGTGTCGCGCGATTGAACTGGCTCTGGTCGAACGAGAAGCCACCGACCATCGCGACCACGCGGCCGGTCAACGGGTCCATCGCGACCATCGCGCCGGACACTTCCGGCAATTGCCGCAGGCGATACTGGCCCTCGACCACCTTGCCTTCCTTGTCGAACAGCGGATCGGCGTAGATCACGTCGCCCGGCGACAGGATTTGCGAGACCGAAGCCATCGCCGGCTTGCCGCGCGCCGCGGCAGCGACCGGCTTGGCCCATCGCACACCGTCCAGCGTGATGAGACCGGTTTGCCGCTCCTTGGAGATGGCGCCGCCGAGTTCGCGGCCGGGCTGGAAGCCGATCCGCGCCGACTGGTCGGACGTCTCCAGCACCACTGCCATGCGCCACGGCGAGATGTCGCTGAGCGACTTGATTTCGGCGAGCTTGACGCCCCAGTCACCGGAAATATCGAGCTTGCTCATGGCGCCGCGCCAGCCCTGCGCCTCGTCGAAATTCACAAGGCCGGCGGCCATGGCCTTGCGCGCGATCACCTGCAGCTTCGGATCGAGCGTGGTGCGGACCGACAAGCCGCCTTCGTAGAGTTTCTTCTCGCCGTAACGCTCGAAGATGTCGCGCCGCACTTCCTCGGCAAAATACTCGCCGGCAAAGGTATGCGCGGCGTTGGACCTGATAGCCACGACCAGCGGTTCCTTGCGGGCCTTGTCGGCTTCGGCCTGCTTGATCCAGCCGTTTTCCAAGAGACGGTCGATCACGTAGTTGCGCCGCTCGGTCGACCGGTCGCGGTTGCGCACCGGATGCAACGTTCCCGGCGCTTTCGGGAGCGCTGCGAGATACGCGGCCTCCGCGATCGTGAGTTCATTCACCGACTTGTCGAAATAGACCAGCGATGCGGCCGCGATGCCGTAGGCGCCAAGGCCGAGATAGATTTCATTCAGGTAGAGTTCGAGGATGCGGTCCTTGGAATAGGCGCGCTCGATGCGCATCGCCAGCAGGGCTTCCTTGATCTTGCGGGTGAAGGAGACCTCGTTGGTCAGAAGGAAGTTCTTCGCGACCTGCTGGGTGATCGTCGAGGCGCCCTGCGGACGCTTGTTGGAGCCGAGATTTTGCACGTAGAGCACGCCGGCGCGCGCCAAGCCGGTGAAGTCGAGGCCGCCATGCTCGTAGAAGTTCTTGTCCTCTGCTGCGAGGAACGCGTTGGTGACGAGTTTCGGCATCGCCTGGATCGGCAGATAGAGACGCCGTTCTTTGGCGTACTCGCCAAGCAGCGCCCCGTCGGACGCGTGGACACGCGTCATCACCGGCGGTTCATAGTTCTGAAGCTGCGAATAATCCGGCAAGTCCCTGGAAAAATGCCAGATACCGGCTGCGACACCGGCCACGCCCACCAGGAACACCACGCTTCCGGCTGCGAACAAGAAGCCGGTAAACCGCAACAGAAAGCGCATTACCAAAGTTTCATTCCAACTGTTGCGTCGTAATTCCCGACGTTCATTCGTGCGCAAACCCTCTACCCAAGGATTCGCCGTCTGACGCTATCCCATGCTCACATGGTCGAAATCGGGCAATTCACTTTCTTCGATGCCGCCCGGCATGCTGGGTCGATATCGGCGACATCGCAAGCACAGCGTGCGATTGCAGTGGGCTCTCGGATTAGTAAAGGCCGCCGGTGCCGGGACGCATGATGTTGCCGGCGTCGGGCTGTTGATATCCTTGCTGATACCCTTGCGGGTATCCCTGCGGCACCCGGCCATCCATGTCGGCTACGCCGATAACCGAGTAATTGTCCGGCGGCGCGGTGCCTGGCTTGAACGCCTCCAGGATGGTGCGACCGCCCTCGCCCGGGCCGGCGCGCATGCCGCTCTTGGCATCGACGCGAACCAGCTTGATGCCAGCGGGCACCTTGAAGGGGATAGCCGGTTTGTCGGCGAGCGCAAGTTTCAGGAAATCCTTGGCGATCGGCGCGGCGAGATGACCGCCGGTCATGCCGCGGCCGAGATTGCGCGGCTTGTCGAAGCCGACATAGATACCGACCACGAGGTCCGGCGAGAAGCCGATGAACCATGCATCCTTTTCGTCGTTGGTGGTGCCGGTCTTGCCGGCGATCGGCTTGCCGACCTCCTTGACCACCGTCGCGGTGCCGGCCTGCACCACATATTCCATCATCGAGGTGATCTGGTAGGCCGTCATCGGGTCCAGCACCTGCTCGCGGCGGTCGACGAGCTGGGGCTCGGCCTGATTCTTCCAGCCGCCCGGCGCGTCGCAGCCGCGGCATTCGCGCGCGTCATGCTTGAAGATGGTGTGACCGTAGCGGTCCTGGATGCGGTCGATCAGCGTCGGCTTCACCCGGCGGCCGCCATTGGCGAACATCGAATAGGCCGTCACCATGCGCATAACCGTGGTTTCACCGGCGCCGAGCGCATAGGACAGGTAATTCGGCAGTTCGTCATAGACGCCGAACCGCTTCGAATATTCGCCGATCAAGGGCATGCCGATGTCTTGCGCCAGCCGCACCGTCACGGTGTTCAGCGATTGCCGGAGCGCGTTACGCAGCGTCGTCGGCCCGCCATATCTGCCCGACGAATAGTTTTCCGGACGCCAGACGCCGGCGCCCTGCCCCTGGTCGATTTCAATGGGCGCGTCGACCACGACGGTCGACGGCGTATAGCCGTTATCCATCGCCGCCGAATAGACCAGCGGCTTGAACGACGAGCCCGGCTGCCGATAGGCCTGGGTCGCGCGGTTGAACTGGCTCTGGTCGAACGAGAAGCCACCGACCATCGCGAGCACGCGGCCGGTCCACGGGTCCATCGCGACCATCGCGCCGGACACTTCCGGCAATTGCCGCAGCCGGTACTGGCCCTCGACCGGTTTGCCTTCCTTGTCGAACAGCGGATCGGCATAGATCACGTCGCCCGGCGACAGCACCTGCGCCACCGAGGTCGGCGTCCTGCCCTTGGCGGGCCCGGATGCGGCCTTGGCCCAGCGCACACCATCGAGCGTGATGATGCCGGTCTGCCGCTGCTTGCTGACGGCGCCGCCGAGTTCGCGGCCCGGCTGGAAACCGATCCGCGCCGACTGGTCTGATGTCTCCAGCACCACGGCCATCCGCCACGGCGCAATGTCGCTCAGCGATTTGACGTCGGCGAGCTTCACGCCCCAGTCGCCGGAAATGTCCAGTTTGGACGGCGCGCCGCGCCAGCCACTCGCCTCGTCATATCTCACGAGCCCCGCGACCATGGTCTTGCGCGCCATCACCTGCATCTTCGGGTCGAGCGTGGCGCGGACCGACAGGCCGCCTTCGTACAGCTTCTTTTCCCCGTAGCGCTCAAAGATGTCGCGCCGGACTTCCTCGGCAAAATACTCGCCCGCGAAGGTATGCGCGGCGTTACCGCGGGTGCTGGTGACGTTGAGCTGTTCCTTGCGGGCCTTGTCGGCGTCGGCCTGCTTGATCCAGCCGTTTTCCACGAGACGATCGACCACGTAATTGCGCCGCTCGACCGCGCGATCGCGGTTGCGCACTGGATGCAGCGCAGCGGGCGCCTTGGGCAGCGCCGCCAGATAGGATGCTTCGGCGATCGTGAGTTCATTCACCGATTTGTCGAAATAGACCAGCGAGGCCGCCGCGATGCCGTAAGCGCCGAGGCCGAGATAGATTTCGTTGAGATAGAGTTCGAGGATGCGGTCCTTTGAATAGGCGCGCTCGATGCGCATCGCCAGCAAGGCTTCCTTGATCTTGCGGGTGAAGGAGACCTCGTTGGTCAGCAAGAAGTTCTTCGCGACCTGCTGGGTGATCGTCGAGGCGCCCTGCGGACGCTTGTTGGAGCCGAAATTCTGCGCGTAGAGGACGGCCGCGCGCGCCATGCCGGTGAAGTCGATGCCGCCGTGCTCGTAGAAATTCTTGTCCTCGGCCGCCAGGAACGCGTTGATGACGAGCTTCGGCACGGCCTGGATCGGCAGATAGAGGCGGCGCTCCTTGGAATATTCGCCGAGCAGCGCACCGTCGGAGGCGTGCACGCGCGTCATCACCGGCGGCTCGTAATCCTGGAGCTGCGAGTAGTCGGGCAGGTCCTTGGAGAAATGCCAGATCGCGCCCGCGACGCCGGCTACGCCGACCAGGAACACGACCGTGCCGGCGGCGAACAGGAAACCCAGAAACCGGACCAGCAAGCGCATTATTGACGTTCCGTTCCAACCCTTGCGCCGTCAACTGCGGCGGCTATCCAAACGCGGCAATCCCCCCGAACGGGCGCCACTACGCGGTCGAACAATAAAAAAGGTCCGGCGGACAATATTGACCGATTCCGAAGACCAGTACGCGATTTTCTATCCGATCTATACCGTTGCCGCTGTGGCCAAACTAGGGCTTGGGCCGCCAAACGGCATGCTTTTCAGCGCGCTTCTACGCAATGCATACCGGGCTTTTTACTTGCCCGGCCCGTTAGTTGCCAGCCGTTTGGCCAGAAACGTATCGATTGCCTGCGCCATCGAGCCGACGGTCCGGTTCCGCCAGTTTTCCGACACCAGGTGCTCAAGATCGCCCTTGTTGGAGACGTAGCCGAGTTCGACCAGCACCGAGGGCACGTCGGGCGCCTTCAGGACCCGGAAGCCGGCCGATTTCAGCGGGTGCTTGTGCATCCGCACCGTGTTCTTCATTTCGCCCATCAGGACCCGCGCGAACCGGTTTGAAAAGGTCTTGGTCTCCCGCTGGACCAGGTCGATCAGGATATCGGCCACTTCGGTCGGCTCGTCGGTGAGATTGACCCCGCCGATCGCGTCCGACTTGTTTTCGGCATCTGCCAGACGTTGGGCCTCGGAGTCGGTAGCCTTGTCGGACAATGTGTAGATGGTGGCGCCCTGGGCGTCGCCCTCGCCGCGCGGCAAGGCGTCGGCATGGATCGAAACGAACAGTGCCGCCGCCTCGCTGCGAGCGATCTTCACACGGTCAGCAAGCGGAATGAACGTGTCGTCGGTCCGGGTCATGACCACGCGATACTTGCCGGACTTCTCGATCCGGTCGCGCAGCGCCAGGCCGAAGGTCAGCACCAGGTTCTTTTCCATGATATCGGCGCCGCCGGCCTGGGTGCCGTTGTCGACGCCGCCATGGCCGGGATCGATCACGACCACCGGCCTCTTGTCAGGCGGGGCCGCAGGCTTCGCCGCGGCTGCGGCGTCCGGGGTGGCGGCGTTGGCTTCGGCAATTGCGGGCCGCAATTCGGGACGGTTTTCGGGCGGCAACGACTGGACAAAGGTGGTGCGATCAATCTCTTCGAATTCGATCACCAAGCGCGGCGGCTGGCCGTTGGCCGCCTCCAGCACATAGGATTTGGCAATCTTGGCCGGCCCGGTCAGGTCGAACACGATCCGCGATCCACCCGGCATGACGAGACCGTAGCGAAACGCCTTGACCAACCCCCGGCCCGTCGTGCCGATCCCGGCCGGGAGCATGAAACTGACCTGGGGAAGATCGACGATCACGCGATAGGGGTCGGCCAGCGCGAAGGCACGAAACTGAATCGGCTTGTCGAGATCGAGGATGAAACGGGTCTGCCTGGCATCGCCAGCCAGCCGGGCGTCAGACGCGACCGGGAAATTCGATCCCGCCGCCGGGCTGGGGGCAGCGGCGACCGAGGCCGGCGCCTGAGGCGCCACCCCTTGGGCTGCGCTGGGGCTGATCATCTGGGTGCATAGCAATGCTGCGGCGCACAACGGGCCACATCCCAGCAAAACAAGGAGATTTGCGCGGCTCGCCAACGATTCGATGCCTCCGGAGGAGCCTTCCCTTACCGCATTAGGACCACAGGGTTAATCGCAGCTTAATGCCTGATCCGTGAAAAGGCGCAAGTGTTGCCGCGTTGCGACGCTCGCCGGAAGGTTCCCTTGCACGGAGCCCCCAATCCACGTATGTACGAGGGGCTGACGGCTAATACTCCCGGTTGTGTCGCGTTCAGCCTCCCGGTGCAGCGCCGGAGCTTTCGGAACCGAAGGTCTCCTGCGTCTTTCCCGATCCCTCCACAGCCAGCGCCGCGCGCGGCTGACACGGAGCGGCGGTTTCGAGCCCGAGCGGCGTCCGGTCCCAGGTCTTTTTCCAGGGACGGTTTGAGACACGGCAAAACTGATTATCCGGACCCCAAACGGTCCGATATGCGATGGCCGGCGGGCGTTTAGGCGCCGAACCGGGCTTTCAGCGATAGATACGGCGGTATCCCTTTCCGCCAACATGTTCAGACGGGCCGACGCTTGATGCGCCAGACTGTGTTGCCGACCAAGATCCACGGAACGATCGCGCCGACGCGAAGCGAAAGCTTCGCACGTCGCATCGTCCTGGTGGGCCCCCGTTCGGCGCGGCGCCAAGAAGTGCGTTTTGGCCTTCCCCTCACCCCCGAATCAGGTGGACCGTCGCGTCACCGGGCCGCGCAATTTGCGCGCGCCATGCACCGCGCCCGCCCCCGTCAAGAGTCCAAAAATGCCCAACAAGATGTTGATCGACGCTACCCACCCGGAAGAGACCCGGGTTGTTGTGGTTCGCGGCAACCGCGTCGAAGAATTTGATTTCGAGACCGCCCAGCGCAAGCAACTGCGCGGCAATATCTATCTCGCCAAGGTCACACGCGTAGAGCCGTCGCTGCAAGCGGCGTTCATCGAATATGGCGGTAACCGCCATGGCTTCCTGGCCTTCAGCGAAATTCATCCGGACTACTATCAGATCCCCGTCGCCGACCGTCAGGCGCTGATCGAGGCCGACGAGCGCGCCCATCGCGAAGCCGAGGAAGAGAGCGAGAACCGCTCCAGCCACCGCCGCCGCTCGCGCCACCGCAATGCGCGCCGCCGCGGCCATGGCGACCGCGTCCAGAGCGATGTCATCGAGAACGCCGGCCAGGATCCCTCGCAGGCGGCCCAGCCCTATGAAGGCGGCGAGCATGAGCACGACGGCGTGTATGCCGAAGCGCAGCCGCACGATGCCGAACATCATGAGGATGCGGCCCATCATGACCATGACGCACACGAACACGAAACGCATGGTCACGATCACGATCAGCCGCACGGCCACCATGATGACGATACGACGGCGCCGCAGGAACAGGCGGATGCCGTAAGCGAAACGCCGGTTGCGGAATCGGAGTCGGGCGCACCCGCCGCGGCGCCGGTCGAAGCGGCAGCCACGGAAGTCACGGCTGAGCCTGCCCAAGTCGCGGCTGAACCTGCGCATGATGAGCATCATGACCAGGAACAGGCGGTCGACAACGCTGCCCATGCCGACGAGCCGCCGCATGTCGAGCATGCCGGTGAAGGCTACGCCGCTGCCGCTCCGGACGAGTTCGCCCGCGTTCCCGAAGGCGACGACGGCCACGACGATGAAGAGGATGGCGAGGACGTCGAAGAGGAAGTCGTCGAATCCGTCGGCGGCGACGACGTGCTGGAGGAAGTCCCGGAACGTCCGTTCCGGCCGCGCCGCCAGTACAAGATCCAGGAAGTCATCAAGCGCCGTCAGGTGATGCTGGTTCAGGTCGTCAAGGAAGAGCGCGGCAACAAGGGCGCGGCGCTCACGACCTATCTGTCGCTGGCCGGCCGTTACGCCGTCCTGATGCCCAACACCGCCCGCGGCGGCGGCATCAGCCGTAAGATCACCTCCGCCCAGGACCGTTCGCGGCTGAAGGAAGTGGTGCAGGACCTCGACGTGCCCGAGGGCATGGGGATCATCCTGCGCACCGCCGGTGCCTCGCGGACCAAGCCCGAGATCAAGCGCGATTTCGAGTACCTGATCCGCATGTGGGAAACCGTGCGCGACATGACGCTGAGGTCGCAGGCCCCCACCCTCGTCTACGAGGAAGGCTCGCTGATCAAGCGCTCGCTGCGCGACCTCTACAACAAGGAAATCGAAGAGATCCAGGTCGCCGGTGAATCCGGCTATCAGGAAGCCCGCGACTTCATGAAGATGCTGATGCCCTCGAACGTGCGGGCGGTGAAGCAGTATCGCGACGGCCAGCCGCTGTTCTCGCGGATGGGCGTCGAGAGCCAGCTTGACGCGATGTTCTCGCCGACCGTGCAACTCCGTTCCGGCGGCTACATCGTCATCAACCAGACCGAGGCGCTGGTCTCGATCGACGTCAACTCCGGCCGCTCGACCCGCGAACATCACATCGAGGACACCGCGCTCAAGACCAATCTGGAGGCGGCGGAGGAAGTCGCCCGGCAATTGCGACTGCGCGACCTCGCCGGCCTGATCGTCATCGACTTCATCGACATGGACGAGAAGCGCAACAACCGCGCGGTCGAGCGAAAGCTCTCCGACTGCCTGCGGCAGGATCGCGCGCGCATCCAGGTCGGACGCATCTCGCATTTCGGCCTTCTGGAAATGTCGCGCCAGCGCATCCGCGCCAGCGTGCTGGAGAGCTCGACCGAGCCCTGCCCGCAATGCGGCGGCAGCGGTCATGTGCGCTCGGTCTCCTCGGTGGCGCTGCAATTGCTGCGCGGCATCGAAGAGATCTTGATGAAGGGCGCCACCCATAATCTGGTGGTGCGCACCCGCACCGACGTCGCGCTCTATGTGCTGAACCACAAGCGCGGCCATCTGCGCGACCTCGAAAACGCCTTCAAGGTGACCCTGGCCGTCGTCGCCGACGCCACCGTGAGCGGCCAGCAGTCCTATGTCATCGACCGCGGCGAGCAGGTGCACACGCTGGAAGCCGCCAAGGCGCTATTGGCGGCGCAGGCCGCGGCCTTCCCGCCGCAGCTCGAGGAAGCCTATGACGACGATGATGCCTACGACATCGAAACCGAATCCGAGGTTGAGACCGAGGAGACCGAAGGGCTGACCGACGATGCCGCCGAAGCGGCGACGGGCGAAGGCGACGGAGACGGCCAACGCCGCAGGCGCCGCCGCCGCCGGCGCGGCCGTGGCGAGCCGCGTGATGGTGGCGCCCCGCGCGAGGACGGTGACGCGACGCGCGTCGCAAGCGAGGCCGTCGAAGGCGCGATCGCCGAGGACGGCGAGGCCGATGAGGATGAAGGCGACGAACAGCCGGGCATGGCCCGCGGCGATCAGCCCGCCGGTGGCGAGCGGCGTCCGCGCCGCCGCGGCCGCCGCGGTGGCCGTCGCCGGCGTGGTGGTGGGCTGGAAGACGGCCTTGCCGGATCGATCGCAGACGAACTCGGGCCGCCCTCGCCGCCGGAAGCGGCCGAAGCAGCCGCCGATTTCGACGGTGGCTCGTCCGAACCCGCGCCATCGCTGGCGCAGGCCGATGTTCAGCCCGAACCGGCCACGGCATCAGCGGAGACCCCGCCCGCGGCTGGTGACCAGCCGGAGCCGGTTGCGAGCGGGCCCGCCCCGGCCGCTGAAGAAACCGGACAAGAGGCCGAACGGGCCGCGGCGCGGCGGCGCTCGACCGTCCGCGAGAAAGTCAGCTTCATGACCAGCGCGCCGGCCGAACCGGCGCCCTCCGTCAGCCAGTCCGCGCCAGAGCCGATCGCGCCTGCCGAGCCTGCTGCGGCCGAGCCGGCGCCAGCCGCATCGGGCGAAGCCGCCCCACGCAAGGCCGGCTGGTGGTCGCGGCGCTTCGGCAGCGGCGAGTAAGTAAATCGAACCCAAAGAAAACCGCCCGGCGAATACCGGGCGGTTTTTTGTTGGCGGTATCTGTTCCGGCAAGCCCCTAACCCGTCGTGTGTCGCTGCGGCTGGTCCGCAAAGATAAATTTTTCCGACACGGTTCGGCTCGATGGAACAAAAGCGGAGATAATCGCGCGCCGGTCCGAATACGACAGCGCTCATCTTGGCCGTGTTCGTTCCAGCTTGGAGCAAAAACCTCGCGGCATACGTTAGCTAGTTGCGGGGCCGATCTTCGCGAGATCGCCATGCTGCTGCGCGCATCGATGACGATAGCGATCGCCGTTCTCCCGCTATGCTCTGCTGCGGCGCAAGAACCGCGCGCGCTGCTCGACCTGCCTCAACTCGCCCCTTGCAGTTCAACATCGCATCCGCGCCTGCCAGAGAAATGGCAGGGCACCTATCTCATGGCGCCCTTCACCAAGGCGCAGCTTATGCTGGCCGAAATCGTCTCTGACGTCACGCTTTCCGCGATGCGCGTAAAGCTTCATGGAGTCAGACGCGGGTCGCTGGACCTGTTCATTGCCGGCAACCGGACGTACCTCCTCAAGTCGGAAGGCTCCGCGATCAAGGAGTGCAGGACATTAGGCGATACCGGCTGGCGGCCGCTTCCGACGGACTGGCTCGCGCCGCAGTCACAATGCGCCGGCTCGGCGCCAATCGGCGAGACGCCGGTCGAGTGGTGGAAAACTGCGATCACGCCAGAGCCTGCAAGCTATTGGCTCTGGTTCAAGACGTCAGATCAATCGCCGTTTCGACTCGTCTTTCCATTTGCGAGCGATCACCTTCCACCATTCAGCGGGTATGCGCTCAGCTATCAGGTTCGATTCAACACAGTGGAGGAGACCGGCCTTGCCGAGATCGATGCTGTCTGCAGACGGTCCAAGCCGACAATGACCGGAAATCCGGTGCGAACGCTGCATGCCATGATCGGTAACATGTCGCGATCGCCCCAAGTTGCGGAGAGCGAGATCAACCGGGTCATGCCCGAACTCCAGGCGGATTGTCCTGCGGTCCCTTTTCCCGAGTGGCCCGAGAGGCTCGCAATCACAGGCCTGATGACCCCGTTCGATTCCGATGAAAGCCCCTATCCGGCCGAAGTGCTGTATGACTGGACCGTGCCGGCGCAACGCACCCGCACATTCGGGGGACCGGAAGACGGGATCACGTCTCAAGACTCACTTCTTCTGAGCCCGAAAGGTTACACAGTCACGTATTATCGTGACCGGCCTCTGGTCTGCCGGCCGGTGCTGCCCGGCGCCATCCGTCCCGACTGGGCCGTGCGCGCTCCGTGCGAGTGCGCGGCAACGATCAACGGCACAACCTCCCTGTCGCCTTACGGAACGGCCCGGATTCTCGTCTGTCCACTCGCAAGTCCGCGCGTCGCCTGGGCCTGGTACGCTCTCTCCGGGAAACCCACCACGTTCATGGTGACTTCATTACGGGGTGACGAGGGAAAACGCCTCTTCGCGGTGCTTGACTATCGCACGTGGCTGCCGGGCCAATCATTCTCGCGCACCGTATTTGACAAGCCGCCGCAATGTGCACCTGCTTCGCATTCGCATCCCACTCGATCCCCATCGAGACGGTGCTCTACATGTCATCTCGGCACCGAGTATTTGCGTTGAACCCGCAGGGCGGGAACGCGGGTAACGCTCGCGCGTTCGATACCGGGGCGAGTATCAACTGCAAATGGAGGAGCAGATGAGAAAGCTGACATTGATCCTTGCTGCCGCCGGCTGTGTCGGCCTTGCGGTACCCGCATTCGCCACCGAGAGGCCGCTCGCCGGACAGAGCGGACCACAGGTCGCAGGATCGGATTTGAGCGGAAAGAGCCCCATCAGTGAATTTTCGGCACAAAAGAAGAAAAAGACAAAGAAAAAAGCGGCAGCCGACCGCAGTTCGTGGGGCGGATAGGCCGAGACGTCCGCTCTCGCACTGATCTATCGCCGTTAGCTGGCGATACGGGAAGAACTGTGACGTTCCTCGCCGGGATCGGCGCAAGTCTTCTGCTTGTAATTGGCTCGATTTTCTCGACGACGCGGCAAGTCATTCAAACAATTCTTCCGTAGGCCGGGGTGCTTCGGATGATCATGGTCGCGCGCATGGCACGCTTCCGCTTTATGTTCACGTCGGCGTGCACGCGGTCATGCCTGCGTCCACGCACACTGCACCGTGATGATTGGCGAAAGCCAAAACAATCAAATGACGACTTCGTCGAAGCGTCATGAAATCGTGCAGCTTGGTTTGATCGCCGCTAGGAACGGGTCACGTGGTCTCACGTTGTGCGCTTCAAGCACCACCGCACTGGTGCCGAGGTCGCGCCCATAGCGTCCTTCTTGCGGTGAAGAGCGGCGCGGCCCCTCAATCAGAACAGAGGAGGTTCGCCATGGGTTCGTTGCCTATTTCGCGCCGGCAATCGATCGCCGGCCTATCGGTCGCTGGCCTCGCGGGATTACTCATTCCGCACGCCTATGCTCAGCAGAAGCGCGAGACAACCGGCGTTGGAATCGGCCCGAAGGGGGCCGCCGACGACGAGGACATCTTCACCTTCGCTCTGAATCTCGAATACATGGAAGCCGAGTTCTATCTGCGCGCCACGACCGGCAAAGGTATCAGTGAGGCCGATGCCGGCATGGACGCAGGTCGGGTCGTGGGTGGACACGAGGCCCAATTCAAGGAGAAGGCGATCCGCGAGTTCATCGAGGAAACCGCGGAAAACGAACTCGCCCACGTTCGCTTCTACCGCAAGACGCTTGGCAGACGCGCCATTTCGCGACCCGCGATCGATTTCGACGCGGGCTTCAAGGCAGCCGCCCAGGCTGCCGGATTGCCTGCCGATTTCGATCCGTTTGCCGATGACATGTCGGTCTTGCTCGGCGGCATGCTGTTCGAGGATGTTGGCGTAACCGCATATGCCGGTGCGGCCCCGCTGCTCAAGAAAAAGGAGTTCGTGCAGGCGGCCGCCGGGATTCTTGCTGTTGAGGCTTATCACATGGGAATGGCCCGTTCCCAGCTCTACATGATGGGCGAAAAGGCATGGGACGCCGCCAACGCCATCTCGGATGCGCGGGATAAAATTGACGGAACCCCCGAAAAGGAAGACGAGGGAATCAGGGTCGACGGCAAAGCCAATTTCGTGCCTTCAAACCCCGACGCGATTGCCTTCACCCGTACGCCGCAACAAGTCCTGCATATCGTCTACCTGACCGACAAGGCCGGGATCAGCAAGGGTGGCTTCTATCCGAACGGAATGAACGGAGAACTCAGGAGCACCTGACTGCAGCAGTCTCCTGCTGCTCGGGCTCGAATCGGCCGCAAGGCGGCCGATTCGATGCGCTCGCTTAATCGCGACGGTCGAAAATCCGGCGGATCGCCGGCACCAGCGCAGCGCCGAGCGCGTTCTTGATCAGCGACGCCGCGATGAACGGCGCAATGCCGACCAGCCACGCCTTTTCCACGCCGAGCTTCATGCCGAATGCCAGCCAGCCAAATCCGGCGGCGAGAATGAGAATGTGTCCGAGCGCCATCGCTGCAAACAGCCAGAACACCGATCGATCCCAGCCGCGCTCGGCGAGCCATCCCGTGACAAAGGCCGCCGCCACGAAACCGAAGAGATATCCGGCCGTCGGACCGACGAGCGGCGCGAGGCCGCCGACTGGGCCTGCAAATACCGGCAGTCCGATCGCCCCTTCGGCGAGATAGGCCATGAGCGTAGCGCTCCCGAGCCGCCAGCCATAGGCCGCGCCGATCATCAGCACGACCAGCGTTTGCAGCGTCATCGGCACATAGGGCAACGGCAGATTGACCTTGGCCGACAAGGTCAGCAGCGCCGTTCCCAGTGCAATCAGGATCACGCCGCGCAGCAGGCCCGATGAGCCGTCCGCACGATGCGGCCACAGCAGCGCGGCGAGCGGGAAATGCGACGGGACGACGGTTTCAGGCATGGTTCTGGCGGACATGATGGCTCCCCGATTGATTGCAGATGAGAATGTGGATGACAGATTGCTGCGCGCTAACGAAGCCAGCGCGCGATGCGTGCTACCGCCTCGCGCATCTCGTCGGCCGAGCGCGCATAGGAAAAGCGGATGAAGCTGCGGCCGTGGTTCGGATCGAAATCGACGCCTGGCGTCGCCGCCACATGCGCCTTCTCCAACATGCGACCGGCAAACTCGAAACTGTCGGAGGTGAAATCCGAGACATCAGCGTAGAGATAGAACGCACCGTCCGCCGGCAGGAACTTGGTGAGCCCGGCCTTCGGCAATCCCTCGATCAGGATGCGGCGGTTCTCCTCGTAGCCCCGCTTGATCGCCTCCATCTCTTCGCGGCCTTCGAAGGCCGCTTCGGCCGCGATCTGCGACAGCGTCGGCACCGAGATCGACAAGTTCTGCTGCAGCCGCTCGATCGGGCGCACCAACGGCTCCGGCACCACCATCCAGCCGACCCGCCAGCCGGTCATGCAGAAATATTTCGAGAACGAATTGATCACGAGCGCATGCGGCGACAGCTCGGCTGCCGTCACGGCCGGGAACGCATAGTCGAGCCCGTGATAGATCTCGTCGGAAATGAAGCGGATCCCTGCCCCTTCCGCCGCACTGATCAGGCCGGTGAGCGCTTCGCGCGACATCATGGTTCCCGTCGGATTGGCGGGGCTGCCGACCAACACGCCCTTCAGCGGCGTCTTGCGATGCGCCGCCAGCAACGCTTCGCCAGTCAGCGCATGGCGCGTCGCGCTCGATGTCTCGATCAGCACCGGCTCGCAGCCGAGCGCGGTCAGGATGTGCCGATATGGCGGATACCCCGGCACAGTGACCGCCACGCGGTCACCGGGCTCGAACATCGACAGAAACGCCAGGATGAAGCCGCCCGACGAGCCGGTCGTGACCACGATACGGTCAGGCTCGGCCGTACAGCCATAAGTATCGCGGTAGTGCCGGGCGATTCGCGTCCGCAGTGAGGGCATGCCGAGCGCGGAAGTGTAGTCGATCCGCGCCTCGTCGAGTGCGGCATGGGCGGCTGCGATCGCGACCTTGGGCGCGGGCGCCGCCGGCTGTCCGACTTCCATGTGAATGACATGGCCGCCGGCCGCTTCGATGCGGGCGGCGGCCGCCATCACGTCCATCACCATGAAGGGCGGAACGTCGCTCCGTGCCGAGGGAGTCAATAGCGCTGTTGCGCGGTCTCTAAGTGTCGATTCCAGCATCGATTTCTGTTATTTGCGCGGGCGCTGCCCGAATCGAGGTTCCCGAACCGGTTACCGCCCCAGACTGGCCGTATTCGATGGCTTGTTATAGCGTTTTCAAGCGCAGTGATACCGGGTTCATGCAGTGATACCTCGGCTCGGATGAAGAAACGCGTTGAAACAACAAACTGGGACCTGTTTCTGATCTAATCGGAGACCGAACCGGCTTCCGGCCAAATCCGGAATGAAAGCCAATCGCCAAAGACCGCTCATGCTCCGCATCGCCTTACGCAAGAAATCACTGAAGTTGACTGCGCTGGCCACAGCCGTCGCGCTTGTCGCTGCGCCGATGGCCGCGACGGCGCAGGAGAACAGGGGCCCGCCGGTGCTCCGCGACGCCGAGACGGAACAATTGCTGCGCGAATATACAAGGCCGATCCTGCGCGCCGCCGGTCTGGAAAAGCAGAACATCCAGATGGTCATCATCAACCAGGGCGTCTTCAACGCCTTTGTTGCCGACGGCCGGCGTATCTTCGTGAACTACGGGGCGATCCTGCAGTCGGAGACGCCGAACCAGATCATCGGCGTGATGGCGCATGAAACCGGCCACCTTGCCGGCGGTCATCTCGCCAAGATGCGCGAGCAGATGGCGCAGGCGCAGACGCAGATGATCATTGCCATGCTGCTCGGCGCCGGCGCGATGGTCGCGGGCGCGCAGGGGGGCGGCGGCAATAGTGGCCTGGCCAACGCCGGCGCGGCAATGTTCTCGGCTCCCGGAGAAATCATCCGCCGCAACCTGCTCTCTTACGTGCGCCAGCAGGAGGAAAACGCCGACAAGGCCGGCGTGAAGTTTCTGAACGCCACCGGCCAGTCCTCGAGGGGCATGTACGAGACCTTCAAACGCTTCACCGAGGAAAGCCTGTTCGCCGCGCGCGGCGCCGACCCCTACGTTCAGTCGCATCCGATGCCGGCTCAGCGCGTCGCCGCGCTGGAAGAGTTGGCACGGTCGAGCCCTTATTGGGACAAGAAGGACGACCCTGCCCTGCAGCTCCGTCACGACATGGTGCGCGCCAAGATCTCGGCGTTCATGGAGCGGCAGGAGACCGTGTACCGGCGCTATCCGATGTCCAACAACAGCCTGCCGGCGCGCTATGCGCACGCGATCGCGACCTATCGGCACGGCGATCTGCGCAGCGCACTTGCCCAGATCGACGCCTTGCTTCAGCAGCAGCCCAACAATCCCTATTTTTATGAGGTGCGCGGGCAAGCGCTGCTGGAGGGCGGCAAGCCGCAGGAGGCGATCGCGCCGCTGCGCAAGGCCGTGCAGCTCTCCAACAATTCGCCGCTGATCGAGATGATGCTGGGGCAGGCCCTGGTGGCGACCGGCAACAACGCCTACACCGACGAGGCCATCTCGATCCTGCGCGCGGCGACGGCGCGCGAGCCCGAGGCGCTGATCGGCTACACCCAGCTCGCCATGGCCTATGGAAGAAAGGGCGACTACGCACAGGCCGACCTCGCCTCGGCCCAGGCCGCCTACCTTCGCGGCGACAGCAAGACCGCACGCGACCTTGCGTCACGCGCAAAAACGCGCTTCGCAATCGGCACGCCAGGCTGGGTCAAGGCTGACGACATTGTGAGCGCCAAGCCGCTGCCGGGCCAGAAGAGCAACTAGAAATCAAACGCATTCGGCTATAATCCGACCCGGTTCAACCCAAGGACCTGGTCGCCACGAACCGAGATATCCTCCAGGAGCCGGCCTTCAGCAGAATTGCCCGGGACCCCGCCGCATAAGGACTTACCGATGCCCTCGTTCCGTTTTCTCATTCCCGCATTGTTCGCTGTGGCGCTCTGCGGCACGCCGTTGGCGGCTTCCGCGCAGAGCTTCACCGACACCCAGCGCCGCGACATCGAGGCCGTCATCCGCAATTACCTGATCGCGCATCCCGAGGTGCTCGAAGAGGCGATGGCTGAGTTGAGCAAACGTCAGGCCGCGGCGGAAGCCGCCAAGCACGAAGCCGGTGTCGCCAACAATGCCGAGGCGATCTTCAATTCACCGCGCAACGTCACGCTCGGCAACAAGGACGGCGACGTCACCTTCGTCGAGTTTTTCGATTACAATTGCGGCTACTGCAAGCGCGCGATGCTGGACATGATGGAACTAATGAAGGCCGACCCGAAGCTGAAGGTCGTGCTCAAGGAATTTCCGGTCTTGAGTGCCGGTTCGGTCGAGGCCGCGCAGGTCGGCGTCGCCGTGCGGATGCAGGATCCGACCGGCAAGAAATATCTCGACTATCATCAGAAGCTGCTGACCGGCCGCGGCGCCGCCGACAAGGCGCGCGCGATGGCCGTTGCCAAGGAAGTCGGCCTCGACATGGCAAAGCTGGAGAAGGACCTGTCGAGCGCCGAAGTCCGCAACACGCTCGAGGAAAATTTCAAGCTCGCCGAGGCAATGGGCATGAACGGCACACCGAGCTATGTAATCGGCAAGCAGGTCGTGATCGGCGCTGTCGGCGTTGAAGCCCTGCGCGAAAAGATCAACAATGCCCGTTGCGGCAAGGCGACCTGCTGAGGCCAGCCGAAATCATTGAAGCAAGCAAATCCGGCTGCGTCGCAGCCGGATTTTCTTTTGCGGGCAAAGCCCTCCGATCGAACCGTGACCATGCAAGGGGTCACTAAGGAACGTTCGACACACGAGACCCCGCCTCGTCGACAATCCGCTCCTGCAGGGCAACGCGCCACCTCCATGGCTGGAGAAGGGTTCGGCACGCGCGGCGTTCGATCTCAATATCGGTTCTTATGACAGCATTGAAGAGTTCGCGCAGAAGCATTGGTACCGGTTGTTCGGCGGCGTTCCGGAAATCGGCCATGGCGCCTATGCCATCGGAATCTCGGTGCGCGAAGGCGATCCAAACGTTGGCAAACCGCCGCGCGACCATTTGCTGCACAAGGACGAACTCGGCGCATACATCGCGCCCTATACCGAGGATGCCGACCCGTTCGATCTGGCAAGGCTATCTGGCCGCAATCATCTCGGCGGCACCATGTTTCCGTGTCAGTGGACGCCGAAATACAGCGCGACCTATCTCGAGATCGAAGAGCATTTCGGCGGCTTCAATTTTGGTGGCGGCAACGGTCAGCTCGATCTCGCGACGATGGAATTCGACTGGGCCTGCGGCTGAAGAGCGACGGCGCTTTCGATCGACGCATCAGAACGCCGGCGTTCATCCCGCGTTCACAAAACAATCGCCGGCGGAACCGCCAACTATCAGGAACATCAGTCAATTCCTTTCGTTGTCGGTGCGGGCAATGCAGACACGTGAGGAGACTTTCGATGAGTAATCGCTTTCTGATTACGGTCGCGACAGCGGCTCTGATCGCCGGAACCGGCTTTGCGAATGCGCAAGGTACCGGCACGGGGCGCGACACCGGGGCCGGTTCCACGGCGCAGCAGAGCGCGCCTTCTTCTGAGCGCGGCGGCGCCTCGTCAGGCACCATGCAGCGCGATCCCGGCGGCGCGTCCGATATGAAGGGTGCGCAGTCCGAGCCGAAGTCGAAGGGCCCTGAAAAGAACCAGCGCGCCGACGACCAGATGAAGGGCGGCAAGGACATGAAGGCCGAGGGCAAGGAGGACCGCGGCGGCAAGGCCGAAAAGGGCCAGACGACTGGTCAGGGCGCCGGCCCAGGCACGCAGCGTGATCAGAGCACCCAGCGTGACCAGACCACGACCCAGGACCGCGACAAGAGCATGCAGAAGGGTGACCAGAAGGCCGGTCAGCAGGACCGCCAGCAGGATCGCACCCAGACCCAGACGCAGGGTGGAGCCGCGGGCCAGACCACGACGGGTCAGGCCGGCGCCGGCGCGAAGCTCTCAACCGAGCAGCGCACCCAGATCACCAGCGTGATCAAGGAGCAGCGCGTTCAGCCGGTAACGAACGTGAACTTCTCGGTTTCGGTTGGCACCCGCGTGCCGCGCGACGTGCACTTCCACACGTTGCCGGAGCGAGTGGTGACGATCTATCCGGAATGGCGCAGGTATAAGTTCATCCTCGTCAAGGAGCAGATCGTGATCGTGGATCCGAACACGTTCGAGATCGTGGCGATTCTGGAAGCCTAAGCGCGGGCTTGCACAAGTATCAGGGCGGGCAGAAATGCCCGCCCTTTTTTTCTCTCGCGGCGCAGCCAATTCTGAAGCGGCCGCAGGCACACTGCCTTCAAGCCTGGATTAACGTCCGAAGTTGCGGACCAGCGCTACCAATGCGGCCTGATTATGCATGCCGGTCTTGCCGAAAGCGCTTTTCAGATTCTGCCGCACAGTGCTGGCTTGAATTTCCAGGCGGGCGGCGATCGACGTCACACTCAGCCCGCCCGCCAGCAGGCAGACGATCTCGCATTCGCGCGGCGTGAGCCCGAAGGTCTCGATGAGCGCCCTTTCGTCGATCTGCGGCGGCGCGTCCGGCTCTTTGATGAAGATGATTACGCGCGGTGAGCGCATCCCGGGCTCGGGAACACCAAGCCGCCAGATCGGCATGACATCGAGCAGCAGCGGCAATCGGCGGCTGGGGCGCGGCACACTCAGGCGCCGTCCGTGATCTTCTGCGGACGTGGCAGCCTGTGCGATGGCATTCTGGAGCCGGTCGGTCGTGGCCGCGGTCGCGGCCTGCAATGCGCCTGCAGCTTGAGCGAGCCCGTCTCGTTGATTGAGGATCTGGCGTGCACGCGTGTTGACAATGAGCAGACGGCCCGACGCGTCAAGTACGATCGCGGCATCGGCGAGCCGTTCAATCACGGCCGTCAGTCCCGCCGCCCGGTCATCCCCGATGCGCAGCCTCCGGTACAACTGTTGGGCGCGCGTCAGATGGGGAAACAGTTGCTCCAGTGCGCGCGCCTCGGGCTGCAGAAAGGGGCCCCCTGACCGGGTGCGGCAGGTGGCGACCTGAAGCCATGGGTTCTGCGAACCGCCCCATACCGTCAGGCCGTAGTATCTGTTCATAGGCCGAAGGATTTCGTTATAGAATTCGGTTTGCTCGAACTCAGGGTCGGCCATCAACTGGTCACCGGTCAAAGCGGTGCCCGGCGCTTGTGCGGGAGATACCCGGTCCATGAACGGTATCAACATGCGAGCAGCGTCCGGCGACAGCAAGCGTGCGACATCGGCCTCGTCGATTCCGGCCATTGCGATCAGTGGCGCCTCGACACCCGAGTCATGGTCTATGACAAGAAAGCTGTGCTCGGCATCCAGCCGCCGGTTCAAGCCATCGAGGGCCGCCGGCCAGATGCCCGGCTCCAGCGCTGCCTGGTAGAACATCTCGGTGAGTGCGAGCCCTGCCGAATCCACGCCGCCGTCCTGCTTCCGGAATACTGCAGGTCGCATATTTGCGGGAACTGCACCGGAGCGAAATGGGGTCTGCTGCTTGTTTTTGTCGCATCCAGAGGCGGTGTGACGATCCTGCAACACGCAGGGGCAATAACGTCAGATCACTACCGTTTGGGCAATGCGGCCTCCAGCGGTTTCAAGGATCAATCCCTTCAGAGGGCGCGCCTGACTCTCGAAGCAGCGGCCTTACGGCAGGGGTGGTCGATGACGAACAGATTGAAACCAACGTGCATCCGGACGCCCGCGCGGCTTCTCGTGAGCGGCGTGGTGACGGGCAGCACCCTGCGCTGCCTTGCCGCGGCGGCCGGCACGACGGTAGCGGGAATCTCGCCCGCCTTCGCTGTTTGCTACTCCAGCGGCGCAGGTTTCACCGGATCGTGTAACGCCTCAGGGACAACCGGCTTCGCCACGGCAGTCGGCCAAGCGACGATCGCGGATGGCGCCAGCGCTACTGCCTACGGCGCTGCAGCCTGGGCGAACGGCGAAAACGCGACCGCGACCGGTTACGCCAGCGAAGCGAACGGCGACGGTGCGACCGCGACTGGCGCGGGCAGCTACGCGAGCGGCGACAACGCGACCGCGACCGGCAGGGGCAGCTTTGCGATCGGCGCTAGCGCCACCGCGACTGGCCAAGCCAGCACAGCGGCCGGCGCGTTCGCGACCGCAACGGGCCGGCAGAGCTTCGCGAATGGCGGGTTCGCGACCGCGACGGGTGCTCTCGCGAATGCGAGCGGCGCCGGCGCGACCGCGTACGGGCAGAACAGCCGCGCATACGGCGCTAGTGCCACCGCGACAGGCCAAAACAGCATCGCTGACGGCGCCACCGCGAGCGCCTTTGGCCAGAGCAGCAATGCCACCGGGGACGCCACCACCGCCATCGGCCAAGCCAGCATCGCGAGTGCCACCGGCGCAACCGCTGTCGGTGCCAGCGCACAGGCGACCGCGACCGGTGCGGTCGCGGTCGGCAACAATTCGGCCGCGACCGGAACTAACGCAACCGCCATAGGCCCGAACGCCGCGGCCACATTCGCCAATTCGACGGCCATCGGCAACGGCGCGACCGCGACCGCGGCCAATCAGATATCGATCGGCACCGCATCGAATACCTACCGCATGTCGGGCATCACGTCGGCGGCAAGTCTCGCGGCGCAATCCGGCCCGACTTCGATTGTCACCACCGATGCCAATGGCAATCTCGCCGCCGCTCCTTTCAGCGCACAGGATATCTCCGGTCTCCAAACCAACGTGTCCGTGCTCCAAGGCAACGTCGCGACGTTGCAGACGCAGATGCGGCAGGCCTTCGAGGGAACGGCGATCGCCATCGCCATGGGCGGCTCTGCGCTGCCATCGGACAAGAAGTTCGCGATCTCGACGAATTGGGGCACCTTCCGCGGGCAGAACGCCATGAGCCTCGGCGCGCAGATGCGGTTGAACGAATACGTTGTCCTCAACGGCGGCGTCGCCGCAGGCTTTGCGCAAGGCGGCGTCGGCGGACGTGCCGGAGTAACCGTCGCATGGTGACGGCAGCGTGATGACCGGCAAGCGGCGAAGCTGGCGAATTCTGCTGTCCGCGGTTGGTCTGCTGGCGATGATCTCCGCTGCCGCCGCGGAATCGCCCACGCAGGCACCAAAGCCCGCACAGATCGATCGCAACGGGGTCCTGATCCTGATCCGATCGGCGCTGCTGGCCCTGGACCACGCCAACAAGACTGGCAACTACACGGTGCTACGGGATATCGGCGCGCCTGGATTCCAGAGCAATACGGCTGCGCGGCTCGGCGACATCTTCGTCAAACTGCGGAACGACAATCTCGATCTCTCCGGCGTTGCGGTAATCGAACCGCAGTTAAATCTACTGCCGCAGATCGAGGCAAACGGCATGATGCGCATGGCCGGCTTCTTTCCATCGGTACCGACACAGGTCAATTTCGATCTGTTGTTCGCGCCGGTGAACGGCCAGTGGCGGTTGTTTGGCATCTCGGTCGGTGTTGGATCGTCGGCGCCCGTCGCGCCCGAACCATCGGCGGCGAAAAAACTGCCCGCTACTCCGAACGGAGCCAAGCCGGCAGTGGCTGCGAAGTCGGCGCCTGGGACGAAGCCCGCGGCACCGGACAACAAGCCGGCCGAAAGCCAGCAACCGAAGTAGCCCGCAAGCCAGTCACCCTGGATTTCCGGCAATTTCTGCATGAGAACCGGTCATCAGGGCAACCGGCGGTGGATGATGGTGGGCCGGCGGCTACCCGATCGATTCGTTCGGCATTGGTTAATGAACGAATTCAGCAGGTTCCATGCGCCTTTTTATGAACAGGATGAGGCCCTTGAAAGGGACGGCAGCGGCCTAAAGGCTTCCCCTTGGCCGCGTTGTTACCTATAACGCCGCGACCTGCCCGACCCTTTTTGCTGGAATCCGGATGGCCCAAGGAACCGCTGCCGCGACGATCTATGTGCTCAACGGCCCGAACCTCAACATGCTGGGGATTCGCGAGCCCGAAACCTACGGCCATGCGACGCTCGCCGATGTCGAAAAACTGTGCGTGGAAACGGCAGCACAGTTCGGCCTGAAGGCCGATTGCCGCCAATCCAACCGCGAGGGTGAGCTGATCGAGTTTATCCACGACGCGCACGCCAAGAAGGCAGCCGGCATCATCATCAACGCCGGCGGCTATTCGCACACCTCGATCGCGCTGCACGACGCGCTGGTCGCGGTGAAGATCCCGACGGTCGAAGTGCACATCAGCAACATCCACGCCCGCGAGAGCTTCCGTCACCACTCCTTCACGGCCATGGCCGCCTTCGCCTCGCTCTGCGGCTTCGGCATCGACGGCTACCGACTCGCAATCAATGGCCTGGCCGCCAAAATCGGCGCCAAGGCGAACACCTGACTTTCAAAACTGACCTCACAACTGAGATCGAAAGACACCAAGCCTGACGCTTAAGCCGTCACCCACATCGAGATTCCGGATTAAAGAGCATGGCCCGCCAGCCCGACAACAAGTCAGCGGATACATCAGCCGCCAATCTGCAGAGCGACGACAGCGCGCTCATTCGCGAACTCGCGCTCTTGCTGGATGAGACCAGCCTGACCGAGATTGAAATCGAGCGCGCCGGCCTGCGGCTGCGCGTCGCGCGCAACGTCACCGTGTCAGCCGCGATGCCGGCAAACTTCCAACCCATGGCGGCCGCGGCAGCAGGCGTCTCCGCCGCACCGACCGCGGGCGCCGATCTGGCCAAGCATCCGGGCGTAGTCCCCTCGCCGATGGTCGGCACCGCCTATTGGGCGCCTGAGCCCGGCGCCAAGCCGTTCATCGATGTCGGCACCAAGGTATCGGCCGGCCAGACTCTTCTGATCATCGAAGCGATGAAGACGATGAACCAGATCCCATCGCCGCGCGCAGGCACGGTGACGCAAATTCTCGTCGAAGACGGCCAGCCGGTCGAATTCGGCGAGCCGCTCGTGATCATTGAATAAGATTCGTCAACGTCAGGCGCTGCGATGTTCGATAAGATTCTGATAGCCAATCGCGGCGAGATCGCCCTGCGCGTGCTGCGCGCGTGCAAGGAGCTCGGCATCTCCACCGTTGCCGTGCATTCCACCGCCGACGCCGATGCCATGCATGTGCGGCTCGCCGACGAGAGCGTCTGCATCGGGCCGCCGCCCTCCAAGGACTCCTATCTCAACGTCCCGGCGCTGCTCGCGGCCTGCGAGATCACCGGAGCGGACGCCGTGCATCCCGGGTACGGATTCCTGTCCGAGAACGCCCGCTTCGCTGAAATTCTCGCCGATCACAATCTGCATTTCATCGGCCCGAAGGCCGAACACATCCGCCTGATGGGCGACAAGATCGAGGCCAAGAAGACCGCCAAGCGCCTCGGCATTCCGGTGGTGCCCGGCTCCGACGGCGCGGTCTCGTCCGATGACGACGCCCTGGCAATCGGCAAGGCGATCGGCTTCCCCGTGCTGGTCAAGGCGGCGGCCGGCGGCGGCGGGCGCGGCATGAAGGTGGCGCACACCGCTGACGACCTGATGCTGGCGCTCTCGACCGCATCCAACGAGGCCAAGTCGGCGTTCGGTGACGCTTCCGTCTATCTGGAAAAATACCTGCAGAAGCCGCGCCATATCGAGATCCAGATTCTCGGCGACGGCCGCGGCGGCGCGATCCATCTCGGCGAGCGCGACTGCTCGCTGCAGCGCCGTCACCAGAAGGTCTGGGAAGAAGGCCCCTCGCCGGTTCTCGCCGCCGCCGCCCGCGCCAAGATCGGCGAGACCTGCGCCAAGGCGATGCGGGACATGAAATATCTCGGCGTCGGCACCATCGAATTCCTCTACGAGGACGGCGAGTTCTATTTCATCGAGATGAACACCCGCATCCAGGTCGAACATCCCGTGACCGAGAGCATTACCGACATCGACCTGGTGCTGGAGCAGATCCGCATCGCCGCCGGCGGCGACCTGCCCGCCAAGCAGGAAGAGATCGCCATCATCGGCCATGCCATCGAATGCCGCGTCAATGCGGAAAACCCGCAGACCTTCCGCCCCTCGCCCGGCAAGATCACGCAATTCCACCCGCCCGGCGGGCTCGGCGTGCGGATCGATTCCGCCGTTTATCAGGGCTACGTCATTCCGCCCTATTATGATTCCCTGGTCGGCAAGCTGATCGTGCACGGCAAGACCCGCGCCGAATGCCTGATGCGTCTGCGCCGGGCGCTCGACGAGATGGTGGTTGACGGCATCGAGACCACCCTGCCGCTGTTCCGGTCCCTGGTCCGGGAAGCCGATATCATCAACGGCGACTACCACATTCACTGGCTTGAGCAATACCTCGCCGGCAAGCCGGTGGACGGCAAAGCCTCCTGAGCGACGCTCCCCATATTCGACGGTGCATGGAACCGGTGGGTTCCATGCACGTTGGCATGTGGAAGGGTTGGCCAGGGGTACTTGTTCCGTTTGCTCATGACGCGAGATCAACGTGACCGCTGACGCCCAGCGAAAGCGCGCCGTGGGCCACATCCTGCTGCTTGCGGCGGGGCTTTTGGTCTTGACCGTCATCAGCGCGGGCTCGGTCCATCTCGTGAACATGGCTCGCGAGGATGCACGCAGGGTCTTGCACACCCTCGAGGTCGAAAACCAGATATCGCTCGTTCAACTGCAGTTGCGGCGTGCCGAAAGCGCCCAGCGCGGCTACCTGGCGACGCTGCGGCCGGATTTTCAGGCGGATTTCGAGCAGGCGATGACCGCACTGGCCCCTGCGCTGACGCGGCTGAGCCAGCTCATCAGCGACAATCCGGTCCAACGGCGGCTCATCAACGAGATGATGCCACTCTACGACCAGCGGGTTGAGGAATTCCGTACGACCATGGAACTGGCCCGGTCGCAGCGCATGAGCGATGCTGCCAAGATCGTGCGCGAGGGCATCGGCCGCGACACCATGAAACATATCGAGGATCTCGCGGTGCGGATGCGGACCGAAGAAGATCGTCTGTTTGTGGAGCGCACGACCAACGCCGACCACAGCCAGACGCTGGCGGCTTCGATCACCGGCATCGGCTCGGGTCTCGTCGTCGTGCTGGCCGGTATTGCGATCTTCCTGGTGCGGCGCTCGTCGCACGCGCGCGACCAGGCCGACGCCAGGCTACGCGACAGCCATCTCAACCTCGAAGCCACGATCGACGAGCGCACCGCGGACCTGCGCGAGGCCAATGACGAGATTCAACGCTTCGCCTACATCGTCAGCCACGATCTGCGCTCGCCGCTGGTGAACATCATGGGCTTCACCAGCGAGCTGGAGGAATTGCGCGGCGATATTTTCAGACGGATCGCAGCGCTTTCCCGCGCGCAATCTGAAGCTCCACCCGCGCCGGAAAACGCCACCGATACCGCCGAACCCGTGCTCGAGGGTTCCGACAAGCAGCTCTCGGAAGATTTCTCCGAGGCGCTCGGCTTCATCAAATCGTCGATCAGCAAGATGGACCGGCTGATATCGGCGATCCTCAACCTCACCCGCGAGGGACGTCGCGAATTCGAGCCGGTCTGGATCGATACCAGGGAGCTAATCGAAGCCATTGTGACGACGGTGGCGCATCAGGCCGCGGAAGCCCAGGCCGAGATCCGCATCGACGCGCTGCCGAATATCGTCAGCGACCGCCTTGCACTGGAGCAGATATTCTCCAATCTGATCGACAATGCACTCAAATACCTCAAGACCGGGGTCCCCGGCGAAATCTCGGTGCGAGGTCGCACCAAGCTCGGCTTTGCGATTTTCGAGATATCGGACAATGGGCGCGGCATCGACCCCAAGGATCATCAGCGCATTTTCGATCTGTTCCGCCGCGCCGGAACCCAGGATAAGCCGGGACAAGGCATCGGGCTTGCCCACGTACGCGCCTTGGTGCGTCGGCTGGGAGGAACCATGTCGGTCGCCTCGGAACTCAACCAGGGCAGCACGTTCACGATTACGCTGCCTATTAATTGGTCTGCCAACCGGAACACACGGCCATGAGTAATCCAGTCACCATCATCATGATCGAGGACGATGAGGGCCATGCCCGCCTGATCGAGCGGAATATACGCCGATCCGGTGTCAACAATGAGATAATTCCGTTCACCAGCGGTACAGCCGCGCTGAACTATCTGTTCGGCTCGGACGGGACGGGCCTGAATCACAAAGGCAGCGCGCTCCTGATCCTGCTCGATCTCAATTTGCCCGACACGACGGGCATCGACATTCTGAAGCGGGTCAAGGAAAACAAGTATCTCAAGACCACCCCGGTCGTGGTGTTGACCACCACCGACGATTCTCATGAGATCAAGCGCTGTTACGACCTCGGTTGCAACGTCTACATTACCAAGCCCGTGAACTACGAAAGCTTCGCCAACGCCATTCGCCAGCTCGGTCTGTTCTTTTCCGTCATTCAGGTCCCTCCGGCAGCCATATGAAACCTGCGACGCCGACATTGCTGTATATCGACGACGATGCCGGCCTCGCCCGGCTGGTCGACCGCGGCCTGACGCGGGCCGGCTTCAAGGTCATCCACGCTGCAGGCGGAGAAGAAGGACTCGCGCGGCTGGCGCAGGGCGGCATCGATGTGATCGCGCTCGACCAGTACATGCCGGGTCTCGACGGCCTCGAAACGCTGGAACGGATCATGGCGATCGCGGACGCCCCACCCGTGGTGTTCGTCACGGCCGCACAGGATTCGGCGATCGCCGTCACGGCGCTGAAGGCCGGCGCCGCCGACTATCTCGTCAAGGATACGCAGGGTGATTTCATTCCGCTGCTTCAGGTTGCCGTCAATGGCGCGCTGCGGCAGGCGGAGCTGCAGCGCGCCCGCGACGAGGCCGAAGCCGAGGTTCACGCCTCGCGCGACCGTTATGCGGCGCTCGCCGCCGAGCGCGAAGTGCTGCTGCGCGAAGTCAACCACCGCGTCGGCAACTCCCTGCAGATCATCGCCTCGCTGTTGCACCTGCAGGCCAATTCGGCCACCCAGGACGATGTCAAGGCGGCGCTGACCAATGCGATGGGCCGCGTCGCGGCGGTAGCCCAGGTGCACCGCCGCCTCTACACTTCGCATGACCTCAAGAGCGTGCTCTTGAATCAGTATCTCGAAGCCCTGCTGGAAGACCTCCGCCGTTCGGCCGAGGGCAACAGGATGTCACGGCTGACGCTCAAGGCCGAACCGATCGAGATCGACCCGGACCGCGCCGTGGCGATCGGCATCATTGTCAACGAATTGGTGATGAACGCCGTCAAATACGCCTATCCCGACGGCGCCGGTCCCATTCACGTCGAGCTCAAGGCCGACGGCGAAGATCTCGTGGTCTCGATTGCGGACGACGGCGTCGGTCTCAACGCCAAGGCGGACCCGCGCTCCACCGGGATGGGACAACGCATCGTCAGCGCGATGGCCGCCAAGCTGGACGCCAGCGCCGAGCGCGATCCCAACCATCACGGCACACGGATCGTGCTGCGCTTCCGGCGAGTCCCGGCAACGCCGGCCGCGAAACAGACCAACGCCGCGGCGGGTTAAGCTGGACCTGATACACTGTTGGTTCGAAGGAGCCCTCCGGCGTCTACACGGTGTAGGTGAGACATGGAGATTGAGGAGTGGCTGCGCGGCTTGGGCTGTAGCAATACGTTCCGGGTGCGGAACAGAACCTCGCCACCTCAGCCGAAGGTGTGAAAGAGTCCGCACCAATCACGGAACTCGCGTCCCACGATTTTCGGTAGTCTTACTTACTTCGCTCAGATTCTTGGGACGGGCCTTTTATGCTCTTTGGCACCGCCTCGATCAGCAGCGCGAGCGCCTTGCTGAAGCCTGAAGTGGCGTAAGATGCTCCCCGATAGTGGCCGAGACGCACGACGACGAGGTCGTGCGAGGGCATGATCAGCGCGGTCTGCCCGCCAGCGCCCGCCATGTAATAGGCATCGCGCGGGACCGGATATTGTCTGTCGCCGTTGAGCCAGAAAAAAGCTCCATAGATCGGCCGATTGTCCGCGGCCCATGCGGGCGCAGGCGTGCTGACGAATGTGGTGTAGCCCTCTGGGAGAATGCGCTCACCGTTCCAAACGCCTCCCTGAAGAAAGAGATTGCCAAGCCGCGCCCAATCGCGCCCAGAGCCTACCCCATAACCTTGCCCTAGAAAATTTCCGAACGGATCAGTTTCGACCACCATGGTACGGATGCCGAGCTTGTCGAACAGTACCCGCTGAGGAAATGAGAGATATTCGTCGCCGCGTTTTTCGACACCGAGCCGGATCAGATAGTTGATCAGGACCGGATCGGTGTTGCGATAGCGTCCGACCGTGTTGGGAGGCCATTGCAATGGCCGTGTTGCCGCATAGTGAAAGGAATCGATGCCGCCGGTATAAAGATAGACGTGATCAGGGTAAGGCCCGCTCAAGTCATAATCCGGGTCTTGGGGCGCCCTGATCCGAAGCCCGCTCGACATGCGAAGGAGATCTGCAATGCGTATTTTGGCGCGCGGGTCGCCGGGGGTTTGCCATTCCGGGATCGGTGCCGGCTGGTCTAGATCATAGACGCCGTCTTTGACCAGAATGCCAAAGAGCGCTGCCGTAACGCTTTTGCCCATGGACCAGCTTTCGAGCGGCGTCTGCGCCGTAGCACCTTCGGCGTAGTGCTCGGCAATGAGGCGGCCTTTCCATGTCACAACGAACGCCGCGGTCAGTCCTTCGGCCGGCTGAAACGCGGCATTCACGGCAGCTTTGAGTTTCTCGGCATCGATCTCTGCCGGCAACGGCTCTTGCGGCAGCATGTCGCCCATGGGCCACATTTGGGTCGCGGGATCGGGCAATCGGCTCTTGACGGCGACCGGCTTGAAATTCACGGCGCTCTCGCCGATCGGGAACGTGACGCAACCCTGGCTCCCGAGATATTTTGCCGTCCGGGTCACGCCGCTAGGGAGCGCGACGTGGACCGCCTTGTTGGTGCGATCGATGACCGGCTTGCCAAGCTTCGCGCGCTGTCCGTAGGGAGCCGTGAAGAACCCAACATTTTCGGCCGCGAAATCAGGCGCCAGGCCGGTCATGAATACAGCCGAGCACATCACCTTCGCATATCCGGCGGCATGATGTGTCAAGGGGTCGCCTGGCGGCGGCGCATAGGGCGAATCTAGTTCGAATGATTTCGCGCGCGCGATGAGCGCGTCGTTGGCCAGAGCCTGCGCAGCCGCCGCCGTACCGGTGAGAGCCGCAAGAATCGTCACCAGAAGACACCTATTCATGATCGCTCCCGCGATAAATGAACGAGAATCGTGTGGTTCAATTGCCGCCCATGCAACACATCAATATGCCCTAACGCGCATCTTGAGTGAGAGTATGGGACCATATCAGATCGGCGGCACAACCGTCAGGGCCGAGATGCCATTACGCAACTCGGCTCGCCAACGACCAGGCTAAAACGTTTCCAATCAAGCGGGCTATGAATCCTGCGGCGTCGCCGCCTCAATCGCACGTGCAGCCGCGACGAGAACGTCCGCCACTTCGATCGCGCGGCGTGGGCTCATTCTGTTCCGAATGGCGGACAACGTAATCGCTGCGGCGGGCTGGCCGTCCGGCGTCCGGATCCAGGCTGAAAGCGACTTCGTGCCCTGAACCAGACCGACGTCACGCAGATTGTAGCCCCTGCGGCGGGCGAGCTGGACCTGTCCGAGCACCGTCGGCGTATCGGTCCGATAGCCCTTAAATCTGGCTTCGTTGGCGAGCACGATCTTGCGCGCCTCCGATGGCGGCATGGCGGCCAATATTGCTACCCCTGCGCTGCTCACGCCCAGCGGACGACGCACGCCGACCTCAATCGACAATATCTGGATCGGATAGCTGCCGATGCGGCGCGCCACGCACAAGGTGTCGAGACCGGTACGCACCGTCAGAAACAGGGTATCGCCGAGCTGCGCCGACGCCGCCGCCAGATGTGGCTCGGCCGCAATCAGCAGCGGTGAACGCGATGGACGCGCCAGCGCCAGTTCAGGCACCTGGCGGCCGACCACGTAATTGCCGGTCCGCTCGCTGCGCTCGACGATGCCCTCCTCGATCAGCACATGCACGATGCGATGGACGGTGGGGCGCGTAAGCGAGGTGGCCTGCACGACTTCCGCGAGAGGCACGCCACGCTCGCCGCCGATTGCGAGCGTACGCAGCACCGCCAGCGCCCGGCGGATCGCCTGCCCGCCCTGCAGCGGCTCGCGCCTGCGCGCCTTTAACCGACCGTTTGTCATACGCTTGGCCCACTGTCCACAATGTGGACAGAAACACCACAATTTCGTCGACAGTGGAAGGGGTGCGCGCAAAATCCGCGACGCGGAACAATAGATGCGCATGCCGCTAGGGCGGAGCGCGCAAACAAAAAAGTAGCGGCAAATGTGCCGCCTTTCGGGAGAATCCGATGAAGTTTTTCGCGGTCGCAGGCGTCGCTGCATCGGCACTATTGGCTGTGCTGTCGAACACACCGGCCGACGCCCAGCAATGGCCGGCGCGGCAGGTGCGCCTGATCGTCCCCTATCCGGCCGGCGGCAATGTCGACAGCGCCGCGCGCGTCATCGCCGACAGGCTCCAGGCCAAGCTCGGCCAGCCCTTCATCGTGGAAAACAAGGCCGGCGCCGGCGGCCTGATCGCCGGCGAGGCGTTCGCGAAAATGCCGCCCGACGGCTACGCGCTGTTCGTCGGCGCCAACGGTCCGGTGCTGTTCGCGCCCGAGATCGCCAAACGCGACGCCTACAACTGGAAGCGGGATTTCGTTCCCATCAGTTCGATCACCATGACACCGCTGGTGCTCGAAGTGCATCCGTCGGTGCAAGCCAAGGATCTGAAGGAGTTTATCGAACTTGCCCGCCGCGATCCCGGCAAGCTGACGATGGCCTCGCCCGGCCAGGGCACCACCAACCATCTGCTTAGCGAGCTGATGCAGGAGAAGCTGAAGCTGCAATGGCTGACGGTGCACTACCGCGGCAACGCCCCTGCCCTCAACGACCTGATCGGCGGACAGGTGCAATTTGCTTTGGACCAGATTTCGGTCGGACTGCCTTCCATCAAGAGCGGCATGCTGCGCGCGCTCGCCGTCACCGGCAACCACCGCGCCTCCTGGCTTCCTGACGTCCCGACCTTCACCGAACTCGGCTACAAGGAGTTTGACGGCCAGACCTTCACCGGCCTGTTCGCACCCGCGCGCACGCCACCCGAGGTCGTGACCAAGCTTCACGAAACGCTCGCGGAGATCCTGAAAGATCCTGCCATCGTCGAGAAGTTCAACGCGCTCGGCGCCGAGGCCGTGTCGATGACGCCAGCGGAATTCACGAGCTATCTCGAAAAAGAAGACGCCAAGTGGATTCCCGTCGTCCGCAAGGCGAACATCAAGGCTGACTGAAGGTCTTTCCGATGCGGATCGATCCGGCATATCTCGACCCCGAAACGGCCTACCGGCTGATTACCGGCATCGTGGTGCCCCGACCGATTGCCTGGGTGACCAGCCTGTCGGGCGGCGGCGTGCTCAACCTCGCTCCGTTCTCCGCCTTCACCTTCGTCTCGCCGAAGCCGCCGATGCTGGCCATCAGCGTCGGCCGCAAGGGCGGGCTCTACAAGGATACCGCGCAGAACATCCTCAACAACGAGGAGTATGTCGTTCACATCGCGGACTCCAGTCTGATGAATGCGGTGCATGAGAGCTCTACCGAGCATCCGCCTGATGTCAGCGAGGTCGAGGAGTTGCGGCTTTCGACGCTGCCGGGCGAGCGGATCAAGGTGCCTCGCCTCACGGCCGCACCGATCGCGATGGAATGCCGCTTCCGGCAGTGCCTCGAATTCGGCGAGACCCGCAGCCGACTCATCGTCGGCGAAGTGCTGGTCTTCCATATCAGGGATGGCCTGCTCAACAACGGCAAGATCGAAACCGAGGCGCTCGATCCGATCGCCCGCATCGCCGGTCCCCGTTACGCCAAGCTCGGCGAGATCGTCACCCTGAAGCCCGTGTTCCAGACTTCGAAAACTGAATCCTGAAAACGCCGAAGGGCGTTGTCGCTGCGCGAACGCGGCGCTGATCCGGAGATCCACCGCATGCATCTTCTGAGTTATCTCGCAAACGGCGAGCCGCGCTTCGGTGCGGCCGTTGCCGGCGGTGTGGTTGACCTCACCCAACGGTTGGGGCCGAAATGTCCTGACCTTCGGTCCCTGATCGCCAGGAACGGTCTGGAAGTGGCGCGGCAACTGGTCGCCGATCTCAAGCCGGACCATTCCCTCGATGAACTCGTGCTGTTGCCGCCGATCCCGAACCCCGAAAAGCTCTGGTGCATCGGCGTGAACTACAAAGACCGCAATGCCGAGTACAAGGACAATTCGGACCTGCCGAAATATCCGAGCCTGTTCGTCCGTAATCCCTCTTCGGTCGTCGGCTCCGGCCAGCCGATCGAGAAGCCGAAGATCTCCGAACAGCTCGATTACGAGGGCGAACTCGTGATCGTGATCGGCAGGGAAGGCCGGCACATTCCGCGCGAGCGCGCCTTCGAGCACATCTTCGGCATGACGCTGTGCAACGAGGGCAGCGTTCGCGACTGGCTGCACCACGGCAAGTTCAACGTCACCCAGGGCAAAAATTTTGACCGCTCGGGCAGCGTCGGCCCGTGGATCGTCACCTCGGATGAATGCGACCCGCGTGGGCCGCTCGACATCGTCACCCGCGTCAACGGCGAGGTGCGGCAGAGCGATTCCACGGAACGGCTGATGTTTCCGTTCGACTTCCTGATCGCCTATCTCTCCACCTTCGCCACCTTGAAGCCCGGCGACATGATCGCGACCGGCACCCCGACCGGGGCCGGTGCGCGCTTCACGCCGCCGCGCTGGCTCAAGGTCGGCGACGTCGTCGAGGTGGAATCCGCTGGTATCGGCATCCTCCGTAACACCGTGGCGGCGGAGCAATAGCCGATGCTCGATCAACAAATCGTCGAACGGCTGGCGCAACGCCTGGACGAAGCCGAACGCAACAAGTCGCTGATCCCGGCGTTCACGCGCGATTATCCTGACCTCACGATCGAGGACGCCTACGCCATTCAGCGCGCCTGGACCAGGCTGCAGCTCTCCCGTGGCCGGGTCGTCAGGGGCCACAAGATCGGGCTGACGTCGAAAGCGATGCAGAACGCGGTCGGTATTTCCGAGCCGGACTACGGCGTGCTGTTTGCGGACATGTTCTACCCCGACGCGTCGGCGATTCCGTTCGACCGTTTCCGCGCGCCCCGGATCGAGGTCGAATTGGCGTTCGTGCTAAGGGCGCCGCTGGAAGGCCCCGACTGCACGCTGTTCGACGTGCTCAATGTCACCGACTACGTCACGCCCGCGCTTGAAATCCTGGAGACCCGGATGCATCGGGTCGATCCCGATACCAAGGCGCCGCGCAAGGTGACGGACACGATCTCCGACAATGCCGCGAATGCGGCGCTGGTCGTCGGTGGCCGGCCCATTCGCCCGCTCGACGCCGACCTGCGCTGGATCGGCGCGCTGTTGTTTCGCAACGGCCAGATCGAGGAGACCGGCATCGCGGCCGGCGTGCTCAATCATCCCGCCAACGGCGTAGCCTGGCTTGCCAACCGGCTGGCCGCCCAAGGCGAGCATCTCGATGCCGGCGAAGTGGTGTTGGCGGGATCATTCACGCGTCCGGTCGACATTGCCAGAGGCGACACGTTCCATGCCGATTACGGCCGGTTCGGATCCGTGTCCTGCCAGTTCGTTTGAATAAAAAAATGTTCCAGGGAGAGCAGTAATGACAAGGCGCAAGAGCATTCATATCGGCGAGTTCAAGCACGCCAATCCGATTCCCAACGCCTGTCGGATCGGCAATCTCCTGATGTCCGGTGTCATCCTCGGCCGCGACCCCGCAACCGGCAAGATGCCGGAAAAGATCGAGGACCAGTGCGCCAACATGTTCGCCCACATGAAGGCCATCGTGGAAGCCGGCGGCGGAACCACCGATGACATCATCAAGATGACGGTGTGGCTGCAGGATCGCACCCAGCGCGCGCCGGTGAATGTCGAATGGCTGAAGATGTTTCCCGACGAGCATTCGCGCCCTGCCCGCCACGCGCTGCAGATGGACATGGAGAACGGCGCGCTCGTGCAATGCGATTTCACAGCCGTGATCGGCTGACCCCACAAGGAACCTGACATGCCGACCTATCTTCCGTTCGATCCGAACCCGCGCCGTCCCTCAAAACTGCCGCCGCCGAAGAGCATCGACAGCCAGTTTCATGTGCTCGGCCCGCTGGACAAATATCCGGTGCGGCCGGGAGCCGCCTACCAGATGCCGACTGCGACCTGGGAAGCGGCACTGCGCGTTCACAAGACGCTCGGCATCGAGCGCGGCATCATCGTGCAGACCACGACCTATGGCGCCGATCATTCGGTCGTGCTCGACGGCCTCGCCGCGATGGGACCGAACTATCGCGGCTGTGCCAATGCGCTGGTGTTTGCCGAAGCCGATGACTCATATCTCGCCAGGCTGCATGACGCCGGCGTGCGCGGCGCGCGTTTCAGCTTCCGCCAGGAACTTGGCGCGGTGCTCTCGGACAAGGATTTTGCCCGCGCGATCGCCAGAATTCGCGAACTCGGCTGGTACGCAAAGATCCAGCCGGAGAAGGACGGCATCCTCTCCAGCGTCGCGAAATACGAAAACCTCGACGTTCCCGTGCTGATCGATCACATGGCGCGCCCTGACCCGGCCGGCGGCAAGAACGACCCGAACCTGCAGAAGATGCTTGAGCTCCTGTCGAAGGGCAATTTCTGGGTGATGCTGTCGCTCGGCGAAAAGACCTCGAAGAAGGGCCCGCCCTGGGACGACGTCATCCCGATCGCACGCGCCTATATCGAGGCGGCACCCGACCGTTGCGTATGGGCGAGCGACTGGCCGCATCCGGTGTCGGTGGTGCAGCCGCCCAACGATGCCGACCTGCTAGAGCTGCTCTACCGCTACGTAGCCGATGAAGCGGAACTGAAGCGAATCCTGGTCACCAACCCGGCCAAGCTGTTTGGCTTCGCAGATTAGGCCAGCCATGGCCTAGCGCAGCGCGACCGTCACGAATGACACGACAACGGGCAGCGTCACCGCCGCCAGCGTCGTGCCAAGCGCGACGGCGCCCGAAACGGCTTCGTTGAGCCGTCCGTACTGGGCTGAGAAAATATAGGCATTGGCGCCGGTCGGCATCGCCGCAAAAAGAACGACCACGGCCGCGGAGATCGGCGGCAAGGCCAGGACGTAGAATGCGAGGACCGCCGCGACGGCCGGCATCGCCACGAGCTTGAGCGCGCACATGATGGCCATGCCGAGCGCCTGGCCCTTGATCCTGAATCCAAAGAGGTTGATGCCGAGCGCGATCAGGGCCGTGGGCGAGCCCGCCTGCGCCAACAGTTCGAGGGTCTTGTCCGCAACCGGATGGAGCCCCAATCCGGTGAGGCGCCAGAGGAAGCCGAAGCCGAGCGCGAGCATGATCGGGTTGCGCGCGATCTCGCTGATAGCCCGCAGCACCAGCAGCGGCGCCGTCTCGGAAGACTTCCGCTCCGCCCATGCCATCTGCAGCGTGCCGCAAAGCCAGAGTAGCGGCGTGTTGACCGACAGGATCAGGGCCATCGAGCCCGCCGCCTGACTTCCCAGCGCCGACAATGTCAGGGGAAGGCCGAGCATCACGATGTTGCCGTAGATCGAGCCGATCGCGAGCACCACGCCATCCGCCCGGGATTGCCGCAATAGCGATGACGCCAGCAGCGCGGCGATCCATATCACCGCCGTTGCGCCGTAATAGGCGCCCCACACCGAGAAAGCGTTGACGGCGGGAAATTCGGCGACGACCACGATCCGGAACAGCAGCGCCGGAATGGCGATGCTGAAAGCGAACTCGGCAATGCCCTTGTGCGCCGTAGGGGTAATGAAACGCAGCGCGACCGCCGCATAGCCCGCCCCGATCAGGGCGAACACGGGGACGACGATCAACACTGCATTCATGCCGCACTCATCTGCCGGAATTCGGCCGGGATTCCCCCTCGCCGTCATCCTTGTCGCATCAATGCGGCCATGGTTGCGCACCAATTGCTCTTGAAACGTAGCATAGGCCCGCTGCCTCCTGCTATCCTCCCGCCCATGACATCGCGCGAGTCAGCCGCTTCCGAAATCACCCCCGAAGTGCTGCTGCGGGCCTATGCCTGCGGCATCTTCCCGATGGCCGAGAGCGCCGATGATCCGACGCTGTTCTGGGTCGAGCCGGAACTGCGCGGGGTGATCCCGCTCGAAGGCTTCCGCATTGCCTCGCGGCTTGCCCGCACCGTGCGCTCGGACGCCTTCAGCGTTACCGTCGACACCGCCTTCAAGGCGGTTATCGCGGGCTGCGCGGCGCCGCAGCCGGGCCGCGAGGACACCTGGATCAACAAGCGCATCCGCGATCTCTATCTCGGGCTCTACGAGCTCGGGCACTGCCACAGCGTCGAGGTCTGGCAGGACGGCGACCTCGTCGGCGGGCTCTACGGCGTCAGCCTGGGGCGGGCGTTCTTCGGTGAGAGCATGTTTCATCGCGCCCGCGATGCGTCCAAAGTAGCGCTGGTGCATCTGGTGGCGCGGCTGATTGCAGGCGGGTTCGAGCTGCTCGACACGCAATATGTCACTGAGCATCTGCGCAGTTTTGGCGCGGTCGAAATTTCAAGGCGGCGCTATCGCGCAATGCTCGACAAGGCGATCGCGGGGGAGCCTGCGGAGTTTATGCGGCTGCAAGCCAGCATCAGCGGTGCCGATGCACTGACGATTATTGCAAAACGCGCGTAGCCCGGATGGAGCGCAGTGAAATCCGGGGCCGCTTTCTCCATGGCGACACTGATCCCGGATTGCGCTGCGCTCCATCCGGGCTACGCTTGTAACGCCGTTAATTCCCGAACAATCCGCCGAACAGTCCACCCGGCCGCTGTTGCGGCGGCGGCGGTGGTGGCGGCGGGGCCTGCTGCGGCTGCTGCTGGAACTGCGGCTGTGGCGGCGGTCCCGGCGGGCGTGGCGCCGCCTGCTTCGGCTGAGGCGGACGCTTCTGCGCACCCGGCGGCGGCGCGGCCGCCTTGGCCGGATCGGGTTGCGCACTGACGATAGTCTGGTCCGGACCTTTGCAGTCCGTCAGCCAGATATCGTAGACCGGATGCTCGACACCGTGCAGGCCGGGGCTGGCGGCGAACATCCAGCCCGAGAAGATCCGTTTCACCTCGCCCTGCAGCGTGATCTCGTCGACCTCGACAAAGGCATCGGTGTTGGCGGCTTCGGTCGACGGCCGCGTGTAGCAGGCGCTGGTCTTCACGCGCAGCGCGCCGAACTGCACGGTCTCGCCGATGTCCTCGTCGAAATTGATGATACGGCCGGTGATCTTGTCGAGGCCGGAGAAACTCGCCTTCTTGTTGGTGATCTTGGTGGCCGGCGGCTCGGACACGACTTCGTCGCCCGGCTGCAGGGTCGCCGGTGAACTCGGAACGCCCTTGGCTGGCGGCTGGCGTTGTCCCGGCGGCGCATTGGCGACGCCCGGCTGACCCGGCTGCGGCGGCTGAACGGCGACACCCGGCTGCTGGCCTTGCGGAGCGACGGTCGTTCCGGGCGGCGGCGCCAGCGGCTGCGACTGGAAGCTGCCCGGCGGCGGTGCACCCTGCCCCGGCGGCGGCCGGTTCGGCGTCGGCAATAGCCGGCCGCGCGGCAATTCCGGCACTTCCTCGTCGTCGTCGGGGAATTGTTGCTGCTGCTGATTACCGCGGGGAATGGCGCCCGGCGGCCGCAGCGGCGGATCGGAAAAGATATTGCCGATCTGCGCCTGCGCGGGGGGCGCGAGCGAAGCCGTGGTGGCGGCGATCAGGGCCGCAAGACCGGTCAGGGCAATGGTTCGAAGCATCTCGCGGCTTTTACAGGCGAATCGGGCTCGCGACATAGTACAGACTTATCGGCCGCTCGCGTCTCACCCGGTTAACACGGCGAATACGGCGCGGAAAGGGCGGCTTGCCCCCTTCCCGCCGCACTCGATGACGGCCCGGAACAGCGGAAACCGACTTCCGACAGTCGTTCCATGATCTCGATCGTGGCCCGGAAAGGCGGAAACCGTTCTCGGACAGTCGCTCCACGATCTAGTCATGGCCCGTTTCAGATGAAATAGTCGCTCCATTCACGCGGCCACGCGCGAAAACCACCAAAATCCGGGATAACCGGAGGAGCCAGAGGAAACCCAGGATATGCCCGATCGAATTCGCCTCGATGGCCGGGTGGCCGTCGTGACCGGCGCGGCCGGCGTCATCGGAACCGCGACCATCCACCTGTTGGCCGAACGCGGCGCCCGTATCGTCGCCGTCGACCGCAGGGAGGACGATCTCAAAGCGGCCATCAAGGACCTGCCCGCCTCCGCCGAAGCGCTTGCGGTCACGGCTGATGTTACCCAGGAACACGACGTCGCCGAATATGTCCGCGCCACCGTCGACCGGTTCGGCACGATCGATGCGTTCTACAACAACGCCGGCATCGAGGGCGATATCAAGCCGATCCCGGAATATTCGCTGGAGAGTTTTCGCCGCGTGCTCGACGTCAACGTGGTCGGCGTCTTTCTCGGCATGAAGCACGTGCTGCCGGTGATGCTGAAACAGAACAAGGGCAGCATCATCAACACCGCCTCCATCGCCGGCCTGATCGGATCGCCGATGATCGCCGTCTATAGCGCCAGCAAGCATGCCGTCATCGGTCTCACCAAGAGCGCCGCCTGGGAGTGCACCGGCACCGGCGTGCGGGTCAACTGCGTCTGCCCCGGCCTGATCGACAGCCGGATGCTGAGCACGATCCTGCAGGGCCGCAATCCCGACAACGAGCCGCCGCCGACCGAGAAGATCGTCGACCGGATTCCGGCGCGGCGGCTCGGACAGGCTTCCGAAGTCGCTTCCATCGTGGCGTTCCTTGCTTCCGACGAAGCGAGCTACGTCTCCGGCTCCGCCTATACCGTCGATGGCGGCCGCACCGCTGCCTGAGCTTTCAGTCAACGTAATTTCAGTCAACGCAAAAGGTCTTTGTCCGTATGCCCATAACTCTCGATCCCGATGCCGCCGCCGTCTACAAGGCTTTCCAGGAAGCGGGCCGTCCCGCCTATGAAACGCTGACCGCACCGGAAGCGCGCGAATATTATCGGGCCGCCCGCGTCGCCGTTAACCCCGAGCCGCCGGCGCTGGAATCGAACAAGCCGCTCGCAATCCCCGCGCCGCACGGCGCGATACCGGCGCGCATCTACACGCCGAAGACGCTGCGCAAAACCAATGGCCTTGCACCGTGCCTGGTGTTCTTTCACGGCGGCGGTTGGGTGATCGGCGATCTCGATACCCATGAGGTGGTTTGCCAGAAGCTTGCCCATGAGGGCGAGTTGATCGTCATCTCCATCGACTACCGTCTGGCGCCGGAGCACAAATTCCCCGCCGCAATCGACGACGCGATCACTGCGACCAAATGGATCGCCACCAACGCCAATGAGCTCGGCGTCGACGCGGGGCACCTGTTGGTCGGCGGCGACAGCGCCGGCGGCAACCTTGCCGCCGTCGTGGCACTCGCCGCGCGCGACGGCGACGGCCCCAAACTTGCCGGCCAGGTGTTGGTCTATCCTGCCACCGACTTTGCGATGAAACATCCCTCGCACAGCGAGCCCGAGACCAGCATTCTCTTGACGCATTCCGTGATCAAATGGTTCTGCAATCATTATCTCAACGGCACGGCCGACATCGATCACTGGAAAGCCTCACCCGCGCGCGCCAAAACGTTCACCGGATTGCCGCCTGCCTATGTGCTGACCGCAGGCGCCGATCCGCTGCGCGACGAGGGCGCCGAATATGCCGCGCGGTTGAAGGAAGCCGGCGTGCCCGTAACGTATCGCCACTTCCACGGCCAGTTCCACGGCTTCTTCACCATGGGCAAGTTGCTGCAGCAGGCCAATGTCGCCGTCAGCGAAATCGCGGGCTGGCTGAAGGCGCTGAAATAGACGACAGTAGCCGCATCCGTCCCGCGCGCGAGGCCATAGTGATCGACCCGATCCTTGTGTTTGGAATCCCCGTCGACTTCATCCTGTTCGCGCTGACGCTGCTCGGGGTCGCGCTATTCCATCACAGAACGCTTCAGGTCGCGCTGACGGGACTGGCGGCCATCGTGATCTACAAGCTGGTCTTCACCGGCTTCAAGGACGGCACGGGCCTCGCCGGCCTCGGCCATCACATGGCGCATGAATGGGTCACGCTCGCCAACCTGTTCCTGCTCTTGATGGGGTTTGCGCTGCTGTCCCGGCACTTTGAGGAAAGCCGGATTCCGGATGCGATGCCGGCGCTATTGCCGGACGACTGGAAGGGCGGCGTGGTGCTGCTGGTGCTGGTGTTCGTGCTGTCGAGCTTCCTCGACAACATCGCCGCCGCCCTGATCGGCGGTACGGTCGCGCGGCATGTGTTCCGGGGCAACGTTCACATCGGTTATCTCGCCGCGATCGTCGCGGCCTCGAATGCCGGCGGCGCTGGCAGCGTCGTCGGTGATACCACCACCACCATGATGTGGATCGCCGGCGTCAGTCCGCTCGCCGTGGTGGAGGCGTATATCGCCGCCGTCGCTGCGATGCTGGTCTTCGCGGTGCCGGCGTCGATCCAGCAGCAGCGTTTCTCGCCGATCCAGAAGGATCCGTCGAAAAGTGTGATGATCGATCCGGCGCGGGTCCTCATCGTCGCCGCCATCCTGATCGCCGCGCTCGCCGCCAACATCATCGCCAATGTGAAGTTCCCCGCTTTGCTCGATACCATGCCGGTTCTCGGCATCGCCGTCTGGGCGATCATTCTGCTGACGGCGGCATGGCGCGCGCCGGATTGGAAGGTGATGCCGGAAACCTTCAAAGGCACGATCTTTCTGCTTGCCTTGGTCACCGCCGCCTCGCTGATGCCGGTCGAGAAGCTGCCGGCCGCTTCATGGCCGACCACGCTCGGCCTCGGCTTCGTCTCGGCGGTGTTCGACAACATCCCCCTCACCGCGCTCGCGCTGAAACAAGGCGGCTATGATTGGGGCTATCTCGCCTATGCCGTCGGCTTCGGCGGATCGATGATCTGGTTCGGCTCATCGGCCGGCGTCGCGCTATCAAACATGTACCCGGAAGCCAAATCCGTCGGCCGCTGGGTCAGCCAGGGCTGGCCGGTGGCTGCCGCCTATGTCATCGGATTTTTCGTGATGCTGGCGGTGCTCGGCTGGCATCCCGACCGGCCGCATTAGCCGTTTTCGCTGCTGTCGATCCATTCATCTTCGGCATCGTTGAGAACCAGGCTACGGTGAACGGGGGTCGTCACGCCGCTCGAATGCGCGCGGCATCCACGCCGCGGAAAAGAACGCATGCATCTTACTGAAGGGGCGCAACTGAGCGCTGTTGTCTCAGCCCATGTGTACTGAAGGTGTTGGTCAGCCCGCCGACCATCATCCTGTTGACCGGTTTCGCTACGCGAACTTAAGCCGCAATGTCTCCAAGTTTCGGGCTATTCTTCGCAAATAACGAATCTTCCCGCTGATTCGGCGGATGATCGCGACGCGCGGGGGTATTGCCATGGCATTTTTTAAGCGCGACCTTTTTAAGCGGGAACTCGACCCGATCGAGCGCTTCGAGAACGCGCTAAAGGAGAAGCTGGCGGCCCGGCAGAAGTTGGCCGACCGCTTGAGCATTGCCGAAACGGAACTTGCTGAGAAACGCGCCGCGGCCGAACGGCTGGCGGTCGCAGGAGCTACCGCTGCCCGACTCGATCGCGCAGAAGCCGACATGCGCGCCGTCGATGATCGCACCAAGACGTGGCGCGCCTCGTTGGCGGAGTTCGACGAGCAGGTCGCCTCGGCCGAGCGCGCACTCGCCGATGCCAAGGCGCAGCGTGACCGCGACACGACGGCTGACCAGATCGAAGCGCTGGCTGCGGCGATCGAGCGGGCTGCGCCGGGATTTGATTCCGGCGCTACCGCGCTGGTCGATGCGGTCACCAAGGGCGCGCTGTCGATACCGGAAGCGACCAGGTTCTCGAACAATGTAGATGCCGTGCGCCGGGAAGTTCTGTCGGCGGCGGACTTGATATGCTGGGAACTGCGATCCGCCGCCGTGCGTACACGTGCAGGCAACGCCAACCTCGCCAGCCTCACGCTGTCAGAGTCGGAGCAGCCGCTATCGCCGGAGATCGAGCGGCAATTGATCTACACCCTCCATCCCTTGCTCTGGCGCGAGGACGGCGAGGTGCGCAAGGTTTCGGCCTTTACCCTGGTCGGACTGCCCAAAGCGCTGCTGCCGGTGGCGCTGCAGCATCAGCATGTTGACCATCTCAACGCCCGCCGCGTGCAGACATTGATGCACCTTCATGGCAGCGCGGGGAACGGCGAACCGCAGGACGACGATCCGCAGCTCGTCGACCTCGATGCCTTGCTCTCAGAAGATAAGCCGAGCGCGCAAGCCGACGTTGCCTGAGCGGAACGACGCTCGCTCATGGAGCCGGACCGCGCGCACTCGACCAACCCTTGCGCCAGCGCTACTGACATCCTGCTGGCGGCGGACTGGGTGCACTCGGTGGCGGTTTGAGCAAAGCTGCATTCTTGCGATTGGGGCCCCCCGATCGCTTACGCGTGAGACGGGCCTTGAGTGGTCGCACAGCATCGCGAGAAGCACTGCGAACCGCCACACCTCCGGAGGGTTGAACAGAGTGCTGAATCAGCGCGGCGGCCTCACCGGAAGCTGGAGGACACCGGCGTCACATGCAAGACATGACGCTAGCCGGTATGTGCCTGGCGTGGATCCAATGCCTCTCCCGCTGCGCGCTCTGGATCGCATTCCCGACTGGCTCAAAGGTACCGGGCTCGGAGGAGGTGTCGGTGCGGCAATTGCAGGTGGCGACTGTGAGTGCCGCCGTTAAGGCCTTGATCCGATTCCTTTGGGACCTGCTCTACTTCTTGACCGGCGAAGGCAGCTGGAGCCTGCGTCCTCACGAAAGGGTAGTGATCGAAGCTGTGATCGATACCCTCCCTGAGCACTCCCAAGTGTTGTTGCGCTCTCAATTGAATGCGACCACGTTTGTCCAGCGGTCGCACAAGCAAATTTGCCGGCCGCGCTTCTACACAGCGCCTTATCTTCAAGACCGAAGAGCGGTCGAAGGTGGGGAGTACTCCGAGAAGGTCATCGACGTTCAAGTTGACGTGGACGGTGTGAACGAAGTTGCGCAAGTTGAATTCTTTCGGGGGGCGTAGATAGCATTCAATTCAAACGACCTGCGGCGTACTACGTCGGCAAGAGACTGAGGGTGACGGGCACTCGACCCGGTAAGCCGACCCGTTCGCACGCTGCGGCCATTGATCGGCGCGAGCACGGCGCGGAGCGCTGATCTAGCAGGGTGTAAGGCGCGATCCGCGCCGAAGCCGCGCATATTAGCAGAGTTCCTCCGGAAATCGGGTGGCTGCCACGCCTCCATCCTGCGATCCCACGCGTTCACGAGAGAACGCAATCGCGGTTGGAGACATCAATGAACAATCCAAACATCGCATCGGACAGCGGTCCAGCACCACGAAATCCATTCGGCGTGATGGATGTTCCGCATCCGAACGACGATGACGTGATGCAGTATGCCCGCAACACGATGCCCCTAGAATCTGCGGCCGACGAGAATGCAGAGCCGTGGAGCGCCCAGGATAGCAGCTACCCGCACGGCACCATCGAAGGCCAATGATCGAGCCGCTGGAAGGGAGGTGCGGATCCCACCATTCCGGGCGATACTCCTGATCAATGGAAACAGGGCCGGGGCGAGGCAAAAATCATAGGCGACCGCGTCTACCTGCTGTTCGACTGGGATTCCGGCAAGCGCAGGGGACTGATCGACGCACAGCGCGAAGGCCCGCGGCGGCTGGTCGGCAAATATATCAACCTGGACAACCCGGAGATCACCGTGCCCTGGGTCGGCCTTGTGGTGAGCGATCAGCGGATAGACGGCTATTTCTCACAAGGCCGGGTGGATTTCCGCAGATAACGGCTTTCCGCCTACCCTGCCCTTGCCGCTCGGCGCAGCGATTGCGGCGGCTGGCCGAAGGCACGAATGAAGGCGCGGCGCATCCGTTCGGGATCGCGGAAGCCTGTGGTTTGCGCGACGCGCTCGATCGCCTCGCTGGAAGACTGCACGCGCTGACGCGCCACCTCGATGCGCAACCGCTCCACCGCCTTGGATGGCGTCGTGCCGGTCTCCGCCATGAAGGCGCGGGTGAAATGCCGCGAACTCATGCCAGCCTGCTCGGCGAGATCCTCGACGGTCAGCGGCGCATCGAGGTTTTCCCGTGCCCAGGCCAGCAGCGGCCCGAAACGGCCATTCGGAGCCTTCAATTCCAGCAGTGAGGAGAATTGCGATTGGCCGCCGCTGCGGCGGTGATAGAGCACCAATTGTTTGGCGGTCTTCTGCGCGATGTCGTCGCCGTAATCTTCCGCGATCATCGCCAGCGACAGGTCGATGCCGGCCGATATTCCGGCCGAGGTCCAGACGTCGTCGTCGCGGACGAAGATGCGGTCGGGCTCGAGCTTCACTTGCGGATAGGTCTTCAGAAAGTGCCGCGTGCGCTGCCAATGCGTGGTGGCGCGGCGGCCATCGAGCAGGCCGGCCTCGGCGAGCACGTAAGCGCCGGAGCAAACGCTGGCAATGCGAACGCCACGCCTCGCCATGGCGCGCACGAAACCAAGTGTCTTCTCGCAGGTCGCCGCCTGCCGCACGCCCTCGCCGCCCGCGACCATGAGCGTCGTGATCGCAGATGCCGATTTCAATCCCTTCGCGACGATCTCGACGCCTGACGACGAGCGCACCGGCCCCGGCGTCACTGCCATCACCCGGATCGATGGCGGGGCCTCGGCGTAGCGTGCCGCGATCTCGAAGGCCGAAATCGGCCCGGCAGCGTCGAGCAACTGGAAGTCCGGAAAGATGAGAACGCCGATCATGATGCTGGCTCGCTCTTGGCCTCTGCTCTAACTTTGGCCTATGTCTGAAAATGAGGGAAAAATGCCATTTCGGACACGAAGCGACCATGTCAGGATGCCTTCCGTCAAGCCAAATTTTCCGGAGGTCACGATGTCCGCGCCGTCCCCGACACCCACGCCGCTGCAAATCGGTCTCGTGCTATTCCCGCGCGTCACCCAGCTCGACTTCACCGGCCCCTTGCAGGTGTTCTCCAGCCTGCCCGGCGCAAAAATTCATCTGATCTGGAAGCGGATCGAGCCGGTTACGAGCGACTCCGTCCTAACGCTGACGCCGACCACGACCTTTGCCGAATGCCCGCAACTCGACGTCATCTGCGTGCCCGGCGGGTTCGGCACCGATGACATGATCAACGACGAGGAGATGCTGGCCTTCCTGCGCCAGCAGGCCCCCGGAGCCAAATACATCACCTCGGTCTGCACGGGCTCGCTGGTGCTGGGGGCCGCCGGCCTGCTGAAAGGCTACCGCGCGGCGACGCACTGGACGGCGATGGATTTCCTCTCCGCGTTCGGCGCGATCCCGACCAAGACGCGTGTCTGCGTCGACCGCAACCGCGTCACCGGCGGCGGCGTCACCGCCGGCATCGACTTTGCGCTGACGCTGGTCTCGCTGCTGCACGACCGGCGGACCGCGGAAGCGATTCAGCTCCGCCTCGAATACAATCCCGCGCCGCCGTTCAATTCCGGCTCGCCCGACACGGCGCCGCCGGAAGTCCTCGCCCTCATGAAGGACCGGATTGCGCCAGCGCAAATCCGCCGCGGCGAGATGATCGACCGCGCTGCCGCGCGGCTGGGGTGATGCTGGCAGATTTGTATGGTGTCCGGACGCCGCACGGCAGACAGTGACGCGACGTCAAGCCGGGACCTATCTGCGTTGTAGGTCGCGGCTCTGCGGTGCACTGCTGAAGAGCGCTGCACCGCGTCCGGGACACGTGAGCGTCGCCACAAAGAAAAAGGCCGCCTGGTTGCCCAGACGGCCTTTCCTTTCCTACGGCAGCCACACATTAGCGGGCGATTTCAGGAAATCTGCACCGGGGGCCTATCTCCCAGCCGTTTCCTACTCGGTGGCCGCTGCAAATCGGGGCAGTCGCGAACTGGAGCCCGACACCGACGCGATGGTTTCCCATCTCCGTAAGATGGCCCTATTGAGCCGCAGCCTCGCGGAGAGCACAAGGCGGCCGTGATGGTTGTACCCGCTGATCCCGCTATCCACAGGCGAGCCGGTGCAAAACGGGACCATATGTGCAGCGCAACGCCAGGCTTCAGCCCGGCACGCGCTGACTGCCCTGCGCCAGCCGCGCAAAGATAATGCCGTGCACAATCAGGAACATCGGCACCAACACCGTCGGAATCAGCGACCAGGGCAGCACCTGCACCGCCTCCGAGCCTTCGCCGGCGTGAATGATCTGCAGCGGCGAGCCATTCGCCGAGATAATTCCGAATGCCACCGCGGCCACCAGATCGAGCATGCCGAATGCATTCCAAGTCCAGACCAGCGCCTTGCCTTGGCCGCGCAGCGCGAGCCAGGCCACGGGCAAAGCCAACACGCCGGTGATGATATCGCCCCAACCCGCCGAGGTTGGAAATGGTCCGCCAAGCCGGCCTTCGGCCGCAAGGAGAAGGAAGAATCCTCCCGCCACACGCCAGACGTTGAGGCCGATCAGGAAGGGCATCGGCATCCCGAGCAGCGTAGCCCGCACCGACGGCGAGATCGCCGCCGCAACGGCAGTGGCGACCAGCGGCAACGCGATGACTGTACCGATCGTCGGCGGCCCCAGCGGATTTGACCCGAGGAACAGGTTCGCGCCGGCGAGCGCGGCAGCCAGCCCGGTCCACAGCCCGGCGCCGACCGAAAGCGCGAGACGTTGTGACGTACTGACCGGCATCGCGCCGGTGAGCGCATTGATGCTGACGATGATGGCGATGATGGCGGCAACGAGCACGATAGTTCCGATGAAGTCGAGCATGACATCTCTCCTTTACGTGTAGTTACACCTATCGGAATGAAAAAGCGGTGGGCCGAAGCCCGTTCGTCTCATCCCAGATTCCGGGAATCCAGCAGCTTCAGCGCAGCCTGGCCGTCGGCGCCGAGCAATTTGCCGATATGCGCCTGCGCCTTCGACCAGAACGGAAAGCTGCGGCGCACCACGCTCCTGCCCTGTCCGCTGATGCCGATCATTCGCGCGCGCGGATCGTCGCCGGGCTTGATCGAAATCCACTTTTGCTGCTCGAGCACTGTGAGATTTCGCGTCAGCGTCGTGCGTTCCATGCCGAGAATGCCGGCCAGCTTTCCGATCGGCATCTCCCCCCGCAGCATCAACTGCGACAGGATGGTAAACTGGGTGACCCGAATTCCGGATTCCTGCATGTAGGAATCGTACAACCGCGTGATCTTTCGCGCGGCCTGCCGCGACGCCAGGCAGAAACAGCCGGCGGCGGCCATATAATCAGCGGCGTCAGGGTCATTCGGCTGCTTCATGAAATAAGTGTATCTACACCTATCTACGGCGGCAAGAGCTCCTGAAGGTCTTCCTGCTAAAATAAACGTGAAGTCAGTTTCCCGGCGTCCAGGCCTGGTAGTCGCCGGTCGCCTTAGGGCGGCGGCCGCTGACCAGCGTCGAGCCGGAGGGACGGTAGGCCGCGGGCGTGCCGGTCATGTTCGGAACATGCGGCTTTTCCCATTCCCGCGGCGTATAGTTCTCTTCGGTCGGGGCGACATCGACGGTGTGATGCAGCCAGCCGTGCCATGACGGTGGCACCCGGCTCGCCTCGGCATAGCCATTATAGATCACCCAGCGCCGCTCGAAGCCAAGCGTCGGATCGATCTTGCGGCCTTTGGTGCGGTAGTAGCGGTTGCCCTGCTCGTCCTGGCCGACCAACTCGCCGAATCGCCACGTCCACAATTGCGTGCCGAACGTCTGGCCACTCCACCAGGTGAAAAACTTCAGCAAAAACTGCTTCATGGGGCTCGGCCGGTTCGAGAAAACGTGCCGCTCTGATGCCATCGGCGGGGCGGATTGTCCAGACAAAGGCTGAGATTGCGGCCTTGCCGAGGGCGGTTTTGCCATGCCCGATTGTGCCCGCCCATGGTCGCGGAATCGGCGCAGTCCGTTCATTCCGTATACAGTTCCGCTGCCACAAGCTGAACTGGCGCGCAATCAATGCGCGGGCTCGGGAACGTCCGCCCCTTAAACGGGTTAGGGCCTATATCCCGCAAATGGAGCCTACAATGATCAATCTAAAGGTTTTGAGTACCGCGGCAGCGATCGCGCTTGTGCTGCCGCTGGTTGCACCAAGCTTCAGCGACGCTCAGGCACAGGGCATGGCCGGTGGCCGTGGTGGCGGCGGTGGCGGTGGCGGTGGCGGCGCAGCTATCGGCGGCGGTGGTGGCGGGGGTGGCGGCGGCGGTAGAGGTGGCGGCGGCGGCGTTGCGATCGGTGGAGGTGGCGGCGGTGGCGCGGCAATCGGCGGAGGTGGCGGCTTTAGAGGTGGCGGTCCAGGCATAGCGGCCGGTGGCGGCGCTGGTGTGAGAGGCGGTGGAATGGTCGGAGGAGGACCTGTCGCGACACCGGGCGTCCGCCCTGGTGGCGGCGCAGTTGTCGCGGGCGGCGGCGCGGGGAACTGGTCTGGCGGTGGCTGGCGTGGCCGTCATCACCACCATCACCGTGGCTTCTGGCCGGGCTTCGCGATTGGTGCCGGCATCGGCTCAGCCTACGGCTACTACGGCAACTCCTATTATAACTCCTATTATTACGATGACCCTTACTACTATGACGACACCGTCGTAGCGGCGGCGCCCGTCGGCGATGACGCCGTGGCGTATTGCATGCGCAGGTACAAATCCTACGATCCGGCGTCAGGCACATATCTTGGCTATGACGGCCAACGACACCCCTGCCCGGCGCAATAGCGCGCTATCTTGAAATTGAAGGGCGGCGCATTCCTCTGCGCCGCCCTTTTCGTTCCAGAGTTAGGCCCGTAGCGCCACTGCGACACCACCAAGCGTGAACACCAGCGCGGCGGTTTCGCGCAGACCGAACGGCTCGCGCAGCATCGCCGCCGCCGCCAGCACGCCGATGACGGGAACCAGCAGAGTTCCGATCGAGGCCGTCGCCGCCGGCAGCCGTTCCAGTGCGGCAAACCAGCACACGTAACACAGGCAGAACTGGATCAACGTCATATAGACCAGCGACGCCCAGCCCACCGATGATAGATCAGCCAGTTGCGGCTGCTCGACTGCGAGGCCGACGATCGCGATCGGCAGGCAGCCGAGTCCGATCTGCCAGGCGGCCAGTGACAGCGGAGGCATCGCCAGCGGGAAATGCTTGGTCAAGACGGTGCCGAGCCCGACGCAGACCGCGCCTGCCAGCGCGAACGCGATGCCCGGCAGCTTCTCGACGCTGGCCTCGATGCCATGGCCGCCGATCAAAACGGCGATGCCGGCGAGCGCGACCGTCAGCGCGGCGGCGCGGAGCGGCGACAGCCGCTCACCCAGGATCGGCCATGCCAGAAACGCCACCCAGACCGGGATGGATATGCCGAGGACCGCGGCCTCGCTGGCGTTGAGCCACAACAGCGCCAGCCCCATGAACGCGACCCAGCCGCCGATGGTGAGCGTCGATACCAGCAGGAGCCGCAGCCACATCGGCCGCGGCACGGTCAATTTCTGCCGCCGCGCGAGCGCAAACAGCGCCAGCGCCGCAGCGCCGGCGATGCCGCACAGGCCCCGTGAGGACAATGGCGGCCATTCATTCAGCAAATGTTTCATGATCGGGAAGTTGAGACCCCACCCGACCGACGTGACCGCAAGCAGGATGAGCCCAAAGGGGGACAGCCGTCCCGAAAGCTTGGTCGGCGGCATGGCAGGCTTAGATCCGGAACCGGAATTGCATTTGTTATTGTTCTGACACAGCGAAACGGAATTGCTCTCGACAACTTTTATGTGCACTCTACCATACAGACGACCTGTCGGCGTTTCGACTTAATCGTCGTGTGGGATGTGCGAGTCACTTGGCCGCCGCCCGAGGGAAGAAGGAATCATCGTGCCGCGCGTTCTCGTGGTCGATGACGACCCGATGGCATGCGTTGCCATCGAGGTTTGTCTGACGCGCAAGGGTTTCGAGGTCACCGTTGCCGACGGTGGTGAAGCGGGAATGCGCGCACTTGAATCCGACGATTTCGACGTCATGTTGATCGACGTGTTCATGCCGCATATGCGCGGCTTCGAGTCGATCCGGATGTTTCACGAGCACAGGCCGGACGTGCCCGTTATCGCGATGTCGGGCTATGCGTTCGCCAATGCCGAGCGCGCACCGGATTTCCTGCGGATGACGATCGAGCTCGGTGCGGCATGCTGCCTGCGCAAGCCGTTCACGCCGGAAGCGCTGTTGACCTCGGTCAATCAATGCCTCACCAAACCGAAAGCTTCCGCGCAGCCGTCAAAATAGTGAAATAAGCAACTGGCAATGCCTTCGCAGCGTATCATTCTTGGAATTGGCCTCGCCATCCTCCTCGTTATCGGCGCTGCCTCGATCGGTCTGGATCTCAAGTCGCGGTATGATGCGGCCTCGGTCGACCGCGCGCTCGGAATCCTCAGCAAGCTCTCCGACATGCGCCCCCTGCTGCGCCGCGCTGAAAGCGCCGCGCGCGCCTTCGCGATTACCGGCGATCAGCAATTCGCCAGGGAATACCGCGAGGCCAGCGACGCCATCCTGCTGGCACTGCCGCCGCTGATCGAAGCGGTCAAGGATAATCCCACCGAAAAGCAATTGATCGAAGAGACCAAGGCGCTGGTGGAGCGCCAGATTGCCGTCAATGGCGAGTTGATCAGGCTCCGGAATGCGGGAGACAGCGCCGCGGTCGCGGCGCTCGTCGGCCAGGAGGACCGCGCGGCGACGGCTGCGATCGCCGGAAATCTTGCAAAGGCGGTGGCGGAAGAGCGCCGGTTGCTTTTTGCCAGGCGCGCTGAATCCGACATCAATGGGAGGTTTCTGCTGGCGATCGATCTCGCCGGCGTCGCGCTGATTCTGGTCCTTGCCACCGTTCTGACGGTGTCGACCCGCCGCTCGCGTCGGGAACTGCAGGATTCGCTGAGTGCCAGCAAGGCCACCAACGAGGCGCTGGAGGCCGCGGTTGCCGAGCGCACCGAGCATCTGGTCGCCGCGCATGAGGAACTGCGCCTTTCGGCCGCGGTCTTGCGCAGCACCTTTCACAGCATGGCGGAAGCCGTGCTCGTCATCGACACCAAGGGCGAGATCTTGCTCTCCAATCCGGCCGCCGAGAAGATGCTGCGCTACCGGCCGGGAATGACGATCGAACTGCTGCGCTCGCTCAGCACGGTTTTTCATGCCGACGGCGTCACGCCGCTGCCGCTCCGGGACATGCCCGCCTCGCGCGCGCTGCGCGGCGAAGCGTTCGACGCCAGCGAAATCGTGATGCGCCCCGTCAGCGGCAATCCGCCGGTTCATCTCGTGATCAGCGGCCGGCCGTTGCGCGACGCCTCCGGCGCCATCAGCGGTGCGGCGCTGGTCTATCATGACATCACGGGGTCGCGCGAAACCGAGCACAAGCTGTTGCAGTCGCAGAAGCTCGACGCCATCGGCAAGCTCACCGGCGGCGTCGCCCACGACTTCAACAACATGCTGACCGTGATCACCGGCACCACCGAAACGCTGGTTGCGGGCCTTGCACATGAGCCGGCGCTGCAGAAGACCGCCGAACTGATCGACCAGGCGGCGGAACGCTGCAGCGAGCTGATCCAGCACCTGCTTGCCTTCGCCCGCCGCCAGCCGCTGCAGCCGCGCAACGTCGACATCAACGCCACCGTGCTCGACATCGCAAAACTGCTGCGCCCGACGCTCGGCGAGCAGATCGAGGTCAACTCGATCCTCGATCAGGAAATGGCGACCGCCCATATCGACGCCTCGCAGCTCGCCAACTCCTTGCTCAACATGGCGATCAACGCGCGCGACGCGATGCCGAATGGCGGCAAGCTGTTGCTGGAGACGCGCAACGTCGTGCTCGACGAGGCCTATGCGCAGGCCAATCCGGGCGTGAAGCCCGGCCCCTATGTGATGCTCGCGGTCAGCGATACCGGCGCCGGCATGCCGCAGGACGTGCTGGACAAGGTGTTCGAGCCGTTCTTCACCACCAAGGAAGTCGGCAAGGGATCAGGCCTCGGGCTGAGCATGGTCTACGGCTTCGTCAAGCAATCGGGCGGGCACATCCGCATCTACAGCGAGATCGGCCACGGCACCACGATCAAGCTCTATCTGCCCCCTGCCCGCGGCCAGGTCGAGGCCACGCCGGCTGCAGCCCCGCCGCTGCCGCATGGCAACGAGACCATCATGGTGGTGGAAGACGACGCGCTGGTGCGCAACTTCGTCACCGCGCAGTTGCAGAGTCTCGGCTACCGCACCGTGGCCGCCGCCAATGGGCCGGCGGCGATGAACCTGATTGAAGGCGGCCAGGCATTCGACCTCCTGTTCACCGACGTCATCATGCCCGGCAGCATGACCGGCCGCGAACTGGCGGACAAGGTGTTGAAGCTCCGCCCCGGCGTCAAAGTGTTGTATACGTCCGGCTATACCGACAACGCCATCGTGCACCAGGGCCGGCTCGATGCCGGCGTACTGCTGCTGACGAAACCTTACCGGAAGTCGCAGTTGGCGAACATGGTGCGGCGCGCGCTGTCGGGGTGAACAAGCCGCAAGCCTCTCCCTGGCGGCGTCGTTTTCAATGCCGACTTGATATATGAAAAGGGTGAGACGTTGGACGAAATGATTCGCGGGAAGAGCCAAGGCTGATGGCCGACGTGATCTACAAGCGCTGCTATTTCGATTGGGGCGGACGATGCGCCTACTGCGATGTTGCCCTCTCCCGGCAAAAGACCGGCGGCAAGGTGAAGGCCAGCATCGACCATTTCATCCCGCTCTCAAAGGGAGGCCAGAACGGCAGGAGCAACCGCGTGCTGTCCTGCTACCCCTGCAATCTCGCCAAGGACGATACCGATCCGCGCGAGACCAATCAGTGGCCCCACGTCGAGCAGCGGCTTGCTGAAATCGCCGCTTCACCGCTCATCAGTCACGGGAAGCTCAGACAGCTTATTCCCGAACTGGAGAAACAACTTGGCGCGTGAGAACCCGACCGAAATGTAGTCCGTCGGGCGCGCCATTTCGAACAGGACTCACGCCCCTCACTGCGCCCCCGAGCCGCCCGCGACGATCTTCTCGTTCAGCTTCTGATCGACGGTCTCGACCGTGCGATCGATCTCGGCGCTGGGAGCGCCGAGCTGGTGCGAAATCAACTTCACGAGCAGGTCGACGCGTTCGATGAACGGCGCGCCGGCGGCGACTGCGCGCGCCGCCGATGACGGCTTGAGCAGGCTTTCGGCCGCCTTGGCATATTTCGCGAACGGCACCTGGTCGGCCGGGTCGGCGCCAAGGCGCCGGGCGATGCCGTCGACGTGGTCATAGATTGACTGCGACAGCTTGAGATCGCCGTGCACGGCGTCGCGGATCGACTGCGGCTCGCTCGGGGTGATGCAGCGGTAATTGCCGGTCAAGAGCATCGACCATTTGGCGAGCGGCACGAACAGCGAGTCGAACACCTTCAGCTTCACCGGGACGTCGTGGCCGTCGAGCGTCACCGCGTCGATGTCGGCCTCCAGCTCGCGCAGCAGCTTGTTGTGTTGCTCGTCGGCAAAGGCGGCGGCCTTGAAGTTGGTGGGAAGGCCGACATGCAGCACGTTCGCCGCCTCTTCCGGCGGGCGGAAGGCCTGTGGATCGGGCGAGCAGAGTGACACCAGCCCCGGCTGGAAGCGCTCCCAGACCTGCGCGTTGGTGTAGGCTTCCTCCAGGTCCATATCCGCCAGCGCGGGGATGCGCTTGAGATAGGGCAAGGGCGGCATGTTCATGATCGACAGGCACGGCAATTTTGCCGCGGCGATCTTGATCATCAGAACCCGGATCGTGTGATTGGTGTATTGCGGCTCCTGCATCGCAAGGCCGACCAGATCGTAGCGGGAAAGATTGACCTCGGCGGGCGTGGTCGCATCCAGCTTGCCCGGCAGGTCGCGCGAGAAGATCGCGCGGTGCACGGCCTCATCGCGCAGCTTGATGCGAACTTCGGTGCCGTCGCGGTTGATGAGCTCGGCCGTCTTCTTCCGGCAGACCAGGGTCACGTTATGACCGGCCATCAAAAGCTTCGTCGCCAGCAAGGAGCCGTAGGAGGCCCCCAGGATCAAAACGTTGCGCGCCATACTCTCTCTTTCACAGAAAAAACCAGGCCCTCAGACCTGGCACCCATTATGCCAGAACTTTCCGCCCCGATGCCTACTGCAAACCGGCAGGCATTACAATCGGATACCCGTCCCTGCCCTGTCATGGCCGGGCATAGCCGCCCGAAGGACGGCGTCGCTTGCGCTCGCCTATGTCCCGGCCATCCACGTCTTTTCTTCCACGCGGCGAACAAAGGACGTGGATGCCCGGGACAAGCCCGGGCATGACGACGCCGTGAGACCTGCCTTGCTAGTGCTAAGACCTTGTCGCCAGCACGACGCCGGCCAGCGTAAACACCAGTGCCACGATCTGGATCAGCCCGAGCGGCTCGCCGAGCGCGATCGCCGAGGCCACGACGCCGATGACCGGCACCGCCATGGTGCCGATCGCGGCGACCGAGGCCGGCAGGCGGGCGAGTGCTGCGAACCAGCTCACATAGGCGATGCAGAACTGGATCACGGTCGAATAGATCAGCAGCCACCAGCCGAGCGGCGTCACCTTTTCGATATGCGTGGTCTCGAAGGCGAGGCCGATGATGACGATCGGAAAACATCCGAGCCCGATCTGCCACGCTGCAGCCGGGATCGGCGGCAGCGGCACCGGCAGCTTCTTTGCGAGCACCGTGCCGAGCGCAAAGCCGAACGCGCCGGCGAGCGCCATCACCATGCCCGGCAGTTTTTCCGTCGTCGCCGTGATGCCGTTGCCGCCCATGATGGCTGCGAGCCCCGCAAACGCCATCACCAGCGCCACCGTGCGCAGCACCGTCGGCCGCTCGCCGAGCACCGGCCAGGCCACCAGCGAAGCCCAGACCGGCATGGTGTAGGCGATCAGCGCCGCCTCGCTCGCCGGCAGCCAGAGCAGCGCCAGCCCCATCAAGACCATCCAGCCGGTGACGTTGAGCAGCGCCGAGAGCATCAGCCGCGGCCACAAGTGCCGCTCGACCTTAAGACTCTGCGAGCGCACCAGCGCCAGCACGGCCAGCAGCGCAGCGCCGATCACCCCGGTCGAGCCGCGCAGGGTCAGCGGCGGCAATTCGCTCAGCAGATATTTCGTGACGGGCCAGTTGAAGCCCCAGCCCACCGAGGTGATGGCGAGGAACATCAGGCCTGCCGGCGCGATCCGCGCCGGCGCGGTGGGTTTTGATTCTGTCATGGGGCCCGGCAAGGGATGGAATCGGCCCCCACCTTGCCGCTAATCACGGCGTGCCGCCACGGATGCCCGGGCATGCCAGACCTCCCCTGCCCGTAGCCTTACGTGAGTCTCTCCAGTGCAATCCCGAAAGCTCAAAAAATACCTGCCCTGTGAACAGCGGGACGAAGGCCTCCCTCCACAGGGGACGAACAAATTTTTTGGTTGGGAATCCCTGAGGACTCACTGATACTTGCATCAATCACAGGCGCGGCACCGACCCCTGTTTTCCCGCACTTTCCACCATATTTAGTATTTGATTCAGGAACTCGTACTACTCCTTGACGGGCGTAACGGGTTTGTCCTAGCCTTAGTATTGGACGGCGCGAGTTAAGTTCTGGGTCCCGCCGATCACTCCCAAACGGGTTCCGAACGAGCACTCCGTCAGCCGGTTGAGGCACGGATCGAGGGCTTGTCTGCCCAAAATTCGGGGGTGATCCGGGGCCGAAAAACGAGCCGAATGGCTCAGGCGACGAGTTGCGGCGTTGAGTTCGAGCATGATCCGGAAAGCCGACTAGGGGTAGGCGGCGGACCGATCAGGCTCAAAGCCAAGGGATGGGGTTGGCCTCGCCGTTAGGCGGGACGAACCCTTGGGGTGGCGAAAGCAGAAACAGGGCCGGGTTCACCGGTAGAGCTGGCGGATCTCAAGGGCCAAGGTTGTCTTCAACCTTGGTCCCGAAGGTTCGCTCACTGAAACATCCGGCAACCGCCAGGAAATGCGGACCGGGCAAGAAGACGGGGCACTAAAAATGCGAATCGAGCGGCGCAACACCACTTCCGGCCAGTCACCCTATGCAGGGATTGATTTCAGGCTGACGACATCGGAGATCCGCAACCCCGACGGTTCGATCGTGTTCCGGCTGGAAAATGTCGAGGTGCCCCAGTTCTGGTCGCAGGTCGCCTCCGACGTCCTCGCCCAGAAGTATTTCCGCAAAGCCGGCGTCGCCGCGTGCCTGAAAAAGGTCGAGGAAGAGACGGTCCCCTCGTGGCTGTGGCGCTCGGTGCCCGACAACGAGGCGCTCGCCCTGCTGCCCGAAAGCGAGCGCTATGTCGGCGAAATCTCAGCCAAGCAGGTGTTCGATCGCCTCGCCGGCTGCTGGACCTATTGGGGCTGGAAGGGCGGTTACTTCTCCAGCGATGAAGACGCGCAGGCGTTCTACGACGAGCTGCGCTACCAGCTTGCAAAACAGATGGTCGCGCCGAACTCGCCGCAGTGGTTCAACACCGGGCTGCATTGGGCCTACGGCATCGACGGCCCCGGCCAGGGCCACCATTACGTCGATCCGTTCACGGGGAAGCTGACCAAGTCGAAGTCGGCTTACGAGCATCCGCAGCCGCACGCCTGCTTCATCCAGGGCGTGGGTGACGACCTCGTCAACGAGGGCGGCATCATGGACCTCTGGGTGCGTGAGGCGCGCCTGTTCAAATACGGCTCCGGCACCGGCTCCAACTTCTCCCGCCTGCGCGGCGAAGGCGAGCGCCTGTCCGGCGGTGGCCGCTCGTCCGGCCTGATGAGCTTCCTCAAGATCGGCGACCGCGCAGCCGGCGCCATCAAGAGCGGCGGCACCACGCGCCGCGCGGCCAAGATGGTCGTGGTCGACGTCGACCATCCCGATATCGAGACCTATATCGACTGGAAGGTGAAGGAGGAGCAGAAGGTTGCCGCTCTCGTCACCGGCTCCAAGATCAACCAGAAGCACCTCAAGGCCGTGCTCAAGGCCTGCGTCAACTGCGAAGGCAGCGGCGACGATTGCTTCGATCCCGAAAAGAACCCTGCCCTCCGCCGCGAGATCAAGCTCGCGCGCCGCGCGCTGGTGCCCGACAACTACATCAAGCGGGTGATCCAGTTCGCCAAGCAGGGCTACAAGGACATCGACTTCCCGATCTACGACACCGATTGGGATTCGGAGGCCTACCTCACGGTATCCGGCCAGAACTCCAACAACTCGGTCTCGCTGAAGGACGATTTCCTCCGTGCTGTCGAAACCGACGGCGACTGGAATCTGATCGGCCGCACCAACAAGAAGATTACAAAAACTCTCAAGGCCCGCGAGCTCTGGGAGAAGATCGGCCACGCCGCCTGGGCGTCCGCCGATCCCGGCCTGCACTTCAACACCACCATGAACGACTGGCACACCTGCAAGGCATCGGGCGAGATCCGCGCGTCGAACCCGTGCTCGGAATACATGTTCCTGGACGACACGGCGTGTAACCTCGCGTCCGCGAACCTGATCACGTTCTATTCGACCACCACCAAGCGGTTCGACGTCGAATCCTACGAGCACCTGTGCCGGCTCTGGACCATCGTGCTCGAAATCTCCGTGATGATGGCGCAATTCCCGTCCAAGGCGATCGCCGAACTCTCCTATGAGTTCCGCACGCTGGGCCTCGGCTTTGCCAACATCGGCGGCCTCCTGATGACCATGGGCCTGCCCTATGATAGCAAGGAAGGCCGCTCGCTGTGCGGCGCGCTGACCGCTGTGATGACCGGCATCGCCTACAAGACCTCGGCCGAGATGGCGGCCGAGCTCGGCACCTTCCCCGGCTACAAGAAGAACGCCCAGCACATGCTGCGCGTGATCCGCAACCACCGCCGCGCCGCCCACGGCAACGCGTCGGGTTATGAAGCGCTCGCCGTCAACCCGGTGCCGCTCGATCACGCCTCCTGCCCGCAAAGCGACATCATCGCGCATGCGACCAAGGCGTGGGACGACGCCCTCGCGCTCGGCGAAACCAACGGCTTCCGCAACGCGCAGACCACGGTGGTGGCGCCGACCGGCACCATCGGCCTGGTGATGGATTGCGACACGACAGGCATCGAGCCTGATTTCGCGCTGGTGAAATTCAAGAAGCTCGCCGGCGGCGGCTACTGGAAGATCATCAACCAGGCCGTCCCCGAGGCGCTGCGCGCGCTCGGCTACCGCGAAAGCGACATCGCGGAGATCGAGGCCTACGCCGTCGGCCATGGCTCGCTCTCCAACGCCCCCGGCATCAACGCCTCCACCCTGAAGGCAAAAGGCTTCACCGATGAAGCACTGGCCAAGGTAGAAAAGGCGCTGCCGACCGCGTTCGACATCAAGTTCGCCTTCAACAAGTGGACTTTTGGCGAAGATTTCCTGCGCGACACGCTGAACCTCGCCCCCGAAGTCATCGCAGCCCCCGGCTTCGATCTGCTCGCCGCGCTCGGCTTCTCCAAGCGCGAGATCGAGGCGGCGAATGTGCACATCTGCGGTGCGATGACCGTGGAAGGCGCGCCGCATCTGAAGGCCGAGCACTATCCGGTGTTCGACTGCGCCAACCCCTGCGGCAAGATCGGCAAGCGCTATCTCTCGGTCGAGAGCCACATCCGCATGATGGCGGCCTCGCAGCCGTTCATCTCGGGCGCGATTTCGAAGACCATCAACATGCCGAACGACGCCACGGTCGAGGATTGCAAGGCGGCGTATCTCCTCTCCTGGAAGCTCGCGCTGAAGGCCAACGCGCTCTACCGCGACGGCTCGAAGCTGAGCCAGCCCTTGAACTCGCAGCTCATCTCAGACGATGACGACGAGGACGATGCGGTGGAGGCGCTCTACGAGAAGCCGATGGCCGCGCGTGCCGCCCAGGTCTCGGAAAAGATCGTCGAGAAACTGGTCGAGCGTATCGTCGTGATGCGCGAGCGCGAGAAGATGCCGGATCGCCGCAAGGGTTACACCCAGAAGGCGGTGGTCGGCGGCCATAAGGTCTACTTGCGTACCGGCGAGTATGACGACGGCCGTCTCGGCGAGATCTTCATCGACATGCACAAGGAAGGCGCAGCACTCCGCTCCTTCATCAACAACTTCGCCATCGCGGTCTCGCTCGGCCTGCAATACGGCGTGCCGCTGGAGGAATATGTCGACGCCTTCACCTTCACCCGCTTCGAGCCGGCGGGCCCCGTGCAGGGCAACGACAGCATCAAGTACGCGACCTCGATCCTCGACTATGTGTTCCGCGAACTCGCGGTCAGCTACATGTCGCGCTTCGACCTCGCCCATGTCGATCCGACCGAGTCGAATTTCGACGCGCTCGGCAAGGGCGTCGAGGAAGGCAAGGAGCCGTCCGACGGCCACCAGGCCACCAAATATCTGTCCAAGGGCCTGACCCGCTCGCGCACGGATAATCTGGTGGTGATGCGCGGCGGCGATGTCGATGCCCGCGGCTCGGGCAACGTCACCGCGATCGGCGGCCACGGCGCAAACGCCCGCCTCGCCGACACCCTCGAAGGCGCGGTTGCCCTGAAGCAGGAAGCGAGCCACGACCTTTCGCCGACGGAAAGGCTGCAATGGAGCAAGGCCGGCAGCGCCGCAGTCGCCGTCGCCCCCTCCAAGGCCGAGCGCCGCGCAGAAGCCAAGGCCAAAGGCTACGAAGGCGAGATGTGCTCGGAGTGCGGCAACTTCACGCTGGTGCGGAATGGGACCTGCATGAAGTGCGATACGTGTGGGAGCACGACGGGGTGCTCGTGAGCCCTTTTAACAATAAACGGGCGGCTCTCGCCGCCCGTTTTTCTAAGGCGATGTCGAGGAGAACTGGTAACAAGGAGGCAAAAGGCTCATCGTGCTTTTCTCCGAAAGATTTCGAATTACGAAGTCAAAAGAGGATGTGTGGTTCGATCCCATTCTGTTTGCCGACACAAAATTATTCATCGATCCATTTCTCATTTTTGACAATGAAGGCACCGAAGAATTTAAGGGTAGCCACGCTGAAGTAGTCCAGTTCTTCGATTTTGTGTTCAAGTTGATCGCACAGAGCAAGGGACAAACTTCATCTCCACATTGGAAGCAAGCAGTCACCCTCCTAGAGCTGGGCGAAGTGCACGAGCTTTGCATCGGATATTCCGGAAGCGGCACTCAAGGCGCAGGTTCGGGTCGAGGGCTGGCAACGCAAATGGCGCGCGGCCTTTACGCTGCTGTCCAGCAAGGGGTAACTCGCCTTGAACACTTTGAAGAAGTGCAAATATTCGAAGAACGAATTGGCGCTGACCGAATAAGTGACGCGACGGCCGGAATTTTGAGAAATCGGCTTGCCAAGTATACCGAAGCGATAGCCAAGAAATACGAATTGCCTACCCAGGAGATCCGGTATCTTCGCGCCTTTTTCGATATCACAAGAGGAAGATGGCAAGCTGCTCGCTATGAACTCCCGTTAAACCCTTACTCGGAACATCCAGTGTTACTGGTCCCTGAGGATTATTTGAGGGCGCTGCCAACCATAAATCCAAGCGACTTCTGGGATTATTGTTTCGACACTCAAAATGAGACTATTCGTCGAGAATTTGGCAACGACATTACCAGGAATGTGGACAAGGCAACTATAATCGATCTGGCGCGACGACACCCAGAACTTCGCGAAAAGTACGTCAAGGCAAAAGAAACGGAAGGCAGCGAACCGTACAATCTGAACACAGACCCACATGGCTACTACCAACCTTATTTGGTGGCTCGAGGCTGGGCGGGTAAGAACATCGTTCATTGCCTAATCGCCTCTTCTGATGATTTATTTCGTTCAATCTTGCAATTCACAAACCAGTATAAGAATTACGTTGAGAACAATGAGGGGTGGAGACTTCTTTGGAATGACGACAAGAGTCCGAAGCGAGAAATCGCGTTTCAAGCATTGTTCTCTGGCGTGATTATTCCTTTTTGCCAAGCTAATAATATAGACATCTCGAAAGAAGCGAACATCGGCCGTGGACCTGTCGATTTCAAGTTCTCGCAAGGTTATTCGAGCCGAGTACTCCTTGAGGCGAAGCTTGCGAGCAATTCAAAATTTTGGTCCGGGCTTACCAAGCAGTTGCCTATGTATCTCAAGGCAGAACAGATCGACAAAGGTATCTTTCTAGTAGCTTGTCAGCGAGAGGCTGACTTTAAGCGCATTCCAGGAATTAGTACTATCGCGGCAGAAGTCAGCGCTGGCGCGAACGTGCAGATCGAGGTCATTGCGGTAGATTGTCTCTATGGACCGCCATCGGCGTCCAAGCTTTAACAAGTACTCGTAGGGCGGATTAGCGAAGCGTAATCCGCCACCCGCTCGCGGCAGGTCGGGTAGCGTTGTCCTAACCCACCTATTGGCTGACGCGGGGTCAGCGAGAGCAAGCGTAGCGGGGCGCCACTCCAAGCGACCGAGTCGGCGGGGTTACGCTTCGCTAACCCGCTCTACTCGCTCAATGATCCTCATCGATTGAGGCTTGACTGGCCCTCGATCTTATCGACGACGAGATCGAACGGGTGCAGCCGTTGCGAAACTCATCACGAGGCCAGCTTTCGAACTTGATCGCGGTACGATCGACGCTACAACCACGGTGCGAACGATATCTTTGAACTGAAGCGACGGGGGGACCGGGGCGTGGCGACAGGCATGCATGATGAGCTATCTCCAGGGATAAGCCTGCTTAAGGTCGCGCTCAAGTCGGCACCTGCGCTTCTCTGCTTAGGCCTGTTGACGGGCTGCGTGGAGACAAAAACCACGACGTACGAGCCGCAGAACCGGGCCTTGGATGCGCGACAGGCGCGGCTCTACTTCATTCGACATCCCAGTACGCTGAATGGATTCGGCGCCCCGCCCATCAAGGTCGATGGCAAGCTGGTCGGCGAACTCGGCGCCGGCAGCTACTTCATCACCGACCGGCCGGCAGGAACGCACAAGCTGACGATCATGGATGTCCGAAATCAGGTGTCCTGCGAGAGCGACGTCACCATTGCGCCCGGCATGTCCTATTATTTCGAGTTGGGGCCGCAAGTCCGCACCAACATTGATGCGATCAATGCTGCTACGTCATGGGGAGTTACAGGACGCCCAATCCCGTGCGGATATGCCGAGCTGGCGCGGATGATGTTCTATTCACTCGACGCGACGACAGGCGCCGCCGTCATCGCAAAGCTGAAGGAGCGGAATTCTTAGGTCGTAGAAAGCATGGCTGAGGCGCTCGAACGGCTGAGGGGCAAAGGGCTCCTTGAGCAAGCGTAGCCCCGGATGAGCGCAACGACATCCGGGGGACGTCCTATTGACGGATCGCAATTTTCACAGCACCTCGCGTCGCTCACGCGGACTACTCGCCGCCACCACGATCGGTCGTTTCAAGCGCTTGAACTTCCGTTAGTTAGTGCGATTTACGGTTCTTGTCCCTCAGAGCCCAGCGTTTGGCCAGCTTCACCATCTCGGCGTAACTGCCTCTTTCGCCTGGCAGCGCTTGGATGTGCTCGATGAAGCGCCCAGTATCTGCATATGCTCGCCTTAACTCACCGGACCAAAACTCATAGCAAACGTTATCGTCGAAGACTTCGTTAAGGATCCCGACTGCTATCAACTCGTGGAGATTTAAATAATCTCGCATTGCATAGTAGTGACCAGTACCAATGAACTCGCTGAAATCACCTCCTTCATTTAGTTCTTTAAGGACATCACTAGCGGCCACAAATTTTGTGTGAGAGGCAAGTGTATCCTTGTCCATTTCAGTCTTTAGGAAAAAATCGATTGCAGCTCGCTTCCTTGCGATTTCGCGTTGGCTTTGTACAGACTTATAGGCGACTAACAGCGCTCCGCCGGCAATCACCGCCGTCATCCATTGCGGGGCACTGCCCCAGTCGACCGCGCTTTTCACCCATTGAAGCGCACTGCCCCAGTCGATCATATCCTCTCTCCTATCCTGGGCCTCTTAATCCTGAGCCTTCCCCCGTCGCTGATGGCTGTCAATTGACCAATCTGCTCGCGCTACTTGTGGGACGAATTAGCGCAGCGTAGTCCGCCGCCGCGACTCAACCAAACGGCGAACTACGCCTGTCATCGGGCCGCGCCTTGCGCGGACCCGGTAGGCTGATCCGGCCGCACGTGTCGAGCCTCACGGCGGCGGCATGAGCGGCATCTTACTTTGCCAGCCCGAGCGACTTCAGCGCCTTGCCGTTGTCCTCGTTGTCCGCCTTCATGAACTCCGCAAACTTCGCCGAATCCAGATAGATCATGTCGAAGCCGCGCCTGTTCATGAACTCCTTGAACTCCTCGCTGTCCCAGATCTTCTTGATCGCGGTCTCGTACTGCGCGGCAATCTCCTTCGGCAGGCCCTTGGGCGCCGCAAAGCCGCGCCACACACCCTTGTGCCACTTGTGACCGGTCGCCTCCTCGGTGGTCGGCACGTCAGGGAAGTTCGGCGCGCGCTTGGGCGAGAAGAACACGAGGCTGCGGATACGCCCCGCCTTGATCAGCGCCTCGGCTTCCGGCATCGAGCACGCGACGAAGTCGACGCCGCCGGCCGCGAGATCGGTCAGCGCGGTCGCAGCTCCCGTGGACGGCACCCAACGGATCGAGCCGGGCGAAACGCCGTCGGCCTGCATCAGGCCGGCGAGGGCGACATGCCAGCTTCCGCCCTGCCCCGTGCCTGAGGCCACCACCTTGTTCGGGTTCGCCTTGATATGCTCGAACAGCTCCTTGACGGTCTTGTAGGGCGAGTCCGCCTTCACGTGGATCGCGGCGGGGTCCTGGTTGACCAGCGCGATCGGCGTGTACTTCTCGAAGGTAAGATCGGTGAGCCCCACCCAGTGCATCAGGTTGATCTCGAGCGTGATGAGACCGAACGTGTAACCGTCAGGCGCGGCTGACGCGATCGCCTGGTGGCCGACCACGCCAGACCCGCCGGTGCGGTTCACGACGTTCACCGGCTGCTTGAGATCGCGTTCCAGCATGTGGGCAATCTGGCGCGCGACCGCGTCGGTGCCGCCGCCGGCGGCCCACGGCACGATCAGCGTGATCGGCCGCTCCGGGAAGGCCCCTTGCGCGTTTCCGGCGCCGAGCAGGCTTGCGGCCGCAAGCACGAAAAACGCGAAATTTCTGACATGTCGAAACATTCGCAAACCCTCCCGCTTTGTTTTTGATGCGCCGAGTGAGACACCGCGACGCTGCGCTTATGCGCTGTCAGCCATTCGGACGGCGGAGCGCCGGCATGTCAAGGGAAGCAAACGCAGGGCGGGCTAGCTAGCCAACCTGTCCGCCGTAGCTCGCAGAGCGAAGGCGGAAGGCGTAATCCGCCATTCCAAGTGACCAAGTCGGCGGGCTACGCGGAGTTTATCATCGGGCGCGCGTTCGCGCGACCCGTTGGCTAACCCGCCCTACTCACTGCGCTCATCCGGGCTGCGCTCGCTACTTTGCATGGGGTTATTTTCGCGATTTTGTGTCTGGGCCCTGCGGTGCACTCCGGAAGAGTGTCTGCACCGCGTCCGGGAAGCGATCGTCAGCAAGCAGCGGCGCGGAGACATCCGGGCCGCGCCCGCCTTGATTGTTGAACGACAAACATCTTCTTGCAGTTGCGTCCCACCAAAACGGTTTTTCACTGCCTGGCGCCATGCCTAACGCGCGTGGTGTGGCAGCCGGCACACACTTCGGTCTTAAGCGCGTCGTCGCTCACGAAACGGCCGCGCTGTTCACAGACTTGCCGCAAATGGGTGTGGAACTTTCACGGGGACAATTAGCCGAGTATCAATCCATGCGTTTGTCAGCTCTCACGACCGCCGTCGCCGAGCGCGCCGCCGTGCTGTGTTGTGTCTTGTTTATGGTGATAAGCGCTCAAGCGCTCGCGCAGTCGTCGGCCACGGACAATCCCAGCCCGACCGCAGCGCAACCTTCCGAGCCCGCGCAGGAAAAGCCTCCGGCCGCTGCAGAAGAGAAGCCGCCTGCCGCTGATGACAAGCCCGCCATCGCCGAGCAGACGCCGGCGCCCGCGGAAGAGAAACCGGCCATCGCGCAGGACAAGCCCGCCGCGGTCGAGCAGAAGTCGGCTGCTGCGGACGACAAGCCTGCCCTCGTCGAGCAGAAGCCGGCCCCCGCCGAGGAGAAACCAGCCATCGCGCAGGACAAGCCCGCAGCGTCCGAGGAGAAGGCGGCTGCCCCGGACGACAAGCCTGCCATCGTCGAGCAGAAGCCCGCCCCTGCCGAGCCGAAGCCAACGGTGGCGCAGGACAAGCCTGCAGCCGTCGAGGAGAAGGCGGCTGCCGTGGACGACAAAACTGCCACCATAGAGCAGAAGCCGACCGTCCCGGACGCGAAGCCTGCTGATGTCGCGCAGAAGCCGGCTCCCGCGGGGGGAAAGCCGGCGGTTGCGCACCAGAAGCCCGCCTTGAAGCAGAAGTCTGTCGCCAAGCAATCAAAGATCGCTAGCCGCAGCGAAGGGACAGAGCAGAGTAGATCGCTGCAGCCGGCCGGGGCAGCCCACAAGACAGCCCGCAAGCCGCGCGAGCGGACCATGGTCATGTTCTGCACCCGCTTCCGCACCTACAATCCGTCGTCCGGGACTTACCGGGGCTACGACGGCCAGACGCATTCTTGCCGATAGGCGAACACGGGCTACGCTCGCTGTTCTTGCAGGATCGGTGAACCGAGTTCATCGAAACGGAAGAGCTGAAAGATCCGCTGGCCGTTGAAGTCGAGGACCCTCAGATCGTCCGTCTCGTGCAGATTGCTTTCGACCGCTTGAAAATGCCCGCCGTAGCGTTCCTTGGCGAGCGACAAGGGAACCTCAAACGCGACGAACTTGCCGATCCCTTTTTGCTTGAGCACCTCAAGAAGCCTCTGATCGCGTAAGGACTCGTGCGATGTGAGAATGAGCAGCGGACCGCTCGCCGTGAGCAGCAAAAGCGATTTCATCGGATACTCCTTCGCGGTTGGACTGAACTTAGCGAGAAGCCCGGATCAGCGGCTTGTCCGCCGTAGCTCGGAGAGCGCAGGCGGAAGCGACATCCGGGACTACTCTAAGATCGCCCCCCGATTTCGCGGAGCCTGCCATCACTGCGCGAGCGCAATTGCGCTCGTCGTCAGGCGCGCATTCGCGCGGCGCGTTGGCTCTTGCGCCCTGTTGACCTGATCAGCCGCAATTCCAGATCGGTCCGATCGGTGTCCGCGTCCAGCACGGGCCAAAGCTACCGCCATTGTAGCGTCCGCCGTAAAAGCCGGGCCGGCCAAAATAGTGCCAGTCGCCATCATACCCGTAGTAACGGGGGACCGGGTCAATGTACCAATGCCGCCGGTCGCGGCGTGCCAAACGCCGCATCGCGTCTTTCTGGGCGTAAAGTGGAAGGCTGTTGTTCAGCGGCTGCTGGTAGCCCGGCAGGAAGCCGTAGCCGTGCCAGCGCGGAGCCGGCCGCTTATGCACCGGCGCAGCCAGAGCGGCGACAGACAACAGCGATAGGACGATAGCAGTCAATAGACATACAAGACGGGACATGCGCACACCATAGACAGCCGGCTGTTGAGAGGCCATTCAAATCCAGGTGCAAAGCTCACGCGCCTATGCACGGACGCCGCGGAGACGCATTTTCTATCGCCGTAAGCCGGCCGGTCTGGCCGCCCCCTTCTTCCACAGCCGAAATCCGCCCTCGAACGCGTTGGTGTTGGCGCCGAGGCGGACCTTGCGCGGCAAATGATCGACCTTGTCGGCGTTGCCGCCGCCAAGGATGATGTAATCCGGCTCCAGTGCAGCGAGCAGGCGCTTCAAGACGTCATCGACCGCGCGCTGCCATTTCTTCCTGCCGACGCGCTTCAGCGCCGCGGCGCCGACGCATTGCTCGAACGTCTTGCCGTTGCGGTACGGCAGGTGCGCGAGCTCCATCGGCTCCAGAATGCCATCCACGATCATCGCGGAGCCAAGACCCGTTCCGAGCCCCAGGAACAGCATGCGGCCACCCTGGTAGCTGCCGACTGCCTGCATCAGCGCATCGTTGACGAGTTTCGTCGGGCGGCCAAAGGCCCTTTCGAAATTGAAACCGGCCCACCCGAGACCGAGATTGTGAGGCTCCGACAACGGCCGGTTGTTGATCACCGGCCCCGGATACCCGATCGAGATGACGTCATAGGACCAGTCTTTGGTCAGCGCCTTGACCTGCCTCACCATAGCTCTCGCAGAGAGATCAGGACCGGACGCAAACGCACGCCTGGTTCGCTCCTTGTCGGTCATGAATTTCACGCGCGAACCACCGATGTCGATCGCCAGGACCGTTTGTCGCGATATCAGCTTGCCCGCCTTCTTCGCCATGAATTCGCGCCCTGCTCGGTCGGATGATCATAACGCCAGCCGACGCTCACCTGAAGCAGGGAGACAGGCTGCACCACAGCTTTGTTCTCCATCCGACTCCAGTTTGTTCGCAAGGAACGAATCGTATCAGCGCAAGTCAGCGCGAGCCAATCCTTAACAAGGCGTTTGCTGGACAACGAGACAGGGCGGACATTCGTCATTGCGACCTTCAGCGAATCGGCCGACCTTCGGATCGACATGGGGTGATTCGTGCTCGCTGAGAATACCGATCGATATCTGGAAAGCCTCAATCCGGAGCAGCGCCGGGCCGTCGAGCACGGCATCGCGGCGGGTGGAACCATAGGCTCGCCGCTCCTTGTCATTGCCGGCGCCGGATCCGGAAAGACCAACACGCTCGCGCACCGGGTCGCCCACCTCATCATCAGGGGTGCCGACCCGCGCCGCATGCTGCTGATGACGTTTTCGCGCCGTGCCGCCGCCGAAATGACGCAGCGCGTCGAGCGCATCGCGCGCCGTGTGCTCGGCGATAAGGCCGGCATCATGACGGAGGCGCTGACCTGGGCAGGAACCTTCCATGGCATCGGGGCGCGGCTGCTGCGCGAATACGCTGATAGCATCGGCTTCGATCCGGCCTTCACGATCCATGATCGCGAGGATTCGGCTGATCTGCTCAATCTGGTGCGCCATGAGCTCGGATTTTCAAAGACCGAGAGTCGCTTTCCCACCAAGGGCACCTGCCTTGCGATCTATTCCCGTTGCGTGAACGCGCAGATGCCGATCGAGACGGTGCTCGGACAGCATTATCCCTGGTGTTCGGGATGGGCTGATGAGCTCAAGCAATTGTTCGCAAGCTACGTCGAGGCCAAGCAGAAGCAGAACGTCCTCGACTATGACGATCTCTTGTTGTGGTGGGCGCAGATGGTGTCCGAGCCCGCGATCGCGCAGGAGATCGGCGGCCGGTTCGATCATGTCATGGTCGACGAGTATCAGGACACCAACCGGCTTCAGGCGACGATACTGCTGGCGCTCAAGCCGGATGGCCGCGGCCTTACCGTGGTGGGCGACGACGCCCAATCCATCTATTCGTTTCGTGCGGCCACCGTCAAAAACATCCTGGATTTCCCGGATCACTTCAGCCCCAGGGCAGAGATCGTTACGCTCGACCGCAACTATCGCTCCACGCAGCCGGTTCTGGCTGCCGCCAATGGCGTGATTGGGCTTGCCAGAGAACGGTTCACCAAAAATCTCTGGACCGATCGCAGTTCGGCCCAGCTACCGCGTCTGGTCACCGTTCGCGATGAGGCCGACCAGGCGCGCTACGTCGTCGAGCAGGTGCTGTCGAACCGCGAGGAAGGATCGCGGCTCAAGGAACAGGCTGTCCTGTTCCGGACGTCCTCCCACAGCGGCCCGCTGGAAGTCGAGCTGACGCGGCGCAATATTCCGTTCGTCAAGTTCGGCGGCTTGAAGTTTCTGGATGCCGCCCACGTCAAAGACGTGCTTGCGTTGCTCAAATTCGTCGAGAACCCCCGGGACCGGGTTGCGGGATTCCGCGTGCTTCATTTGTTGCCGGGCATTGGTCCGGCGTCGGCCCAACGCATTCTCGATCAAACCACTGTAATGGCCGATCCGATCTCCGCGCTCGCGGCGCTTCCAACGCCACCCCGCGCCGGCCAGGATTGGATTTCGTTCGTCGAAACGCTCACCAATATCCGCTATTCGGAATGGCCGGCCGACGTCGAGCGTATCAGGCTCTGGTACACCCCGCATCTGGAGCGCATCCACGAGGATGCGGAGGTGCGGCTGGCCGACCTGCTGCAGCTCGAGCAAATCGCATCGGGCTATCCTTCCCGCGAGCGCTTTCTGACCGAGCTCACGCTCGATCCGCCTGACGCGACCAGCGATCGCTCCGGCCCGCCGCTGCGCGACGAAGACTATCTGATCCTGTCCACGATCCACTCTGCAAAGGGGCAGGAATGGAAGTCCGTGTACGCCTTGAACGTTGTCGACGGCTGCATGCCGTCTGATCTAGGCGCCGGCACAACGGCTGAACTCGAAGAAGAACGACGCCTGCTGTACGTCGCGATGACGCGCGCCAAGGACGATCTGCATCTGATCGTGCCCCAGCGCTTCTTCGTGCACGGTCAGCAGGCACGCGGCGACCGGCACGTCTATGCGTCGCGGACGCGTTTCATACCGGACCACCTGGTTAAGCTGTTCGACCGACAGACATGGCCAGCGGCGACTTCGGCAGCACGCCCGACGCCAAATCAAAACGTGCAGATCGATATTCGTGAACGCATGCGCGGCATGTGGCGTTAGCCTTTCTCACCTCGCCCACGACGTTGAGAAACGCGCAGCCCGTCAGGCCGCCAGCAGTTCGTCGAGCAAAAGAAAAAGCCCGGCTCAAGGCCGGGCTTTTCGTTCATTGGCGCCTGTCCTGACCGGGGCCTCCGCCACCGCCCGGTCCACCGCCACCGCGCGGTGCGATCTGCGGCGCACCGCCGCCCTGCGGCGTCGCGGGCGCTGCTGCGCGCGGAGCGGCCGGGGCCGGCATCTGCTGCGCGCGTACGTTCGGCGAGCCACCGCCGCCGCGCGCCGCATCGGGCTGCGTCATGCGGGGCGTTGCACGCTCGATCCGCGGCGCAGCCGCACGCGGTTCGTCATGGCCGCGGGCCATGACCGGCGGCGTCTGCGGGCGGGCTCGGGTCATCGGCTGCTCGCGTACCGTCGCTCTTGCGCCCTCACGCGTCATCCGCGCGCTCTCTCGCGCCGTCCGCGCGCTCTCGCGTGTCATGCGGTCCTGCACCACCGCGCGTTCGCGCCCTTCGCGTGCGCCACGCGTCGTGATGTCCCTCTCCCGCGTCACGCGTTCCGTCACGCCGGCGCGGCTCCGCTCCGTCACACCGGCCCGCGTCCGTTCCTCGACACGGGCACGCGACCTCTCCTCGACACCGACCCGCGTCCTTGCCTCGGGGAGCGCAGCGTCGCGCGCTGCCGCCGCGCGGCCGATCCGGGCCGCCGAGCGGTCGATCGTCAACCGCGTCGCGACACGCTCATGCGATTGCCAGTAGCCGCCCCAGTGGGCCCGGCGGTGATACCAGGGACGTGCCGCATAGTGGCTCGACCAGTACGAGGTCAGCACGAACGGCACGATGGGGACGTCGATCTCGTCGACATAGTCGGGCAGATAGACGTAGCGGTTGCGGTGGAGGTATTGGAGATATCGCGACGACACCCAGCCACGATCGTCCGACCAGCTCACATCGCACCAGGCCTTGCCTCTGAAGCACCCGTGGATGTTGACACGGGCGCCGCCGGGAATGCGGTCGACGGTCGGAAAGCCTTCACCGGGCCCGGCCTTGAGGCTGACCGTGGTGGTCACGATACCCGGCGCCGCGAGTACGGCGGCCGGCATCAGCAGCACGGCTGCTGCAATAAACAATGCTTTTAACTTCATGGCGAATTCCTCCTCATGAGCAGGAACGCCGCAGCGAAACAGGCGTTCCCTGAGGAGTGATAGCGTTAGCCGAAGGATGCAGGCTTCTCGCAGGCGCGAGACGCGGCGCTTCTGTTTGGGATGGGCTCAATCTGCGCAAACTCGCAGCGTGATCTTGGCAGGCGAGCCTCGGAGACCACGAGCATCCCCTTACCCACCCTCCGGCTTGATCCCGGCCGCCTTCATGATCGGCAATAGCCGCGCTTCCTCGCTGTCACGATAAGCCGCGATCTCCTGCGGCGTGGTCGGCCAGGTGGTGGCCCCCAGGTCTGCGTAGCGCTGTTGCAGCCAAGGATCCTTCAGCGCTTTTGCGGTGAGCGCGTTGATCTGCGCGACGAGGTCGGGCGGCATGTTGGCGGGGCCGATCAGCGCAGTCCATGAGGTCATCTCGTAGCCGGGCAACAATTCGGCGAACGCGGGCACGTCGGGAAGCTCCGCGATCCGCTTCTTCGCGGTGACCGCGACGGGCCTGATCGCGCCGGAGCGCACACTCGGCAACGAGCCTGGAAGATTGTCGAACAGGAGATCGACATTGCCGCCGAGCAGGTCGTTCAGCGCCGGCGCGGCGCCGCGATAGGGCACGTGGCGGACCTGGACGCCGGCCATGCTGTTCATCATCTCGCCGGAGAGATGCAGCGTGGTGCCGAAGCCGGCGGACGCGTAGGTGTATTTGCCAGGCTCCTTCCTGAACGCCGCGAGCAATTCCTTCAGGTCCGCGGAGAACAGGTCCTTCTTTGCGGACAAAATGTTCGGCAATTGCCACATGCCGGAGATGAAGGTGAAATCCTCGCGCGGCCGATACGGCAGTTTTGCGTAAGAGCCGATCGCGAGCACGTTGGAGGCGATGCCGCCGAGCCCGATCGTGTAGCCATCCGCCGGCGCTTTGGCGATCGCATCCGCGCCAAGCACGCCGCCGGCGCCGGCCTTGTTCTCGACCACGAAAGATTGCCCGGACAGTTCGCTCAGCTTCTGGCAGAGCACGCGCGACAGCGTGTCGGTGGCGCCGCCGGCCGGAAAGCCGTTGACATATTTGACGGGCCGGATCGGCCAGGCCTCCGCGGCGCGGCCCGCCCGCGGCACGAGCCACGGCGCCGCAATGAAAGAACTGGTGAGCGCAAGCGCGCGACGGCGGTCGATCGACAGCGGCATCGGTGTCCTCCCCTTTTCCCAATGGCAGTGCGCAGCGTTGCAGCTTTTTGCTGTTCTCGTCTCCTTCGCTTCCGTCTTCGATCGACGTAACGCGGCGATCTCTGGCGGGAGGTGGGGCGCGTTTCGGCTGACGTCAGCTTATGGGGTGTGCGCGATGCTGCAAAGCCCGGCTGTCGCGACAAAAAGGCCCTCGCCTGCACTCTGGCAGCCCGGATGAGCCACGGGTCGCGCGAACGCGCGCCCGGCGACGAGCGCAATTGCGCTCGCGGAGGTGACGACGGGCTCTCGACATCTGGGACCACTCTCACGTCATCCCGCAAGTCGCCTGCGCTCATGCGAGGCTACTCGATGCCATGGGCTCTTGCCCCTTCTGGGACCGAAGCTTTTCCCTTGCTTTACCCGGACATGAACCTACGGTGCGCTTCGCCCGGACAGGGTTTTAGGACGACAATGGACGACGCAATGAACTGCCCGAAATGCAATTCCGAACATGCCTATCAGGATGGCAGCCTGTGGGTTTGCCCGGAATGCGCCCATGAGTGGAGCGCCGCGGCCGGCACCGCCGCAGAGGCCTCGCCTGAGGCGGGCGTGCGCGACGCCAACGGCAACGCGCTCTCGGACGGCGACAGCGTCATCGTCATCAAGGACCTCAAGGTGAAGGGATCGTCGTCGGTCGTCAAAGGCGGCACCAAGGTCAGGAACATCCGCCTGACCGAGGGCGCAGACGGCCACAACATCGCCTGCAAGATCGATGGCATCGGCGCGATGAATCTGAAATCGGAATTCGTGAAGAAGGCGTAAGCCGGATCATCACGAAAAAAGCCCGCGAGGATTTCGCGGGCTTTCTGCTATCTGAGGCAAGGCGTTCATGCGCAGCGCCAACTCGCGCCTGTCCTTACTGAACGGCGCGGCCGACCGTCGCGGGGCGGCCCTGCGCGGTGGTGATCTTGCTGCGCGGCGTCAGGACACTGACCTGAACGGGCGTAGCGGACGTTGCCAGCGGCGACGCTTCCTGGACATGTTCAGCGCCCAGCGCCTGAACCTGCACGGCCGAAATCGGAAAGCCTGCCTTCTCATAGGCTGGCAGCTCGGCAGCGACGGCGCTCGTGGCAGCCGTGATGGCGAGCACGGCGGTGACCGCGATGGACAGGGAAATCTTCTTCACTTCAGTTCTCCTTAATAACTTGAAATATGGACCTAATATCCATTTTGCCGCGTTGCAATAGTCCGTTGCTGCAATGCACACATGCAGTGGCAGGATGTGGAACCGCGCGTTGGTCGCACGAGAAGCCGTGAAGGTTCGCTGGAATTTTGGCTGGGTCCGCAAGCGGCAGATTCGCTAACGCTGGTGCGGCCGCTGCGTCGATATCCGCCTGCGGCTGACGAAAAACTTGTCGGTGGGTGTCGGGGCGCGAGCCGTTCGGCCGTCCTTTGTGAAACACAATGGAGATTCCGATGGCCGCTCTGATTCTCACCACCTTCGACTGGGTTCCGGAGCTGCCGCGCCCCTATGGCGTCGAGAGCGTGCCATTCCGCGATCGCAATGCCGAACATTTCGCGCCAGCCCTTCGGCCAGGTGCCGTGGCTGACCGATGGCGACATCTCGATCTTCGAGAGCGGTGCGATCCTGCTGCATCTAGGCAACCGTAGTGACGTGCTGATGCCTGCCGATCCGCGCGGTCACAGCGAAGCGATGGAATGGGTTTTCGCCACGCTCAATTCGGTCGAGATGGCGAGCCTGCCCTGGTCCATATTGGCGTTCTCGTGAAGGCGCATGCAGACCAGATGGCACGTCTCGCTGCGGCAGACTAAAGCAACTGGCACCTCGCATCCACATTCAACCCGCGGCGGTCTCCAGGCCACGCTTGCCAAACTCATATTCCAGCTCCGGGCGCAGCGTGCGCATCCGCCCGGCCAGTCTTCTGCTCCCCGTCTCTTCCGCACGCGCCAACTGGTTGGTAACCGCCACATGGTCCTCATCGCTCTTGTGCTGGTTGAGCTTTGACTGCCCCTCGATCTCTTCGACGACGAGGTCGATGACGCGGATCGAGGCGAGCATGCTCTCGCGCTTGGCGGGCTCCATTTTAGCCAGGTCCCAGGGCTGTTTCGGCAGGCGCGCCTCCGAGACGGCGAGCAGCGCATCGCCATGGCCGCGGTTCTCGTCGAGCGCACGTAAGTGCGCGACGCCCGAGAGATGTACGGCCTCGTAGAGCCAGGTCGACACGTTGTCACGCGAGGCATACCAGTCGTTGGAGACATAGGCGTCGTCACCAGAGACGATCAGGAGAAAACGCCTGTTGCCGTCGGCGAGCGCCACGAGCGGATTCTTGGCCGTGAGATGGATCTGCACGATCACGCTGTCGTCGCGCCGCAGGACCACGAACGGCACGTGCGAGGCGCACGGGCCACGCTCATCGGCGGCAACGATCGCGCCAAAACCGCGCTCGGCCGCAAATGCGAGCGCACGGTCCTGTTCGATGCGAAACTGGGGTCGAAGGATATGCATGGCCAAGCGCTCGAACGGCTGGAGGATAGAGGGCTCACGCAAGGCTAACCTATTCGGCGAGGGATCACCAACCTGCGCCGGCGCGCGTTCCAACCGCAAGACAACTGCGATATGAGGCTACGTGATGCGACAGTCCCCGACATCCAGCTTGCCAAACGAGCCCGATATCATGCCCCCGTTAAAACCCCAGGCCACCTACGACGATTTCGCCCGCCTCGACATCCGCATCGGCAAGGTCGTGGACGTGCAGCCGTTTCCGCGCGCGCGCAATCCGTCCCTGAAGGTCGGCGTCGACGTCGGCGCTGACAGGATCATGTGGTCGAGCGCGCAAGTGACGAACTACGAACCGGAGGCACTGCTCGGCTCGCTGGTCGTGTGCGTCTGCAATTTCGCGCCGAAGAACATCGCGGGCTTCACGTCCGAACTCCTGATCCTCGGCGCCAAGGACGCTGCTGGCAACGTGATCGTGCTCGGCCCGCGCAGCGAGGTTGCGATCGGCGAGCCGGTGTTTTGACGCTGCGTACTACGCGGGCGTGGAGGATTGAGATTGCGACGGCGTCGGCAGAGAAACAAGCACGGCTTTGTTCTCTATCCGACTCCATTTTGTTCGCAAAGAACGAATCGCGTCAGCGCAAATCAGCGCGGATCAATTCTTAACAACACGTTTGCTTTGTGTTTGCGCGCGGCGGCGAAAAAGTCACGACGAAACCTTCAACCCATTTTTGAGAAAGACTCTCTCCCGTCATTGCGAGCGAAGCGAAGCAATCCATCTATCCCCGCGTGGAGAGATGGATTGCTTCGCTTCGCTCGCAATGACGGGGAGGCATTAGACCGGATGAGAGTCAGATGCGTAGGGCGGATTAGCGCAGCGTAATCCGCCACTTCGCGTGGTGAAGCGGCGGGTTACGCTGCGCCAACCCGCCCTACCCACGCTGCGCTCGCTGTTCAAACGAGCATGTCCTGACGAAGTGCATGCGTCATTAGAGCTCATTCGCCTGGGAATGAGCAAGCAGCGAGTAGCCCGGATGAGCGGAGCGACATCCGGGACAACTCTCACATCGTCCCGGATATCGCTGCGCTCATCCGGGCTACATTCTTTGCTCGGCTTCTCTTCGGCTCACGCCGCCTTGGCGGTCTTCTCCGGCGGCGCGGTTTCCATCGCGCGCATGTAGAGATCGAGCAGGCTTTCGCGCTCGTCGCGCTCGTCCTGGTCCTGCTTGCGCAGCTTGATGATCTCCTTGAGGATCTTGACGTCGAACCCCTCGCCCTTGGCCTCCGAAAACACTTCCTTCTTCTGCTCGTTCAGCTCCTGCAATTCGGTGTCGAGATTCTCGATCCGCTCAACGAAAGAACGGATCCGGCCGCCGGGAATGGTGACGTCAGACATGGTGACTCCCTGTTGAATGAGATCGTGAAAATGACCGCAAACAAATAACCAATGTGTTAACCTCGGCGGGTTCCCCTCTTCGGCAATTCGGTAATCCCCAGAAACATCTCATGAACGTGATTTCCATTCAGTCGCAGGTCGCCTTCGGTCATGTCGGCAACAGCGCCGCGGTGTTTCCAATGCAGATGCACGGCATCGACGTCGTGGCGGTGCCGACCACGCTACTCAGCAACCGGCCGGGCTATCCGACGCTGCGCGGCCGCGTGCTCGATGGGACACTCGTTGGCGATCTCCTGCTTGGCATCGAGGAGCGCGGCGCGGTCGATAGCGCGCAGATGATCCTGTCCGGCTATCTCGGCTCGGCCGACAACGCCAAAGTGGTCGCGGACTTTGTCGCGCGCGCCAAGGCGAAAAATCCCGCGCTGCGCTATTGCTGCGACCCCGTGCTGGGGGATCGCGACCGCGGCCTGTTCGTCCACGCTGAAATACCGCCGCTGGTCCGCGATCTTCTGTGTCCGCTCGCCGACATCATCACGCCCAATCATTTCGAGTTCGAATGGCTATGTGGAAAGAAGGCCGCGACGATCGACCAGGTGCTCAAGGCCGCGCGTGCGTTCATGGCGCGCGGAACGGTCATCGTCACCAGCGCCGAGCTGGCCGACACGCCACCGGGCGAGATCGAGACTCTCGCCGTCGAGCGCGCGAGGTCCTTTCGCGTACGCACACCAAAACTGCCGATCAGCCCGAACGGCACCGGCGATCTGTTCGCCGCACTGCTGGTCGCTGCCCGCCTCCGCGGCGCCGACACGCCGGATGCGCTCAGCCACGCCACCTCCGCCATCTTCGCCGTGCTGGAACGCACCGCGACCAGCGGTGCCGAGGAAATGCGCATCGTCGAAAGCGCGGAGTGGCTGGCTCATCCGACGCGCAAGTTCGAGAGTATCGCGATCGGGCCGTAGGGCGGATTTGGAGAAAAAAATGAGCCGTTTCTGGAGCAGCTTGACCCACGACCTGAAGCCCTATGTGCCGGGCGAGCAGCCCCGCATGGCGGAGTTGGTCAAGCTCAACACCAATGAAAGTCCGTTTGGCCCTTCGCCACGCGCGTTGGGAGCCATTCGCGGCGAGGCGGCCGATACGCTGCGTTTATATCCGGATCCACAGGCCACCGCGCTGCGGGCTACTTTGGCCGCCCACCACCACGTACGGCCGGAACAAGTGTTCGTCGGCAATGGCTCGGACGAGGTGCTGGCCCACGCTTTCACCGCGCTGCTCAAGCATGATGCGCCGTTGCTATTCCCTGACATCACCTACAGTTTCTATCCGGTCTATTGCCGCCTGTTCGGCATCGCCTACGAGACCGTCCCGCTCGATCAGGCCATGCAGATTCGCGTGGCCGATTATCGCCGGCCGGCCGGCGCGCTCATCCTGCCCAATCCGAACGCGCCGACGGGAATTGCGCTGTCGCGCGCCGAGATCATTACCCTGCTGCAGCAACATCCTGACGCTCCCGTTGTGATCGACGAGGCCTATGTCGATTTCGGCGCCGAGACTGCGATCCCGCTGGTTGCCTCCCACCGGAATCTTCTGGTCGTTCAAACCATGTCCAAGTCGCGGGCCCTGGCCGGCTTGCGGGTTGGCTATGCGATCGGCGACGCCGACCTGATCGAGGGACTCACCCGGGTGAAGGACAGCTTCAACTCCTATCCCCTCGGGCGGCCCGCCCAGGCCGGCGCCATCGCCTCTCTGGAGGACGAAGCCTATTTTCAAGCGAGCCGCGCGCGCGTGATCGAAGGCCGGGAGCGGCTGAATCGCGGACTGATCCGGCTGGGCTTCGAAGTGCTGCCTTCCTCGGCCAACTTCGTCTTCGCGCGGCATCCGGCGCACGAGGGCGCGGCGCTAGCTACTGGGCTGCGCCAACGGGCGGTGATCGTCCGCCATTTTTCCGCTCCGCGCATCGCCGATTATCTGCGGATAAGTGTGGGCACAGACGAGCAAATTGACCGGCTGCTGTCGGCTCTGTCGGACATCCTGGGCAGCCCGAAGAACGGATAAGCGCTACGGCTGCGTCGTCAGCTACTCCACGACGTCGAGCTTGACCTTGGCAACACCCTTGCCCACCATTCCCAGCGCGTCGGCCGCGGAATATGAGACGTCGACAACACGCCCCCGAACATACGGGCCGCGGTCATTGACGCGTACCGTCACCGACTGGCCGCTCGCGACGTTTGTCACGCGTAACTTGGTGCCGAAGGGCAACGTCGGATGCGCGGCGGTCATATCGAGCGTGTTGAACTTTTCGCCGCTCGCGGTCTTCGTTCCCTCGGTGTAGAAGCTGGCAACCCCATGCGAGGCCGTCTTGGCGCCGCCTGTATCCTTGCGCGACGCGAACCGGGCGTGCTTTCTCGCGGCGACCACGCGCCTCTTCATCATGGACGGTGCCGCTCGATCCTGGTCCACCGACGCCTGCCTGACGGCCCGAAGTTCAGATTTTTGGGTGACGACTGAGGACTGTGCGCAGGCCGCAAGCGATGCGGCTCCCAACGCGGCAGCAAGCAGCCGTATGAATCTCCCTGCGCGCGCGGCCGTGATCAACGGCGCATCAAATCGAGTACGGCCTGCCCTGACGTCGACGTATGAAGTACCGATGCAGCCAATGGAAGACATGTTGCAATCCCCCCGCTCGTACCCCAGCCCAAGCCGAAAACCAACACGCGGCATGGCGGGACCGAATACGGGCGGAAACGTGGCCGGACGCGGCCTCCACAGCGCATTCGGATTGAGTGTGATGATTGTGTCACAGAATTTAGTGGTCCCCCGTTGTAGCCCGGATAAGCGAAGCAACATTCGGGGCGGTGTTAGAGTGGTCCCGGATGTCTCGGAGCTTGTCATCACTCCGCGAGCGCAATTGCGCTCGTCGCCGGGCGCGCATTGAGGCGACCTGTCGGCTTATCTTGGCTACAAATGGGAGAAACACATGCAAGTCGCAGTGATCGGCGCCGGCGCAGTCGGATGCTATTATGGCGGACTGCTGCTGAAAGCCGGGCATGACGTAACCTTCATCGGCCGGCAGCCGCATGTCGACGCCATCAATGCGCACGGCCTCTTGCTGGACACCAAGACGTTCAGGGGCCACCTGCCTGCCAAGGCCGCGTCCGACACAACCAACTTCGCCTCGCCCGATCTGGTGCTGGTATGCGTGAAGTCGGCCGATACCGAGCAGGCCGGCGCCTCCCTCGCCGGGCGCCTGCGGCCGCAAACATCCGTGCTCAGCCTGCAAAACGGCGTCGACAATGCACAGCGTCTTTCCGCCGTCACCGGCCACGCCGTCATTCCCGTCGTCGTCTATGTCGGCAGTGAGATGGCCGGGCCCGGCCATGTCAGGCATCACGGTGGCGGCGACCTCGCCATCGGCCCCTCTGCCGCAAGCGAAGCGCTGGCGCAAATTTTTCAGGCCGCCGGCGTCAACGTCACGATCGCCGACGACATCGACAAGACACTTTGGAGCAAGCTGATCATCAACTGCGCCTTCAACGCGCTGTCCGCCGTGGCCGGCATTTCTTACGGGCCGATGCTGGAAGTCGAAGGCACGCGCGATGTCGTCACGCGCGCGGTGCAGGAAGCAACCTCCGTCGCCCGCGCCAGTGGTGTCTCGATTCCCGATGACCTCCTAGCGCACATCCTGAACATCCCCACCTTGATGCCGAACCAGATGTCCTCCACCGCGCAGGATCTTGCGCGCGGCAAGCCCAGCGAGATCGACTTTCTCAACGGTCATGTGGTGCGCAAGGGCGGCGAGCTCGGCATTGCGACACCGACCAATCAGGCCCTGCAGCTGATGGTGAAGCTCGCCGAGCGCGCTAGACAAGGACGTAGGACGGATTAGCGGTTAGCGAAATCCGCCATTATTCGCGGTCGGTATCGGCGCGTTGCGCGAAGCCTGTCAGCGGGCGCGCATTCGCGCGACCGCTGGCTAAATCCGCCCTTGTCGCCTCTCACCCGCCGAGCACGTTTCCCCAGCCGTCGAACACATATTGCTGCCACGCCACCGTGCCGTCGTCGCGTGTGCGGCTCGTACGGCGGAAGTCGTCGGCCTGCTCGGCAGTCCAGGTGATGATCTCGTCCCTCGCACGATCGTGCAAAACGGCCGGCTCGGATGGATCGAATCCCTCATGGGATGCATGGTCGGATGTTCCGTCATCCCATTCCAACGCTTTCGCTACGGCGAAGGTTGCGCATCGCCGCAACCTCCGCGCCACCGCCGCGTTGTCGGATACCCCAAGGAGGCATGCGCCATGCGGAACAAGGCTCCTAATTCACAAGGCACAAAAAAGCGCCCTGCCGCCCAGATGCAGGCGGCCAATTCAATGCTCAATCCCGGCGACGAAGCAGCGCGCGGAACGGTGGGCACCGGCGAGGACATCTGTCCCGAATGTCATGGTGAGGGCCGCATCGTCGGCTCAGCCTGCCCGAACTGCGGCGGCAGCGGCACGATCAACCGTGCGATCGGCGGCGCGTGAACCCCAACTCGTAAGGCGGATTAGCGCAACGTAATCCGCCTTGTCTGCGCAACAGAATCGGCGGGTTACGCTTTCGCTAACCCGCCCTGCGCATCGCGGCTTCCACTTACGCGGTTCGCTTCTCGAGGATCTTGCGGAAATCTGTCGCCAGGCTCGTGTAATAGCCGGCAAGCCCCTCGTAAAAGGCCTGCTGCGCCTTGTCCTTGGCCTCCTTGGCCATGGCCTCGCACTTGCCGGCCTTGATCTCCCACTTCTCTACCTTGGTCTGAAGTTCAGCTACTACCATGGTCGTTACTCCCCGCCACACACACGCTCACGATGCTATCCCCACACACGTCGAAAAGATGACCACCTTGCGGAGATTTCGCAGCGTTGCCGTGAGCAAGCGATGGCGACGTCGCCCTATCGCGCCGGCACTGGCGCGGGGGGGCGCATCGACGACCGCGACGCGCCTGTCGAGGCCGGCTTCGCCGCGACGCGCTTGGCGCTGTCAATGGATTCCAGATAGGACGACAGCGCCCAGGCCGAGCTGGAGCCGCTCACATAGTGCTTTTGCAGGAACAGATACAGCGAGAGCCGAAAGCGGCCCTTGGCAAGCCCGCGCGGGCTGCGGTGGCAGGAGGCGCAGCCTTCGGCAAACAGTTTTGCCGGCGGTTTACCCTGATCGAGATTCTGTGCGCCGGCCGGCGAGCCGAAGAGCGTGGCCGCGAGCGCAACAACAAACAGACCGCAGCGCGCTTTCGTTGGCGACATCGATTCGTAATCCGTGCAGGGGAGCATGAGCGAGACGCCTGTGGCGACCCGACAAAGGCGGAAGATGGCAGGTAAAGCGCAATCTGCTGTCCAGCCGTGGCGAAAAGTGGGTGCGTTTTCGCCAACATTGCGCTCCATTCGCGGCACGGCGCGGATGCTGACGGACATCCCTCAATATGGCGGTTTTTTCCGCTCGCGCTGCGCCCGCGCCGCCTCCATCCACCATACGAGATCATCGGCAAAGCGCGGAAACGCGTGCGTCAGCGCCTTGCCGCCGTCGCCGGTCGGCTTGCCGTCTTCGGAAAGCGTCTGCGCGATAGGCCCGACGGCAATCGAACTCGAGATAACCACCATGCCCATTTCCGACAGCGTGCCGTGCCAGGCGATCGCGGCGCGCGCGCCGGAGAAGCGGCCGGCCGAATAGCTCGCGATCGCCGCCGGCCGCCAGAACCATTCTTCGAGGAAATGGTCGGTGAGGTTTTTCAGCCCGGGCTGCATGCCCCAATTATACTCGCCCGATACGAACACAAATCCGTCGGCATCGCGGATCTTTCCCGCGAGTTCTTCGAGCGCCGCGGGCGCCGCGCCTTTCGGGTATTCCTTGTACATGCGGTCCAGCATCGGCAGGCCGATCGCCTTGGCGTCGATCAGTTCGACATCGTCACCGCGGGCGCGAAATCCCTCGACGACGAATTGCGCGAGACGAATGCCCATGCGGTCGGAGCGGTAGGAGCCGTAAAAGACGAGAATGCGGTTGCTCATGGCGTCTCACCCCTAAGACATTGGATGATGCAGTCGAACCATGCGGGCCTTTCTCATGCAAGGCGTGAGCTACTTCGAATGAACCTGAAGTCCGGCCCGCGATACCTAAGGCCGAACTTCATGGCTCCCCGATAATCACCGGATCGAGCTGTATCTTTTTCCGGATCGCCGCACAGAGTGAAGATGTCCGCCCCGCCTCCGCTACCGCCCGCCTCCGATTGGGACGTCCCCTCGGTCCGCATCGCCGCGCTCATGCTGGCAGCGGCCAATGCGGCGTTCTGGATCTGCACTTTCCCCTTCGTCTATGCCCACGCCGATCCAAAGGGCACCGGCTTCGACATGCTGCCGGTGATGCCGTTCACCCTGATCTTCTTCGCGCTGGTGCTGCCAACCGCCATCAAGGCGATCGGCGGCCGCGGCCTCGGCGTTGGGCTCGCCCTCGTGCTCGGTGCGACCGCGCTGAATGCAATCATCTTCCTCGCGCTATTGTCTTCCTACGCGGCGGCCAGCCGCTGAAGCGCCAAGCAGCCAGCAAAAAGCGGCCTTGCGGCCGCTTTTGTTGCAGTTGTGCGTTCCGGCTTTACCAATAGCCGGGCCCGTCATAATAGGCGTAGGAATCAACGTACGGCGCGCCGGCAATCGCACCCGCCATTCCGACCGCACCGGCGGCTACGCCGGCCGCAAGCCCGACGGGGCCGGGCCCGTAATACACGCGAGGCCCATACACGCGAGGCCCGTAATACGCGCGAGGTCCGTAATCGCCATAGTAGTAGCTATAGTCATAGGGGCTCGGCGTGCGCACGCCGTATCCGCCGCGCAGATAGTTGGAATTCGGGTAGTTGAACCCGATCATTCCAGGCTCCTGGGTCGCTTCCTGCGACATTGCCGGTGTCGCAAGCGCCGTCGCCAGGATGGCGGCCGCCCCGAGCAGCTTCAGTTTGGTCATTGCTCATTCCTCCATTCACGTATGAAGGACGAACGAGCGAGGCCGGGGTGCTGTTCCGGACACCGATTCACAGCGCTGTGAGTTTCTGGCGGGCCGCCAAGAGAAAAGGCCGGCGGGCGTTACGCCGCCGGCCTTCTCTTGCAACTGCCGGCTCGGGAGGTCCGGTTCCGCTGCGATTCCATTTGCCTAAAGTTTGACCATTACATCCTTAACAAAATCTTAAGTAGTAACTGTGATCTCCCTCACGGAGATCCAGAACCTTGTGCGGCTAGCCTGCAACCAACGAGACAGATCGTCTCAAACGCAGGAGGCCGCCATGGCCCAGGTTTATTTCCACTGCTCGAACTCCCGGGAAGTCCGCATCGACCGTTCCGGCGAAGCGGTCAGCGATCTCACCGAGGCGCGCGACCGCGCCGCCTGCATCGTGCGCTCGATGATCATGGGCCGCGACGCCGAAGACTGGCGCGACTGGGTCGTACATGTGAACGACGATTTCGACGACGAGCTCTTCGTTCTGCCCTTCGCCTTCGTACTCGGCAAGCCGCACTGAGGCCGCCATGCTGCTTCGTCGCCTGGATACGATCATGACGCGGTGGCACAGGTTGATCGAGCGCGCCTGCGACCCCTATCGCCCCGAGCGCCACTACATGCGCGGCCCCGGCCCGAAGTGGCACGCCCGGCACGGCGTCCAGCATATCTGAGACCCGGGCACCCGCCTCTCGATCGCATAGCGCGTAGCGCCGCGGATGCTGTCAGGTTCGGTTATGATGATCGCAGGATTGGTCTGGCACTTCATCGATTCTGTTGCCGGTTCCCATATTCCCCCGACGCACCCCGGCCTCAACCTCTCCACGAGATTGCCTTGCTTTGGTCAAACCTCGCTGGCCGTGTGGTGGCGTGGGCAGAGGATTTTCACGCTAGCAAAGCAGCTCGCTCGCCGCCCGGTCGCGGGAGCCATTGGACTTGCGCAAGGGACCGCCAATGCAATCCACGCCAACGCTGAAAGAGGCTGATCCGCACGACGTTTTTGCGATCGAAACGGTACTGGCCGCACACGCCCACAAGGCGCCCCCGCTGGCGCACGACCCGCCACCCGCCGCCCCGCCGGTAGCGCCGCAGGTCCAAATTGCGGCCAACCCGCAAGTCCAGACCGCGCCGACGCCGGAGGTTCACGTCGCGCCCCCAATTTCGGTGGGCGCGTCGGCGCCGCAGGTCGAACCGACGTTTCGCGCCGCCGATAGGCGCGACATCCAGGTCGAGAACGTCAAGCTGGCCGAGATCAAGGTGGACGGCCTCAAGCCTGCCGCCGAGCGGCCGACCGCCAAATGGGCGAAGCGCGTGGTCATGGCGCTCCTGGGCCTTTTCGGCGCCTTGGCTGCCGCCGCCTGGCAGCATTATGGCGATCAGGCCACGGCGATGGCCGCCGAGTGGGCGCCGCCCTTCGTGCTGGCTGCGTTGCCCTCGGCAGCCAAACCAGCCGCAGCCGAGCAACCGAGCGCGCCGGCCGCCCAAGCCGCAACCGATCAGGCCGTCGCGCAACCGCCGGCCCCCCCGGCGCCGGCTCAAAGCCCAGCGCCGGCTCAAAGCGAACCCGCGGCCGCAATCGCGGCCGCTCCTGCCGCCGAACCGGCGCAGTTGCAATCGATGGCGCAGGATCTTGCCGCGATGGGCCAGCAGGTTGAGGAGCTCAAAGCCACTATCGCGCAGCTCAAGACAAGCCAGGCGCAGATGGCGCGCGACCTTGCCAGGGCGTCCGAGGCCAAGGCCGCTGAGACCAGGCCCGCCGAGCCAAGCCAGCGGCCGCGCGTGTCATCGCTGACCGCACCTCCGGTGCGGCCGACCACGCCTCCGCCCGCCCCGCGCAGGCCGAAGCCGGTCAGTTCTTATTCGCCCTATTCACCCGCGCCAATGGCGGCGGCACCCGCAGCGCCGCTTCCGCCGGCGCAGGCCGCCGCGCCGCTACCGCCTCAGCAAACGATCGCCGATGACGGCGAGCCAGTGGTGCGCCCGCCGATGCCGCTGCGGTAAATAGCGTGTTCTCCCGGATGCGGCGCGGCGCGGCCGCATCCGGGACAAATCCGTCAGCTCTGATGCGGGCCCCGCATCATCTTCATGGCGTCTTCAATGTGACGCCACTCCTTGGCTTCCTCGATGTCGCCCTTGCTCTCGCAAGCCTGCGCGTTGTGTGCGGCCTGCGCGATCGCGGTGAGGCCGTGCTTCTCCATCATCTGACGCGCAATCGTGTGGATCTGCATTTCCGACATCATGTCGCTCTCCGGGGTTCCGCCACGGCGCTTTTCCGAATCGTCGCGGCTTCCCGGTGAAAACGGCCGAACCGGAACTCTCGTTCCTCCCGGCAGAATGGATAATTTTCAGACAAGATTAGGCAACGGCTCCACCTGTGGTCGCCACTCCCCGTAGTATCCCGTCCGCAATCTCCCCGAATATTAAGTCGCTCTTCCACCTGCTATTTTCAGCGTAATCGCAACCGCGGGAGTCGGACATGGCACGAGTCTATTTCCACTGCTCCAATTCCGAGGGCGTACGCTTCGACCAGAGCGGCGCCGCCGTCGAGGATCTGGCCGAGGTGCGCGCCCATGCCGCCCGCGTCGTGCAGTCGCTGATCATGCTGCAGGACCCGGAAGACTGGCGCGACTGGACGTTGCACGTCAGCGACGACCTCGACGACGAAATCTTCGCGCTGCCGTTTTCATCCCTGCTCGGCAAGCCGCATTGAGAGGTCGCCATGCTGGCCATACAACCGCTGCTCCGACGCCTGACCGAGATCGTGACCCGATGGCAGGGTCTGCTCGACCTCGGCCGCAACCGCTATCGCCCCGAGTTGCATTACATGCGCGGCCCGGGCCCGAAATGGCACGCGAAGCACCCAGGAACATAGCGCGTAACCCGTAACCCGGATGGAGCGAAACGCAATCCGGGAACGGAACTCTCGTAGGATGGGTAGAGCGAAATGAAACCCATCATCCCCGCCGCAAACGCGATGGGTATCGCTTTGCTCCCCATCCTACGAATCTTCTACAACTCCCCCCAATTCCGGCGGCTCGAACCAGTTGGTCAGCGATAGCCCGCCGTCGATCACGATCGCCGCGCCCGTGACGTAGGCCGATATCCGGTTCGACAACACCGCCAGCGCCAGCGGCGCAAGGTCTTTGGCCTCACCAAGTCGGCCAAGCGGAATATGTTTTGCGAGCGCGGGGTCGGCGACGAAACCGCCGGCCGCGATCGCGCCGGGCACCAGCGCGTTGACGCGGATGCCAAAGCGGCCGAACGTCTTGGCCAACTCCTTCACCAGCATGGAAAGCCCGGCCTTCGCCGTCGAATAATGCGGCAGGTTGCGTGGCGTGCCCGCATGCAGCGAGGTCAGGAGCAGAAACGAGCCGCCTTCCTTGTCGGCGATCAGCTTCTGCGCCAGTTCGCGGCAGAGATGAAATCCGGCTTCCAGGTTCACCGCATGCATCTGCGCCCAGATCTCGGTGGTGACGCCGAGCGCATGATCGCTTTCGCGCCGCGGCGGCGAGGCGCTGTGCACGAAATGCGTCACGCGCCCCAGCGCTTTGGCGGATTCCGCCAGCAGCGCCTCGCGCGCGGCGGCATCAGCGAGATCGCCAATCCAGGGCACCGCCAGTTCGGGTCGCGCCGAGGCCTTGATCGCCGCGGTCACGGTGTCCCCGTTCACATCGGCAAACACCGTGCGCACGCCCTCTCCCACCAGCGCCTGCGCAATCGCGCGGCCGATTCCATTGCCCGCGCCGGTGACGAGCGCCGCCTCGTGCGCGGGATCAAACGCCGCACTCAACAGACTCATGTTCGCGCCTCCTATCGAAACAAGGCGTATCCTAAGACCGTGGGACGGATTAGCCAACGGGTCGCGCGAATGCCCGCCCGATGACAGGCTCCGCGTAAATCCGCCAACGACGACAGCCGGCGCAAATACGCTACGCTATTGCGCCCTACGCTTCTGCTACATCGCGCCGCCGATTCACGGCAGCGAATGCGCGCTGGTTGCCGCCCAGCATCGCCCTGGCCGCGCGCTCAGCCTCCCGCGCGGAGCTGAAATCGCGGCCGTCGAGGCGATCGAAGGCGCGGTCAGAGGAGAAAAACGTAAAGCCGCGCTCGTTGCCGGCGACGATCCCGGCGGCGCGGTCGTGAACTTCGATGATGTAGGCTTTGGGCATGGCTGTTCGTTCGCCGAAATGGCGCTCCTGTCGAATGAGTGAACGCGGGGGTTTGTTACGTACGGATCAACAACAGGCGCCGGTCGCCGCCGAGACGCAGCGGCGGGTGATGCGCTTGCGCATATCGCCCACGACTGGCTTTGAATTCAATCTCATGCGGTGATCCCGATTGGCGAAAAGCAGCGCCAAATATCCGGCTGCTTGCCGGACTGGTCAATGAAATGTGTATCCAATCTTTCTCGCGCGACACCTGCGCTCTTCTCCGCAACGCGCAAAAACGAATGAAACCATTTTCGGCCGTTGCAAGTTGTTGTGCCTGCCGATCCGCGCGCAGAAGCGCACGCCGTGGCGTGCACCGTCAGGTTGCTTCCGCCCGTTGTGAAATCGGCCTAACCTGTTCCCGACAATAAGCGGGAGGCCGAGCATGCAGACCCGCGTTCGAAAAGTTGCCCATGTTCTGGAACGCCTTGGGCTTGCGATGGCAGGCGCAGCGAGCGGATTGTTTGTGGCAGCACTGGTCGGAACGAGCCATTCCGCGCTCACCAACCAGGCCTTCCTGCTTCTGATGATGATCGGTGGCGCCATCGGCTTTTACCTCGGCATCGATACGCCGCCCCTGCCCTACAACGCCTCGAACAAGCAACTCATCGATGGCGCCTGGGTCGCCAAGATCGATGCGCCGGAATTGCTCAGCGCGGTCGGCACCTTCCTCGCGGCGTTCTCGGCGTTCGCTTGCGTCGGCGTCATCGTGCTGCGCCAAAATCCGCATGTGGGATGGATAGGGATGATCATGGCCGGATGGACGGTCGGCGTCACCATGCAGATCGTCGCCGGCGCAATCGCACGCCTGCGCCGCTGATCAGGCAGGCCGTGCGACCTTCAGCTCTCTTCTTCCAGCGTCAGTACCAAGCCGGTCAGTGCTGAGCCGATGCCAAACATCAGGGCGTAGGTCGTGACCAGCATCACCGTGGTCTGCACCGGTGCGCTGCTCTTGGCAACGAGATCTCTGACATGGAAGGCATCGATGAGGCTGAGCAACAGGACCATCGACAGTCCAAGCGCCACGCCCATCAGGAAATGGGTAAGCAGCGCATTGAAGAGTGACTTTTCCGGACGCATGTGCCGTACCTTCGGCATGATGCCGGCCCAACGCGCAGCCGGAGAAACTGGTTCCCGCGCGCGAGAACAGAATTCGTCCTGCGCTGCGGCGCGTCAGCCCCGCGCGTTTGCTAATCGTTAAGCTTGTGCCGGTACGTCCATCGGCATTCCCAAAAATTTCCACAATATCTTTTAGGAAGAACACACATCGTTTTCGAGAAAGGGAGAATTTGTCATGCGGCTAGGGCAAGCGATCTTCTTCGGTTCGGCGGCTGCGCTCCTCACTTTGGCGGCGCCGACGCTCGCCAGGAACTCAAGCACCAACTCTCATATGACGAAGACGAGCGAAGCACCCGCTTCCGCCTCCTGTCATGCCTATCAGCAGGAAGCCGACGGCACATGGACGCAACTGCCGTGTCAGGAGATGGGTTCCAAGGCACCGCAACCGACGTCCGCATCGAAGCCTGCCACTGAAGAGACACAGTGAACTCTATCGGCCCGTCATTGCGAGCGCAGCGAAGCAATCCACCTGTCAGCGCCTGCGGAAAAATGGATTGCTTCGTCGCTGTCGCTCCTCGCAATGACGCGGATAGGCCGCAGTTCGTAGCCCGGATGAGCGAATTGTCCGCCGTAGTTCAAGGAGCGTAAGCGGCAGCGACATCCTGGACTCCAATCACGCCCCGCCAGTCGCCCTGCCCAGCCAATCGTCGAACCGCGTCGGCATGATCCGCGCGCCGTCGTCCGGCACCAGGGTGCGCAACGCGAGCGGCGCACCGAAATACGGCACATCGGCGCCCGCCACGACCTTGCTGGTATCGCCCTGCTTGCGCAGCCAGCGGCCGACGAAATCCGCCATCGGCGCTGCTTCGGGACCCGCGACCTCGCGGATGCCGCCAGCAGGCTCGCCAAGCGTCACATCGGCCAGCGCTATCGCGACCTCGTCGGACAACAACGGCTGCATCAACTGGCTGGAGACGTGCACCGCGCCGTCCCTGCGCCCGGCATCGGCGATTGCGCCAACGAATTCGTAAAACTGCGTGGCGCGCAGGATCGTGTAGGCCAGGCCGGAATTTTCGATCAGCCGCTCCTGCGCCAGCTTGGCACGGAGATAGCCGCTGCCCTCGAGCCGGTCGGTGCCGACGATCGAAAGCGCAACGCAGTGCCGCACGCCGGCCTGCTTCGCCGCCGCAATCAGGTTGCGCGTTCCCGTCTCGAAGAAGTGCAGCACCGCCTTGTCCTCGAACGAGGGCGAATTGGACACGTCGACGACGATGTCGGCGCCCGCCAGCGCCGCCTGCAGGCCCTCCCCGGTCACGGCGTTGACGCCCTTGCTTGGCGAGGCCTGCAGCACCTCTTGGCCGCGCGACCGCAGCAACGGGGCCAATTTCGAGCCGATCAGGCCGGTACCACCGATGATAACGATCTTCATGTTCCTCGCTCCTCTCTCTCGAAAACCGCGGAAAGCCCCGCTAAATCAAGACGAAATGGAAGGCACGGGTGTGACACGCCCAACCGTAACTCTGGATTAATTTGCACCACCTATACTGGTGGCCCGCACTCCCAGACCCGCGCAAATGGCCTGAAATCCCATGAAAATCGGTACCCTCCTCACCGCTGCCATCGTCTCGCTTTCCGCCGTCGGCGGCGGGCTCGCCGTCTATGTGGCGGTTTCGAAGTACCAGACCATGGACAAGGTCTCGCTCGCGCAGAGCCGGCTGGAGGTGGTGCGCGCGGTCGGTGACATCCCGCGCTACATGAACTCCGAGCGCGGCTTCTCGACCAACATCCTGTACGGCCCGCCCGCGGTCGATCCGGCGGTGCGGAAGGAACTCAACGAAAAACTGCGCAAGAACACCGACGGCGCCCGCGACAAGATGAACGCCGTCCGCAAGAACCTGTCCAAAGGGCTCGATGACGCCGCCGCGATCGGCAGTGGCATCGACGAATTGAATGTGAAATTCAACGCGCTGCGCGACGCCATCGACAAGGCGATCGACGGCCAGGCCGAAGCGCGCAAGGACGCCGCCAGAAAGATCGTCGCCGACAATGCCGTTTTCAACGCCGCGGTCACCAAGCTGCTCGACGAGCAGGTGCGCCGCATGGCCCAGCTCGACGGCGATGCTTATCGCCAGGCCGTCTATGCCAACATCGCCTGGAACCTGCGCGATATCGGCGGCTACAACGCCAGCATCCACAAAAACCTCGTCGGTGCCAATCGCGCCGCCACCGAAGCCGAAAAGATGGAATATTCCCGCTCCCAGGGGCGTGCCGACCAGATCCTGATGTCGCTGCAGGAACTGCGCGGCAACCCGGCGACGCCGGCCAACGTGGCCGCGGCATTGGAAAGGATGAATGAAGTCTATGTCGGCCGTTTCGGCAAAGCGCTGAAGTTCGCCAAGGAAGGCGCGGCGTCAGGCAAATACGAGAACAATGTCGATTTCTTCTATGCGGAATCCCAGGTCGGCCTCGGCGCCGTCGTCGAGGTTCGCAACGCCTTCTACGACAACGCCGAATATGTTCTGGCCACCGCCTATTCCTCGGCGCGCTTCAGTTTCCTGATCGCGCTCGCCGGCCTCATTGCGGTTACTGTTGCCAGCGCCGTGCTGATCGCGATGGTTCGCCGCCGTGTCTGCGGTCCGATCGTCGACCTCACTTCCACGATGTCGCGGCTGGCCAGCGGCGACGTATCCGGGGACATCGCCGGCGCCGGCCGCTCCGACGAGATCGGCGCGATGGCTGCGGCGGTGCGCGTCTTCAAGGACAACATGATCGAGGCCGAACGTCTTGCCGCCGAGAAGGCTGCCGAGAGCGACGGCAAGATGCGCCGCGCCCAGGTGCTCGACGAACTCACCCGCGCGTTCGAAGCCAAGGTCACCGAGCTGGTCGGCGGGCTTTCAGCCGCCTCGTCCGTCATGGAGGACACGGCGCAGTCGATGTCGTCGACCGCGACCGCCACCAACCGCCAGGCCGCGATCGTCGCCGCCGCGTCCGAACAGACCTCCGCCAACGTGCAGACGGTTGCCAGCGCCACCGAAGAACTGACCTCCTCGATCTCAGAGATCGGCCGTCAGGTCGCGCAATCCACTGAAATCGCCTCCCGCGCGGTCGAGAACGCACGCCGCACCGGCGAGACCGCCCGCTCGCTCGCCGAGGGCGCACAGAAGATCGGCGACGTCGTGACGCTGATCCAGAGCATCGCGGCGCAGACCAACCTGCTCGCGCTGAACGCGACCATCGAAGCCGCGCGCGCCGGCGATGCCGGCCGCGGCTTTGCCGTCGTCGCCTCCGAAGTTAAATCGCTGGCCGGCCAGACCGCGAAGGCGACCACCGAAATCTCCGAGCAGATCGCCTCGATCCAGACGGCGAGCGACCAGACCGTAACGGCGATCCAGAACGTCGCCAACGTGATCGCCGAAATCGACCAGATCGGCACCGCCATCGCAGCGGCGATCGAGGAACAGGGCTCCGCGACCAAGGAAATCTCACGCAGCGTGCAGGAGGCCGCGCGCGGCACCCAGGAGGTCAATTCCAACATCACCGGCGTGCAGAAGGCCGCCGACGATACCGGCGCCGCCGCCAATCAGGTGCTGGGCGCAGCCGAGCAATTGTCCTCGCAGTCCAAGGACCTCGCCGGCCAGGTCAACCGCTTCCTCTCCGAAGTGCGCGCGGCGTAGGGCCGAGCGGCGCTACTCGCCTATTCGACCGGCGTGCGAGAAGAGGAACTTTTCGCGCCACTGGAACTTGATATGGCGCAATGAGGCACACCTCTGAACCGACAACTGTTGTTGCGGTCGCCCCAGGCGGCCGCTCGTGGTGACACTGGTCGACGTCGATGAACTGCAGCGTCGGATCGCGGCGCTGGAAGCGGAAAATACGCGGCTCAGGGCGTACGCCGTCGCCGAGAACACCGAACTTGAACGAGCCGAGTCCGCCCTCGCCGACAGCGAACAACGCTATCGAACCCTGTTCAATTCCATCGACGAGGGTTTTTGCATCATCGAATTCCTCGACGGTCCGCACGGACCCCTGAGCGACTACATCCACATCGAAGCCAATCCTGCCTACGCGCAACATGCCGGCATCCCCAACGTGGTCGGCCAGAAGCTGCGCGAGATGGTGCCCGACGAAGCCGACGGCTGGGCCGAACTCTATGGCGGCGTACTCCACGATATCCGAGCGCATGATGCCCTGCCCGTTGATGACGCTGCCGAGCCCGCGGTCCAAGGCGGCGAGCACGATGCCGTAGCAGAGCGCGCGAGATCGAAATGGCAGACCGCGCCGGGATATGGTCCGTCAATCCCTTTTGAATCGATAATCGAAGCGGTCGCCATCCGCGGTAATGAGGCCGACGGTCGGCGCCGGAAAATGGATCGGCAGGATCAGCGTGTCGGTACCGGCGACGGAGGCAAAGAACTTGCGCCGCGAGATCGCCGATTGTTTCGGATCCCAGTCGGGCTTGGCCGACCATTCCGGCTCGCGGCACTGGATCACGTGATGCATGAGATCGCCGGCCACCACCGCGCGCTTGCCCCCTGAGAAGATGTTGACGCAGCAGTGACAGGGCGAATGCCCCGGCGTCGGCGTCAGCGTGATCGTATCGTCGAGGGCGTAATCGTCGTCAACCAGCACAGCCTGCCCAGCCTCGACGATCGGCAGGCAATTGTCGCGGAAGACCGTGCCGGGCGGGTTGGCGCCCTTGGCGTGCTCCGCCTCCCAGGCGGCATATTCCTTCTTGTGAAATATGTACTTCGCGTTGGGAAAGGTCGGCACCCAGCGTCCGTCGCGCAGCGTGGTATTCCAGCCGGTATGATCGATGTGCAGATGGGTGCAGAACACGTAATCGACCTGCTCGTAGGCGATGCCGAGCGCGAACAATTCGTCGCGCCAGCGCTCCTTGCCGGGAAAATCGAACGGCGGCGGATGGCCCTTGTCCTCGCCGGTGCAGGTGTCGACCAGAATGGTGTAGCGCGGCGTGCGGACCACGAAGGTCTGGTAGGTGATGACCATCAGCCCCAGCGCGGTGTCGAACACCTCCGGCTCCATGCCGGCGAGATGATGCCTGAAGATCGCTTCGTCATAGGCCGGAAAGAAATCCTGCGGCCGCCGCCACGGCCCCTCGCGCTCGATCACCGCATCGATGGTGACGTCGCCGATCCTGAGCTGCTTCATCCTCGCTTCGCCCCCCTTTTGAAAGAGCCTAACGGGCGAGTTCGCCTCCGACAAGCCGCGTGCAAGTTGCAGCATCCACACGTTGGGGCATTCGCTGTTCTCCGCCGCAAATCGAACAGAAATGCTGCCTAGCGAATGCGCCTCTCACGCGGGGACAAATCTTGAACAAGAAACTCAAATATGCCGCGGCGGCGATTGCTGTCTTCGCCGCAGCCATCTACCTCAACAACACCAATCATCTCGCCGCACATCGGGAGGGCAAGCCCATCCTGCTCGCCCATCGCGGCATCGCCCAGCGCTTCGACGAGCGCGACCTGAAGAATGACACCTGCACGGCGGCACGGATGTTGCCACCGACGCACGAATATCAGGAGAATACAATCAGTTCGATGCGGGCGAGCTTTGCGGCCGGCGCCGATATCGTCGAGCTCGATGTTCACCCGACAACAGACGGCGAGTTCGCCGTGTTTCACGACTGGACGCTGGATTGCCGCACCGATGGGCAAGGCGTCACGCGCGAACACTCCATGGCCTATCTGAAGAAGCTCGATATCGGCCACGGCTATACCGCCGATGGCGGCAAGACCTTTCCCTTCCGCGGCAAGGGCATCGGCCTGATGCCGACACTCGCCGAGGTTCTGACAACCTTCCCGCAAGCGCGGCTGCTGATCAATGTAAAGAGCCGCGACGTGTCCGAGGGAGAGAAGCTGGCAGCAGTGCTGAGCAAGCTTCCCGCCGAGCGCCGGGCGCAGATCATGGTCTATGGCGGCGATGAACCGGTCCAGGCCGTGCGCACGCGTCTGCCTGAGATCCGGACAATCTCGCGCACCGCCATCAAGAGCTGCCTGCTCGGCTACATCGGCTACGGCTGGACCGGCCTGGTGCCGAAGGCCTGCAGCAACGCCATGGTCATGCTGCCGATCAATGTCGCGCCGTGGATGTGGGGATGGCCGGACCGCTTTCTGAGCCGCATGCGAGCCGCCAACAGCGAAGTCTTCGTGTTGGGCCCCTATCGGGGCGGCGAATTTTCCAGCGGCATCGATACATCAGAGCAGTTCGCACGGCTGCCGCAAAACTATGCCGGCGGCATCTGGACCAACGAGATCGAAGTTATTGCGCCGCTTGTGCGCAGATAGCCTGTAACCCGGATGCAGCGAAGCGAAATCCGGGAAGCAGTGCAGCCCGTACGGAGAACCCCGGATTGCGCTTCGCTCCATCCGGGCTACGGAGGCTAGCTCCGCAATCCTGGCGCTTCCTGCCCGGTGCGGGCGACATATTCGGTGTAGCCGCCGCCATATTGGTGGATGCCCTCGGGTGTCAGCTCCAGCACGCGGTTGGAGAGCGCCGCCAGAAAATGCCGGTCGTGCGAGACGAACAGCATGGTGCCCTCGAACTCGGAGAGCGCGCCGATCAGCATCTCCTTCGTCGCGAGGTCCAGATGGTTGGTCGGCTCGTCCAGCACCAGAAAATTCGGCGGGTCGTAGAGCATTTTCGCCATCACCAGCCGCGCTTTCTCGCCGCCGGAGAGCACCCGGCACTTCTTCTCGACATCGTCGCCGGAGAAGCCGAAGCAGCCTGCAAGCGCCCGCAATGAGCCCTGTCCGGCTTGCGGGAAGGAATCTTCGAGCGACTGAAACACCGTGCGCTCGCCGTCGAGCAGATCCATGGCGTGCTGGGCGAAATAGCCCATCTTGACGCTGCCGCCGATCGCCACCGTGCCGTCGTCAGGCTCAGCCGAGCCCGCCACCAGTTTCAGCAGCGTCGACTTGCCGGCGCCGTTGATGCCCATCACGCACCACCGCTCCTTGCGGCGGATCATGAAATCGAGCCCCTGATAGATGCTGCGGCTGCCATAGCCCTTGTGGACGTTCTTCAGGCTGACGACATCCTCGCCCGAGCGCGGCGCCGGCATGAATTCGAATGCCACGGTCTGCCGCCGCTTCGGCGGCTCGACGCGCTCGATCTTGTCGAGCTTTTTCACCCGGCTCTGCACCTGGGCGGCGTGGGAAGCGCGCGCCTTGAAACGCTCGATGAACTTGATCTCCTTGGCGAGCATCGCCTGCTGGCGCTCGAACTGGGCCTGCTGCTGCTTCTCGTTCAGCGCGCGCTGCTGCTCGTAGAATTCGTAATTGCCGGAATAGGTCGAAAGCGTGCCGCCGTCGATCTCGACGACCTTGTTGATGATGCGGTTGATGAACTCGCGATCGTGCGAGGTCATCAACAGCGCGCCTTCATATCCCTTCAGAAACTGCTCCAGCCAGATCAGGCTTTCCAGGTCGAGATGGTTGCTCGGCTCGTCCAGCAGCATCACGTCGGGCCGCATCAGCAGGATGCGCGCCAGCGCGACCCGCATCTTCCAGCCGCCCGAGAGCGCGCCGACATCGCCTTCCATCATCTCCTGGCTGAAGCCTAAGCCTGACAGCGCCTCGCGGGCCCGGCCGTCGAGGGCGTAGCCGTCGAGCTCCTCGAAGCGGTGCTGAACCTCGCCGTAGCGCGCGATGATATCGTCCATCTCGTCGGCGCGATCGGGATCGGCCATCGAGGCCTCGAGTTCTCTTAACTCGGCTGCCACGACGCTAACAGGGCCGGCGCCGTCCATGACCTCGGCGACGGCACTGCGGCCCGACATCTCGCCGACGTCCTGGCTGAAATAGCCGATGGTAATGCCGCGATCGAGGGAGACCTGGCCTTCATCGGGCAGTTCCTGGCCCGAAATCATCCGGAAAAGCGTGGTCTTGCCCGCACCGTTCGGGCCAACGAGACCGATCTTCTCGCCCTTCTGCAGGGCTGCCGAAGCTTCGATGAAGAGGATCTGGTGGCCGACTTGCTTGCTGACGTTATCGAGACGGATCATTGGGGCCTGAAAGGAGGAAATCGTTGCGGCCGCTGCTTAGGACATCGCAGCCGGACCTTCAAGTTCCGTGAAACCCGATGGTCCGGCGATGCAGCGCGCTTGGCTTTCCGAAATTCGTGCCACTGTCGTTCCCATACGGATGTGATCGCGGTTCCCGGAAACCGGCGAGAAACCCTTGTGGTTCGCCGCGCGTTGACCTCGCAACATAGGCCGACCAACAACGGGAGCCATCAATGACCAGACCCCCTCCGGTGCCGCAGGACAACCAAAGCCACAAGGGTACCGGCGATCCCAAGTCCGGCAATGCCCATCAGGCCCGGAAGGACCGAGGCCGTACCGAAAATCCCGAGCAGCAGGGCCAGCAGGGCAACACAGCACAGAATACCACCCATCAAGGCCATCAGCAGGATCGCTAGTCTGGAGTGCGCACCATGTCGACTTCAACCAAGACCCCGGCAAGCATTCGCCAAGGCGGCCCGGGCGCTTCCCATGAGAACGCCAAAGATCCGCTTCACATCAAGAAGCCGCCGGCCGACGATCCGCAGCGCCGGCACAGCAAGGTGTCCGGCGGCGGCGGCGAGCATGACACTCACCACACGCATGAGCCGGAACGAAAGGGCGGCGGCACCCATCCCGCATCGAGGGACGCGTCATGAGCACCAAGCACGTCAAACTGAACAGGCCAACCAACGCCGATCTGCATCGCAATCCGCTGATCGGCGGTTCGAAGGGCGCCGCGATGGCGCAGGTAACGCCGGATGAACTGGAGGAGTTCGCGGGCGCCAACACCTTCGAGGGCGACATCGAGAACGACACCAATCCGCAAGGCGGCATCGACAAGGCAGAGGTTCGCAACCGGCGGCGCGGGCCGCCGCAAAACGATCGGGATTGCGGCCCACGAAAAACAACGCTGCAGGGAAAGAAGACGCATGAGCAACAACTGCGCATGCTGGAAAGAAAGCCTGATGTCCCCGATGAGAGGCTGGTTGAGGAAGAGATTGCGCGAACCCAGCGCGATGGCGGCGCAAAAATTGCAAAGCGCGACGGCCGTCAATCGGAGTTTGCGGTGAGCCGGGGCGGCCTCAATCAGGAAAGCCAGCACAACAAGCACAATCATCCGGGGCAATCGGGTCATAAACCCCAGAAGCCACAGGGATAGACCAACATGACACGTGGAGCGCACGGCGACGGCAAGCATCTCGGACCCGGGTCAAAAGGCAAAGGCGCCGGGACCGGCGCCATGACCGACGTGCAGGATGAACTCATCGGCGAGAACATGGTGCTCTCAAACCGCGACAAGGCTGAGCATTCGCGAGAGCGCGGTCAGGACAGCAAATGGACCCAGACCGAGCAACTGAAAGACCACGCGGCGAACAAAGGCCGCGGCTAAGGGAGAATGAGCGCGCCTGCCGGCAGGCCGTGCGGTCACAGGTTGATCACACCAAGCCGCGCCGCGTGCGTGACCGCGTCGGTACGGCCGGTGGCGTCGAGCTTCTCCAGCAGCGAACCGACATGGAATTTTGCGGTGTGAACGGATATTCCGAGCCGTCGCGCAATCGCCTTGTTCGATGCGCCCTCAGCCAACAGCAGGAGCACGTCGCGCTCGCGGGGCGTAAGATCGATCTCGGCATGCTCAGTGACGGCCGCGCGGTCGCGTGACACGAGCGCGACCGTCGCTTCTTCTCCCGGTGCCGCCAGGCGAATGCCGGCTACGCCGCTGAGCAGCGATGCGAGCCGGTCCACCAATGCCGCATCTGCGATCTCAATAGCGACCACAATCACCGGCGACGCCGCGCCGTTCATGCTTCTGGCCTTTCGCCAATCGTGAGCCGGACCTGAACCGCCTCGCCGGCGCGCCTGATCGCGACGTCGACGACCGAGCCGATACTGTCGGGGCCGAGGGACCGCAGCAGTGATCGGACGCCCGAGAGCTTTTCGTTGTTCCACCCAACGATGATGTCGCCCTGCCGAATGCCGGCGGCAGCCGCAGGACCTGCCCTATCGACACTCATCACCATCGCGCCGAGCCCGTCGTCGAGTTCGACCGGCTGCAATCCAAGGCCGAGATAGCCACGTGCAATCCGGCCATGAATTTCAAGCCTCGCGGCGATCCGGTCGATGGTGGCACTCGGAATCACGAGTATGCGTCGCACACCCTGGACAGCCATGCCGATCGCTTCGCCGGAGGCATTGAGGACAAGGCCGCCCTCATGACTACGCCGCAGTCGCACGTCCAGTTCGATCCTTGCGTCGATCTCCCCACCCCGCATGCTACGCCAGCGGCTGCCGACCAGCGATATCATTCCCAGCGCCGCCGTTGTAACGCCCTGCTCGGCCGCGATGACGACCGCTAGCGAACCGAGATCCGGGACGATGGGTGAAAGTGCGACCGGCGTACTATTCCCGGCATCGAAGCGCAGTAGCGCAATGTCGGTCGTATGATCGCGTCCCGCGATGCTCGCAGGCCGTTCCGATCCGTCGGGAAACCTGATCGAGACTTCGCCTTCATCGGCCAGGGGCTCATCGGCCGTCACGATCAAGCCGGGCTTCCAGATAAAGCCGGTGGCTCGCGAGCGATGGGAATGCACCGAGACGATCGCGGATTTTGTCCGGGCGACCATGTCGGCAAGGGCTGAGGATAACGAGGGAAGGATTCGTGCGGTTGGGTCAGTCATGGCGAGAACTCCTGGATCGTCTGACTTCAATCTGGGAGTTCGTATCGCGTTGGGGAACTAGCCTGATGGGGAGGCAGCGACGATTGCTGAATATTCCCGCGCCACAGCTTTTGAGTGTCGATGGCAAATCGACAGCATACAGATCAATTTCTAGAAGTCTTCTAAGAGTGCTTCTAAGAACCTTTCCATTAGAGGAATCGAACGCCCTCGCGTATGCGTCGAAGTGTTGCGCTGCTGAACCAGGGGAAGGCGCGACAAAGTACTCGCAGGTTGGGGTGAAACTTTGAAGTCTCGTGATTTGTTGCAGGTCGCCGCGTTGGCGACCGTATCCGTATTGGCGTTGTGGCCACAGGCTTCCTTCGCGCAGTCAAGCTCTTCGCAGCAATCCGGGGCACAGTCGTTGCCCCCAGTGGAGGTGGGAGCGCCGGAGGCGCGCCGGCGCGTTGCAACGCCGGAGCGGCGGCAGACGCGGAGCGCAACGCAGGCAGCGCGAACCAACCGGCCGCAGCCGCAGCGTGGCGTCGGCTTCGTCGAAAACCCGCGCGGCGACGTCCAGGGCTACGTCGCAGGCCGCTCGATGGCGGGCACCAAGACCAACACGCCGATCATGGAGACACCGCAATCGCTCTCGGTGATCGGCAGCGAGCAGATTCGCGACCAGAAGCCCGGCAAGTTCGACGAGATTCTGCGCTACACGCCGGGCGTTGTCGCCGGGACATTCGGCGCCGATACACGTAACGACTGGTTCCTGATCCGCGGTTTCAAGTCGGACGATGTCGGTCTCTTCCTCGATGGACTCCGACTCTTCTACACATCCTATGCAAGTTGGAAGCTGCAACCGTTCAATCTTGCCCGCGTCGAGGTGCTGCGCGGTCCCTCCGCCGTGCTGTATGGCGGTTCCAGCCCCAGCGGCATCGTCAACGCGGTCAGCAAGACGCCCCCGGTGGAGCCGATCCGCTATCTCGAGACCGGCGTCAATAATTTCGGCAACGCCTATCTGTCGTTCGATTTCGGCGGCCCGATTGCGACGCAACCGGAGAATGGGAAACTGTTCTATCGTGTGGTGGGCCAAGTGCAGAACGGCGGCACCCAGGTCGATTTCACGCCCAACAATAACTACTTCATCGCGCCGTCCGTCACCTACAAGCCGGACGCGGACACGACTTTCACGGTGCTGGCGTCAGCATCGAAGACGGATACGCGTGGCATTAACTTCCTGCCCTATACCGGTACGGTAATCGACGCACCGTTTGGACGCATCCCGACGAAATTGTTCGTCGGCGATCCGAGCGTCGATACGTTCAAGCGCGAACAGGAGATGATCGGCTATCAGTTCGAGCGCAACGTCTCTGACAGCGTCACATTCCGGCAGAATGCCCGCTACGCCCACGTTGACATCACCTATCGCGGCTTGATCGGGAACGGCTATACCAACCTCGCCGCCGGCGACATGGCGCGTTACAATTGGTACGCGAAAAACACCGCCAACCAAGGCAATCTGGACAACCAGTTGGAGTATCGTTTCAACACTGGTCCGGTGCAGCACACGATGCTGTTCGGCCTCGATCTGACCACCTATCGGATCGACGACTATCAGAACTTCGCCTTTGGCGGCGTGCCCTCGATCAACGTGTTCAATCCGGTTTACGGCGTCGGCGACATTCCGTTCACGGACGCGCCGTTCCGTAATTTCCTCCTGACTCAAAATCAGCTCGGCACCTACATTCAAGACCAGATCAAATTTGGCGGCTTTACGCTGGTGTTGAGCGGCCGCAATGACTGGGTATCGACCAGCCAGGGCGATCGTCCCACGGGCGCCACGCTGATCAGCGAGGACAGCAAGTTTAGTGGCCGTGCCGGCCTGATCTACAATTTCGCCAACGGGCTGGCGCCGTATGTCGCCTACGCGACAAGCTATAACCCGATCATCGGCCTCAACGCTTCGAACCAACTGCTCCGACCCGAAACCGGCGAACAGGCCGAGATCGGATTGAAGTTTCAGCCTAATGGCTTCAACGGTCATTTCGGTATTGCCGTGTTCGATCTGAAGCGACGAAACGTCCTTACGACGGACCCGAACAGCACGCCGCCGAACCTGCAGAACCAGACCGGTGAGGTCACATCGCGCGGTCTCGAACTGGAGGCCGTGGCCAATGTCGCACCCGGCCTGAAAATGGTAGGCGCCTTCACCACCTACGATCTCTTTAACAGCAAGGACAAAAATCCGGCCCTGATCGGGCTGACACCGACCAACACGCCACAGCAAATAGGATCCCTCTGGGCTGACTACACGTTCCAGGAGGGGCCGTTGCGAGGCTTTGGCTTTGGTGGCGGCGTGCGCTACGTGGGCAAGTCCTTCGCCGATAACGCGAACACGTTGGTGGTTCCCTCGGTTGTCCTTGGTGACGCGACGATCCATTACGAATGGCAAAACTGGCGCGCCGCGCTCAACGTCATCAACATCGCCGACAAAACGTACGTAGCCAGTTGCGCATCGGAAACGGCCTGCTTCTATGGCGATCGGCGCCGGGTGACGGCAAGCCTTGCCTACAAGTGGTAGGAGCGATCGAAGGGAGGCTGCACTGAAAGCCAGAACTGTTCGCATCTGGTCGGTGGTCCACACCTGGAGCAGCCTGATATCGACGCTGTTCCTGCTGCTGTTGTGCATCACCGGCCTGCCGCTGATCTTCCATCACGAGATCGATGAGCTGCTCGGCTACGATCCAAAGCCCGAGATCGCCCAGCCGGGCGCGGTGAAGCGGAGCATCGACGAGATCGCCCGCACCGCGCTGGCGCATGATCCCGGCCGTGTCCTGCAATATATCTCGTGGGACAAGGACGAACCGAACAATGTGATCGCGTTCACCAACAGCAAGGTCGATGGCGATCCGGATGCGGCGACTCTCAGAGCGTACGATGCCCACACCGCCAAGCCGCTCGGCCCGGTCGGCGGCGGTCCGATGCTGATCTTCCTCAAGCTCCACGTCGATATGTTTGCGGGCCAGCCCGGCAAGCTGTTCCTCGGCGCGATGGGATTCCTGTTCCTGGTCGCGATCGTCTCCGGCGTGGTGCTGTACTGGCCGTTTACGCGCCGCCTGAGCTTCGGCACGCTGAGGGACAAATCGCGCCGCATCGCCTGGTTCGACTGGCACAATCTGTTGGGCGCGGTGACCATCGCCTGGGCCCTGGTGGTCGGCGCCACCGGCGTCATCAACACGCTTGCAGAAGTGATGCTGGGCCAGTGGAAAGCCAACGAACTCACCGAAATGGTCAAGCCATACGCCGGCAAGCCACCGCCGGTGCATCTGGCCTCGCTTGATACGACGCTCGCGAATGCGCGCACGGTCGCGCCCGGCATGAATGTTTCCTTCATCGCCTTTCCGGGCACGCCGTTCACGAGTTCGCACCATTTCGCGGTCTTCATGCGCGGCGACACGCCGTTGACCTCGCGCCTGCTCAAGCCGGTGCTGCTCGATGGAGAAACCGGCGAAGTCTCCGACGCGCGCGACCTTCCCGTCTACCTCAAGGCGCTGCTGGTCTCGCAACCGCTGCACTTCGGCGACTACGGCGGCATGCCGCTCAAGATTATCTGGGCGTTGCTCGACATCATGACCATCGTCGTCATCGCCAGCGGGCTGTATCTATGGGTCGTCAAGCGCCGCAAGCATCGCAGCCACGCGATCGCGGGACAGCCTTCGCTACAGCCGGCGCGATGATCGACGCACGCAAACCACGATCCAGCGGCAATTGGCGGACGGTGTATGGCGGTCCGCTTTTGATCGGCGTGCTGTCGGTCGCAGGATTGCTGAGCGCGCTGTTGTACGAAGGCCCCGGCCGCTATTTTTCCTGGCTCGCACTTGGCGCGCCGGTTGTCCTCACTGTCTGGTTTTTCGCGCGCCGCAAGCGGATCTAGACCGGCCGCATCAGCTTCAGCGTCGCGGCCAGCCGCAGGCTGCGCTTGCCGGCCAACGCAATGGCTTCGAGTTCAGCCCCCGCTTCGTCGCAGGTACCGGTAAAACCGATGCCCACCTCATGGCCGCCGAATACGGGGTTTTCGCCCTTCGCCGGCGTGTGCTCCTGGTTGAGGATCTCGCCCTTCCAGCGGCCATCGGCCGAAGCGTAGGAGCCGAGGTAATAAAAGAAAGCATCGCCGCCGAGGATGCGGCCGTCCAGCAGCAGCATCACACCCGACAGGCCCGCCTCGACACCGTCGAGCGCGCGGAGCTGCAGGGAATAGAGGCCGTTGGTAATACCGCCCGGCCCCACGTTGCCGACCGGGGGCAGAGCCTCGTCGTCGAGCCGCGTCAGGTTGGCCCAGAACAAGGCGCCCGGCCGCGGCGCGGCGCTGCCTTCAAAACGAATATTGTTGCCCTTCAGCTTGCCTCGCACGCTGATGGCGGCGACGTCGGTGTCCATCAGCGGCTTGTAGTGGGGATCGTCATTGTGGCGCTGGGTGATGACCTCGCCGACGATCTCCCCACCGATTTCCTGATAGGTGCCAAGGTGGGCAAAAGCGGAATTGCCGCCCAATAGCTTGCCATTGTGCATGCACATGATGCTGCGGCCGAACGCGTCGTTCACGCCGTACTCAACCTTGTAAAGCCCGTTCAGCAACGGAAAATGTCCTGATATCGAAAATGTCTGGCGGGGGCTTAGCACCGCCTCAGGCGAGGTGCCAGCCGCGATTTAACGCAGGTTCAGTGCCGCTTGAAATATTGTACGGCCCGTTCGTGCTTTTCGGCCGCCGCGCGCGATTTGAAGGTTCCAAGGTTACGGCGCTTGCCCGTTTTCGGATTGATTTTGCGGGAATAGAGCCGGTATTCGCCTGACTGCAGCTTTCGGATCATGGCCAGCACCGCTTATTGGCGAGCCCCCGTTCGCAACAATTGCGCTGCGGCCCTCTTGTTCCGGACTGGCTATTCGCGTTGTCTCGGGCCTGCCTTACAACGCCGGATCGCTCTGCCCGGCAGGGAATGTTTGGGGGGCCTCGTGCAGCATATCTTCTTCTATGTCCTCGCGCTCGGTGCCGGCGTCAGCGTCGTGACCCAGCAGGCGCTCAATGGCAGCCTGCGCATCGCGCTGGGCTCGCCGGCCTGGGCGGGACTGGTTAGCTATGCCGGCGGCCTCCTCACCATGATCGTCGCGGTGATCGCGCTCGGCGAGCGCGTGCCGTCCCGGAAAACCATGGCCGATGTGCCCTGGTATGCGTGGTCCGGCGGCGTGTTCGGCGGCGCCTTCATCCTGCTGGCGATCCTGTTGCTACCTTCGCTCGGCGCCGCAACGCTGTTTGCGCTTGTCATTGCCGGCCAGGTGCTGGCCGCGGTGACGCTTGATCATTTCGGCGCGTTCGGGTTGACGCCGCATCCCCTCAGTGCCGCGCGGCTCGCGGGCGCGGTGCTGTTGATCGCCGGTGTCGTGCTGATCCGGGAGTAAGCGCCAGCGGCTCAGAAGCACAGATTGGTGACCACGTTTCCGCGTTTATCCTTGATCGCATAGGGACAGCGCAGCCGCTCCAGCGCCCTCTTCGCATCCTCGTCGCCGAGTGCGGCGGCACGCTGATAATAGGCCTTGGCGGCCTCCGCATCCTTTGGTCCGCCGCGCCCTTCCTGCGCGAACGCTCCCATTCGCTCCAGTGCGCCGGGATGATTTTGCGCCGCCGCCTTCTCGAACAGCGCACGGGCGGCAGCATCGTCTTTGGTCCCGCCATTGCCTTCCGCAAGCATCATGCCGAGCTGATACTGCGCCTCGGCGTTAGTCTCGGCGCCCTTCGACAGCAATTCGCGCGCACGCGCCGGATCGGATGACGCGCCGCCGCCGAGCGCTGCGAGATTGCTGATTCCCCGCGGATTGCCGGCTTGCGCCGCGCGCTCGAACAGTTTTCGCGCTTGCGCCTCATCCCGCGTGACGCCGGCACCTGTTCCATAGAGCACGCCGAGTTCGACCATCGCCGAGGTCGAGCCCTTGTCGGCCGCCTTGCGCCAAGCCGCCATCGCTTCCGCCGTCTGTCGGTTGGCAGCGTAGGCCCGCCCGAGCTGGTACATCGCGCGCCGCGACGCGTTCGCGGCGTTTCTGCAAAACTTGATGGCCGTGGCGATGTCAGAGGCTGCAATATCGGCCACGCCTTTCGCATCGGCCGGCTTGTCTGGATCCGCGGGATCGGCAGCCACGCGGTCGCACAGCACAAGGTCGGCCGATTGCGCGGCCAAGGGCGTCGGCGCGACGGCCCCGGCAATGGTCACGATCAGCAGGCTTCGGAACGTCCGCTTCATGATCCGCAGGTTGCTTCGACGGGCCGCCAAATTCAAGGCTCCAGCCCGCTCTCGCGCAACAGCGGCGCGACATCGGGCGAAGCGAGATAGCGCAGCAACCGATCCGCCTCGCCTGCTTTCTGCCTCGTCGCCATCCGTCCCGCCGAAAACACCGCAGGCGTCTGCAGTTCGCGCGGAATGGGCCCGACCACCTCGATGCCGCCGACCTGCTTCAATTCGCTGATCTGCTGGACCGCGAGATCGGCCTCGCCGGTTACGAGCCGCTCGGCGGTGAAGCCTTGCGGGATGATGATCGCGCGGGCGTTGATGTCGGCGGCAATGCCGAGCCGCTCGATCAGCTTTGCGAACAGGATGCCGCTGGCGCCAAGCCGCGAATAGGCGACGCGCGCGCCGAGCAACGTCGCGCGCAACGCCGCCTCGGTCGCGATATCGGGATGGGCCGCCCCAGCCTTCACGGCGATGCCGACCCACGAGCGGGCCAGATCCACGCAGCTATCCGCGGCCACCCGACCCTCGCGGGCGACCTCGTCGAGCCCCTCGCGGGTCAGGATCACGACATCGGCGGCTTCGCCCGCGCGCAACCGGTCCAGCAGCGCCAATGTCGGCGCGAAATCGGCATCGATGCGCGCGCCGCCTGCCGCCTGATACTGGCCGGCCAGGCTGTGAACGGCACCCTTCAACGCCAGCGTCGAGAGCACGCGGATGGCATCGCTCATCGGCCGCTACACCCGCCGCATCAGCTTCAGCACCGCGGTCATACGAAGGCTGCGCTTGCCGGCGAGCGCAGTCGCTTCCAGCAGCGCGCCTTCCTCGTCGCAGGTGCCGGAAAAGCCGATGCCGACTTCATGGCCGCCGAAGATCGGGTTCTCGCCCATGGCGGGCGTATGCTCCTGATTGAGGATCTGGCCCTTCCAGCGCCCGTTCTCCGAGGTGTAGCTACCGACATAATAGAAGGACGCATCGCCGCCGAGGATGCGGCCCTCGTTGAGCAGCATCACGCCGGTGAGGCCGCCCTCGACGCCGTCGAGCAGACGCACGTGGATGGAATAAAGACCGTTGACGATACCTCTCTGGCCGACACCGCCAGCGATCGGTATGGCGTCCTGCTCGATCGGCGTCATCACCGAATGGAACGCCACGCCCGGTAATTCCTTCAAGCCCCCTTCAAAGCGGTAGAGGTTTCCGTCCGCCCTGCCCTTCGCCAGCAGCGTGGCATCGTCGGTGCCGGCCATCGCGCGATAGTTCGGGTCCGGGTTGTGGCGCACCGTCTGAATCACGACGTCGACACCGTCGTCCTGCTTTTCGTAGGTGCCGATATGGGCGAAGGCGGAATTGCCGCCCAGCATCCTGCCGTCGCGCGCATACATCACGCTGCGGCCGACCGAAGCGCCAAGCTGAAACCTGACCTTGTAAAATCCCTCAAACAATGCCGTGTCCCCGGCAAGCTCACGGTCCGTTGTCTAGCGCGGTTAATAACCCAGGGGAACGGCCTTGAACGGCCGGCTCCAATTCAACCCCATCAAGACGCCGTGTCATAAAAACGCAAAGATCCGCCAAGGCGGTTTCGCTTTGGCGGATCAGCTTTTGCCCCCCGGTGTTACCGGGACGTATCGTCAGTTCTTAAGCCGCGGCCGCCTTGGCGCCGGTCGGGACTTCCGCGATGGTCTTCAGGATCTGCGAAGCGATCTGGTAGGGGTCGCCCTGGGAGTTCGGGCGGCGGTCTTCCAGATAGCCCTTGTATCCGTTGTTGATGAAGGAGTGCGGAACGCGGATCGAGGCACCGCGGTCGGCCACGCCGTAGCTGAACTTGTTCCAGGGCGCGGTCTCGTGCTTGCCGGTCAGGCGCTTGTCATTGTCCGGCCCGTAGACGGCAATGTGGTCCATGAGATTCTTCTCAAAGGCACCCATCAGCTTCTCGAAGTATTCCTTGCCGCCGACTTCGCGCATGTACTTGGTCGAGAAGTTGGCGTGCATGCCCGAGCCGTTCCAGTCGGTATCGCCGAGCGGCTTGCAGTGGAATTCGATATCAATGCCGTAGCTCTCGGTGAGGCGCAGCATCAGGTAGCGGGCCATCCACATCTGGTCGGCAGCGGTCTTGGAGCCCTTGCCGAAGATCTGGAATTCCCACTGGCCCTTCGCCACCTCAGCGTTGATGCCTTCGTGGTTGATGCCCGCGGCGAGGCAGAGGTTGAGGTGCTCTTCCACGATCTTGCGGGCAACGCTGCCGACGTTCGAATAGCCGACGCCGGTGTAGTACGGGCCCTGCGGCGCCGGATAACCGTCCGAGGGGAAGCCGAGCGGACGGCCGTCCTTGTAGAAGAAATATTCCTGCTCGAAGCCGAACCAGGCGCCTTCATCGTCGAGGATGGTCGCACGCTTGTTCGACGGGTGCGGGGTCTTGCCATCGGGCATCATGACTTCGCACATCACCAGCGCGCCGTTTTCACGCGCGGCATCCGGATAGACCGCGACCGGCTTCAGCACGCAATCGGAGCTGTGGCCTTCGGCCTGCATGGTGGACGAACCGTCAAAACCCCAGAGCGGAAGCTGTTCCAGCGTCGGGAACTTGTCGAATTCCTTGATCTGCGTTTTGCCGCGCAAACTCGGCGTCGGCGTATAGCCGTCGAGCCAAATATACTCGAGCTTGTACTTGGTCATTGAGCCTCTCTTGAGTTGCTTCTGTGAAATGCGGAAGACCGACGCTTGAAATCTGAGGTGTGACGCCCAGCCCCCGGAGGTCTTTCCGCATACGTGTACCCGGCCACGTAGGCCACGTCCCCCTAAGCATGGAACGTGCCAATCGCTGCAGTGCGGCATCAGTCATCCACAGGGCTTGCCGGCAGCGGCCTAAAATAAAAGCTGCGACATAGAAGCGCGGCGGGCCTGCAAATCCGGCGCTTCGGCGGCTCTCCTGCACAGTGAATCCAGCCCATTTCTCCGGCATTTCCGCCTGTCCGCCGCTAGACGCTTAAAGCTGTGGCACCCTTTCGAAGTCCTTGTGCGGGCAGCCGGCCTCCCCGAGCAACCATCCCGTCGGCCCACGCGTTGGTCACGCGATGGCTGCCTCGCAGGAAGCAGCGCCGAAACTGCCTACGAAATAGACAAAAGCTGCCGCTCTCTTGATCACTTGCACCCGCCCGGGGCACCGACAATATCGACTCACGTAACCAGTCAAGAACGAGTCGGGCGCAGCATGCAGCATGGAGGCTCGCGCTTCGACATAAGGAGACTTGCGATGATGACTACGGGTTTGAATCAGGGGACCGCCAAGATTTACCAATTCCCCACCGGGGGCCGGGCGGCTCTCGGCGGACGTCGCTATGGCGAGACCAAAGCCGTGACCGAGTTTGCCGCTGCCCAGCCGGTCAACCTCGCTGACTGCTGCGATAGCTGGTACCACGCCGCGGCGATCCAGGACGCCCAGACCGAGCGGGATCACTGATGCCTGGGAGGTGTTTGGCAGAGATGCGCCCGGCAAACGCGGCGCGGACGGAGAACTAGAAAAGGGTCGGAACGAAATCGTTTCGGCCCTTTTTCATGTCTGCTCGCACGTCGTGGTCCGCCGTCTGGCGTGCTTGAGCGTGGTAACCCCGGCCTTGGTGATCCGTAAGGTCACGCCCTTCCCCTGATAACGCGAGCCCGAAAGGGTCCAACGCCTCGGCAGCGTCACCGCCTTGCCGTCCAGTTGCAGATGGGCGCGTTTGTCGTACTGGAAAAATCCGACCATGAATTGCGATCCGTCGGTGCAACGATAGTTCCGGAAGCTGGACTGCGCCGACGCCGGCGATGCCGTAACTGCAACCGCGGCGAGGCCCAGCGCCGCGCCAAAAATCGTGATGTTCCGCCGATTCATGTTTCGCCCCCGTGAGAGTTCAGTATAGACGAGACGGGCCGGAACGACACCCGATCCGTTCCATATTCTCCGTTCGAACCCCTGCTGCATTGATGTCAGATTCTCCTGCCCGCCATCTCAACCTCTCCGGCGCCAGCAATTTCCGCGACCTCGGCGGCTATCCCACCAGCGACGGCCGGACCGTGCGCTGGCGGCAGATTTTTCGCTCCAACCATCTCGGTCATCTCACCGGTGACGATGTCTCCGTGCTGCGGGAGCTCGGCGTGCGCAGCGCGTTCGATTTTCGCGGCACCGAGGAGCGCACCGCCGCCCTGTGCGGCATGCCGGAAATCACCGTCCACTCGCTGCCGGTCGAACCCACGGTGGTCGCGGCGCTGCGCGCGATCGTGGCTGCCGGCACACCGCTGTCGACGGACCACGCCGTCGAGGTGATGCGCGACTCCTACCGCAGCTACGTACAGAAGAACACGCGGCACTACCGGGCGCTGTTTGCGCATTTGCTGGAAGACCGCGCGCCGCTGGTGATCCATTGTACCGCCGGCAAGGATCGCACCGGCTTTGCCTGCGCGCTGATCCTGCATGCGCTCGGCGTTTCCGAGGACATCATTTCGGAAGACTATCTCCTGACCAACCGCTTCTACCGGCGAGATCCCAATCACAGCACCGACCTGCCTGACGACATCAGGCAGGTGCTTGGTTCGGTGCAGGCCTCGTTCCTCGCCGCCGCGTTCGAGGCCATCGACGCCGACTACGGCGATCTCGAGACCTATCTCCGAGAGGGCCTCGGTCTCGGCGAAGCCGAGCGCGCCCATCTCGAAGCGCGCTATCTGCAAGGCTGACAACGCAGAAAGAGAGCCCCGACGCTGCGCGCGCCGGGGCTCCTCTCTCGGATCGCCAAGGCTGGGTACTTCCGCCAACCCGACAATCCTAAACTCGGGAATACCGCTCCGCTTCTCCGGCAAGCCCTACAGGCAGAATACAGTGCCTTGGTGAACAGCTGAATACCTCGGACGGGCTACCCTCACACTCAGGGGGCGCAGTATGCGACGAAGTCCGCGGCATTCGCAACGACGCGCTGCCACGTCGCTTTAGAAGCAGAGCTGACACGGACCGAAATGATGAGTACGCACCCTAATCCGCCTTCACCCGCCGCATCGACACGACCTGCGCGGACGGCTTGCCGCCTGTCGTCCGGACGTTGACGTGTACCTTGTAGTCGTTGCTGGTTTCGCTCTTGGGCACATGGAGCATCGCGGTAAAGCGTAGGCGGCCGCGCGCATCGAGCGTCACCGGCTGATCCGTCCTCACGCGGAAGGAATTACCCTGGCGATTTCGCGGCGGCAGCCTGGCCGTCATGACAGGCTCGACCAGCGCACGCAGATCGAGCTTCGTCGCCGTCCCACCATCAATCCGGTAGTAGGCAAAGGAATCGCTTTCCCAGCGGCTGTTCGCAACCTCGATGACGGATCGGCTGTCCGGCGACCAGGCGGCAATCAATTCGTAGCGGTTCGCGCGCATCGCGCCCGTCGCCCAATACTTGCCGGCGAGCTTGGCAAGCACCGCGCCATCGCTGATGCGGATCAGGACGTTTTCGATATCGTCGGGAATATCGCTGCCTGACGGCAGGCCCTGCGCGCTGCGCCAGGCGAACGCGTAATCCTTCGCGGGCGAAATGGTGTCGGCGACGACACGCATCGCGGCCTTGCCCTCGCCGCAGACAAGCCCGCCATGTTGATCGGCGACGCAGGCCTGGGCATGCACGGCCGTCGCCTGCTGCACATGCAACGCGAGGAGAACGAGTGGAAAGACCAGAGCGCGACGCATACCGCGACCTTACTCCCCGCGCACGGGCCGTAAAGCGGGCCGTGGCAGTTGCGGAAGGCCGCGCCTATCGGCTCAGGCCGCCGCTTCCATTTCCATTTCGGCATCGAGATCGGCGATGACGTCCTCGAACGCCGAGATCGCCTGCTGGATCGCGGCGATCTGCATCAATTCCCAGCTCGAGACCGGACCGCTGCGATTTTGCAGCGCTACGACCAGGTCGCGCCGCTGCTCCTTAAGCTGAACAAGCGGTAAACCGTGATCTACCAAACCCATGACAAATTCCCCTGCCTTTTGTTGGTGTCCGGTTCTAGCGAACGGAGTCTGCAAACGGCTTACAGAACTCCGGCAAATTTTATCGATTTGCCTCGTACCGTAGTCTTACGTGACGCCGTCCATTTCGACCGCCCGCTCGATCGCGTCGGAAAGGGCATGCGTGATGCAATTGGTCGCCCATTCGCCGGTATGAAGGTGGGAGTTTTCTCCATCGTCCAGATCGAGGATCGGAATGCCGTCGTCGACCCAGCGCTTCATCAGCGCGAAGCGGCGGAAGACGTTGACCCCGGCCTTCTCTCCAATGGCCGTTATCCGCTTCACCATCGCGTTGGACTGCTCAAGGTGGGCTTGGTCAACCATCACTTGCGTATATTGCAGGTCCATCAGCACCACATCCATCTGCAAGCCGGCCAGCCAATCAAGACCGACCGTGATCGCCTCTCCCACTTCATCCGGATTATAGCTGGCGCTCCGATATACGGCGTTGGTGCCGACCTGCCAGATGACCAGCGCCGGTGTTTCATCGATCACATCGGTCTCGAGGCGCGATAATTCCTCCGGAGACTCCTGTCCCTTGATCCCGCGATTGAGCACGTCGATCATCCGGCCGTAGAAATTGAATTTGTTCCGCAGGAGCAACTCCAACCGGGGCGGATAAGGCAAGACCGGCAGGACGCCCGCCGTCGAGGACGATCCAATTGCGACGATCTTGACCTTTCGCCTGTACCTGAGAGCTTCCTTGAAATACCGCAGCGGGTATTTGAAGCTGACGAGATCGGGATGCGTCTCGCAGGGCCTGGTCGCGTCGGGCATGTGACATCCTCCGCGGGAGCGATTGGTCGCGTGCTCGTATTTGGATACTGAAATTAGCCGCATTGCAAATGAAAAGCTCTCGGCGCTAGGCTGCGATCCCCCTGTTTCCTCGGCGTACGGAGGCCATCATGGACGGAAAGGTCATTGTGGTGACGGGGGCTCTCGGCGCACTTGGCAGCGTCGTCGTCGACGAGGCGCTGGCGCGCGGCGCCAGGATTGCGAGCGTCGATCACGCCCCGACGCAAGCGCCGGCAACAGCCGATCTGTTCGAACTTGGCGGCGTCGATCTCACCGACGCGGCGCAAGCCAGGAAAGCCATCGACACCGCCGCATCGCATTTCGGCAAGCTCGATGCGCTGATCAACATCGCCGGCGGCTTCGCCTTCGAAACGGTGGCGGATGGCGATCCCAGGACATGGCAGCGGATGTACGCGCTCAACGTCATGACCGCGCTGAACGCATCGCGCACGGCGATCCCGCATCTCGTCGCATCGGGTGCCGGGCGCATCGTCAATGTCGGCGCAATGGGCGCGCTGCAGGCAGGTGCCGGCATGGGCGCCTACGCTGCCTCCAAGGCCGGCGTGCATCGCCTCACCGAGGCGCTTGCCGCCGAACTGAAGGGCAAGATCACCGTCAACGCCGTGCTGCCGTCGATTATCGACACCGCAGCCAACCGCGCCAGCATGCCCAAAGCCGATTTCGCCAAATGGGTGGCGCCGAAGGAATTGGCCGAGGTGATCCTGTTCCTCGCCAGCGACGCGGCGAGCGCCATCACCGGCGCGCTGCTGCCGGTGAACGGGAGGGTTTAGATCGCATCTCCAGCCATTCAGTCGCACGGCTTTGCGCTGCGCTTCGGGGGTGTTATATTGTTGAAATGACAACAGCCGAAGACATTGAAAAGGCCGTCGAGCAACTGCCGCCTCGAGAATTAGCGAGGTTTCGTGCCTGGTTTGAAGCGTTTGACGCCGATCGATTCGACGCAGCCATCGAACGTGATGCGCACGCCGGCAAGCTCGACGCCTTTGCAGAGGAGGCCGTTGCGGCATATCGCGCCGGCAAATCCCGGGACTTGTGAAACACTCAGCATCGCCAAGGTTTTGGGACGCTTACCGAACATTGCCTTCCCCGATCCAGAAGTTGGCTGATGCCAACTTTGCGTTGCTCAAGCGCGATCCGCGCCATCCTTCGCTCCAATTCAAAAGAGTCGGTCGGTATTGGTCTGCCCGTGTCGGACTGCGGTATCGTGTCTTGGCTGTTGAAGTCGACGATGTCTATGTTTGGTTCTGGATAGGCTCTCACGCTGACTACGATCGGCTAATCGGCTAGTCTTCGACATCCACCAACTTCCGCAGCACCGCCTTGAAGCGGATGCTGCGCTTGCCCGCGAGTGCGGTGGCTTCGCCTTCGGCGCCATCGGCGTCGTAGGTGCCGGAAAAGCCGATGCCGACTTCATGGCCGCCGAATATCGGCCGCTCGCTTATGGCCGGCGTATGTTCGCGGTTGACGAGTTCGCCTTTCCATTTGCCGTTCGCCGCCGAATACGCGCCGATATAATCGAAGAACGCGTCGCCGCCGCGGATGCGGCCGTCGCGCAGCATCATGACGCCGGTATTGCCGGCATCGATGCCGTCCAGCATGCGAATGTGGATCGAATACAGTCCGTTGCCGATCGCGTCAGGCCCGACTTCACCAGGCGCCGGCGCGTCGGTAACATCGATCGGGGTCAGAACGGTCGTGAAATGGACGCCGGGCAAGGCCGCGCTGCCGCCCTCGAAGTGAATTCCCTCGCCGCGAGGCTTGCCCGTGAAGTTCATCACGGCATGTTCGACCTCGAACATCGGCACGTATCTGGGATCGTGATAATGGCGGGACATCGTCACCTCGCAAGAGACGATGCCATCAGCCTCGGTGAAGCTGCCGACAAAGGAAGAGCCGGAATCGCCGCCATAGAGCCTGCCGCCCGCGGTCGCGAACATCACGCCCGAACCTTCCCCGCGCTCCGTCGTGAAACGGAATTTGTACAGTCCTTTCAGCACGCCCCTGCTCGCTTCTAGTCCGGCAAATACCATTCGACCCGCGAACACTGGATTCGCAGGTTCCGTCCATTTGCCGTATGGCCTTGTCCCCGGCGCCCAGAATAGCCGCCGCAGTGCGGCCCGATCAAACGCTTTGCCGGAATTCGGCTAAAGTCCGGACATTGAGTCGCGGCCACGGCGCCGCCGGAGCAGATTTTGGAAACCGCGCTATATCTCCCCGTCAAACGCTTCCTCGAAAAGCTCGGCTTCACGGTCAAGGGCGAGGTCGGCGGCTGCGACCTGGTCGCGCTGAGCGGCGACGACCCGCCGATCGTGGTGATCGGTGAACTGAAGCTTTCCTTCAATCTGGAACTGATCCTGCAGGCGGTGGACCGCGCCGGCGCCGCCGACGAGGTCTGGCTCGCGGCCAAATTATCCGCGCGCGGCAAGGGCCGCGAAAGCGACGCGCGCTACCGCAATCTCTGCCGCCGGCTTGGTTTCGGCATGCTCGCCGTCACCAATACCGGCGATGTCGAGGTGATCGTGAAGCCGCCGACATCAGCCCCCCGCCGCGACCCCAAAAAACGCTCGCGCCTGATCGCGGAGCATCAGAAGCGCAAGGGCGATCCCGTCCTGGGCGGATCGACGCGCGCGCCGATCATGACGGCCTATCGCCAGCAGGCGCTGGCTTGCGCCTCGGCGCTGTCGGGCGGGCCGCGACGCGTCCGGGACCTGCGCTCCGAGATTCCCGATGCCGGAAAAATCCTGCTGCATAACGTCTATGGCTGGTTCGATCGCGCCGAGCGCGGTATCTATGTCCTCACCGATGCGGGCCATGCCGCGTTGAAGCGCTGGCCGCAACAGCCGCTGGATCTGCCCGCGGCCGGCAATTCCGCGCCCTGACGCGCGGACCGATCAAAATATCGAAACCGCACGGCCAACCAGATTTGAGGGATTGTTGACGCATGGCTGTATTGCCATGCGAAATTCATATTGCAATGCAACATTAGGGCACCTAGGTATCTCGGCAAGTCAATGCGAGGCCCCTATGAGCGAAGACTGGAACACGAAATACGGCACACGACGCGTCCGGCGGGATCCGCCGACGCTGGAGGAGGCAATCTTCGCCGCGGTGGGAATCACCGACGATCAGCAGCAGCAGGCGGAAATCGCCGCCGCACTGATGGGGCTGCCCTATGAGGAAGTGCTGGCGGAAGTGAAGAAGACCGGCCGCGCGATGGCGCGATCGGCGACCCGCGTCATCGCGGGCGAAGCGGGCGCGCAGCGCTCCGTCGTGGTCGAGCGCCGTGTCGTCAGGCGCTTCGGCAACGACAAGCGCACCGGCACCTGACAAGATCAAAACATTCACTGAATTGTGTCCAGCGAATCGCCCCTTGGGCAATTCGCTGGATTTGAACGTGCGTCCCTGGCTTACGAGGCGCCCCACTCCGACGGCGCGGTACTAGCCATCCGAAGCAGCATTCGCCAATAGGCGCGGTTGAAGGCCACGGCCGCGCGCGTTGCATTCACCGCGTTCTCGACCCAAGACGTGGCGAACTCGGCCTGATCATATTTCGTCAGATCGATCGTGCCGGTCGATTCGCCGTGGCGGAAGACGAGTTGCGCGCCGAACTTGCTGGCAAGTGCCCGCATCGCCTCGTTCTGCGCGCCGGTGGTGATCCGCAGGCTCTTGTAGCCCTTGGCCCGCGCCACCGCGATCAGCTTGCGAAACAGGATGCTGCCGACGCCGCGACGGCGCACCGACGCTTCAACGCTGAAGGCGATCTCGGGAAGCGAATCCGGCGACTGATCCGGCGGATGCAGCTCTGCCGCGCCCCGAACCACGCCATCTTCGAAGAAAGCAATGATGACCGTGCCGTCATTGGCGCATTTCTCGGCGTAGCGCTCGATGAAGCTGTCGTCCATGAAGCCATGGAAACGGTCGCGGCGGCTGATGCGATCAAGCCGGAGCAGGTGATCGCGCAACAGCGGCAATTCTTCCTGCTGGCTGAGCGTGCGCACGCTGCTGTTGGCGAGCGCGGCCGCAATAACGGTGAGGTACATAGTCCAAAACTCCTCTCAGAAAGGCCCTTCGAGGAGGCGTCGAATCCCTAGACCACCAATATTGTGCGTCGCAACATCAAATACAAGACCAGGTTGCTCCGCATACTGCCTTAAATAACAGCAATGTTTGCAGCGCTTTAGCGGCGGCGCCATTAACCAATTGTTAAGATTCGCCGCCCGGCGCAGACTGGCATGGCGCCTGCTTATTTCCGAACAAACCAAGGCTTAAGGCAACACACCCGGATTGCTCGCGGAGGCCCGTTGTGGCTGTGGTGCTCGACACGCGTTCATGCCTCCCGGACCGCCGGCTTGCGGTGTGGCAGGACATCGTCTGCGACACTTTCGTTGGCCTCGACTGCAAATCGGATTTGCGCGGCGCGTTCTGGGGCTCGGTATCGCAATCCAGAATCGGGCCTGCGGCGTTCACGCGCGTCGATTCCACCGCGCAGCGGGTATTCCGCACGCCGTCGCGAATTGCGCGCGCCAGCGAAGATTTCGTGCTGATGGCGCTCGGCAACAGCGGCGTGAACGGCGTCTTCCAGGACGGCCGCGAGGCGATCGTCTCCGCGGGACAATTCGTCATCTACGACACCACCCGCCCCTACGAGCTGCGCTTCGACGACTGCTTTTCGCAGACCATCCTGCAGATGCCGCGCAAGCTGTTGCAGCAGCGCATCGGCTCGTTCGATGGTTTGACCGCAACGACGTTCGCCGGCGATCGTCCGCTCGAACGGCTGACCTATGATTTCGCGCTCAATGTCAGCAAGACGATCGAACAGGTTGATCCCGCCGCCGCAAGCCGCCTGCTCGACCAGGCGCTCGACCTGCTGGCGATGACGCTGGCCGACAGGCTGCATGCGCGCTTGCCGGATCAGTCGGCCCACCGCTCGGCGCTGCTCTATCGGCTCAAGAACCATATCCTGACGCATCTTGCCGATCCCGAATTGTCGCTGCCGCGCACCGCAGCCGCGGTCGGAATCTCGCCGCGTTACGCCAGCGACCTGATGGCGGACGAGCAGACCTCGTTCCGCTTCTATGTGCAGACCCAACGGCTGGAACGCTGCAAGCGCGACCTTGCCGACCCCGCCTGTCAGGCCCGGCACATCGGCGAGATCGCCTTCGCGTGGGGCTTTAACGACCTCGCCCATTTCAGCCGTATCTTCAGGCAGCGTTTCGGCGTCTCGCCGCGCGAATGGCGCGAGCGGCCCGGCAAATAGCGGCAGTCCCCTCCGTCTGGTCACGCCCCCTCAGCCATTCATCTGCCGGTTACGACAAGTTTTCGTTCCGCCGCGGACAAGCGACGGCCGTGGCCGTGGCGGTAGGCTCGCTCCCAGCAAGTGTCGGTCAAAAATGCGAAGAGGATGGTGCGATGGGTCTGGTTCATCAGAAATACAAGGTGGCGGTGGTGCAGGCGGCGCCGGTTTTTCTCGATCTCGACGCCACCGTCGACAAGACCATCTCGCTGATCGAGGAAGCTTCCGCGAACGGCGCCAAGCTGATCGCGTTTCCGGAAACCTTCATCCCCGGATATCCGTGGCAGATCTGGCTCGGCGCGCCGGCCTGGGCGATCGGCCGCGGCTTTGTGCAGCGGTATTTCGACAACTCGCTCGCCTTCGACAGCCCGCAGGCGGAAAAGATCCGCCAGGCCGTCAAACGCGCGAGGCTGACCGCGGTGCTCGGATTGTCCGAACGCGACGGCGGCAGCCTCTACATCGCGCAATGGCTGATCGGTCCCGACGGCGAGACCATCGCCAAGCGCCGGAAATTGCGTCCGACCCATGCCGAACGAACCGTGTTCGGCGAAGGCGACGGCAGCGATCTCGCGGTTCACGATCGCGCCGACGTCGGCAGGCTCGGCGCGCTGTGCTGCTGGGAGCATCTGCAGCCGCTGTCGAAATACGCGATGTATGCCCAGAACGAACAGGTGCATGTCGGGGCATGGCCGAGCTTTTCACTTTACGATCCGTTCGCGCATGCGCTCGGCCATGAGGTCAACAACGCCGCCAGCAAGGTCTATGCGGTCGAAGGCTCCTGCTTCTTCCTCGGCCCCTGCGCGGTGGTCTCGCAGGCGATGATCGAAGAGCTCTGCGACTCTCCTGAAAAGCACGCCTTCCTGCATGCCGGCGGTGGCCACGCCGTGATCTACGGGCCGGACGGCAGTTCGCTTGCCGAGAAACTCCCGCCCGATCAGGAAGGCATTTTGTACGCCGATATCGATCTCGGCATGATCGGGGTGGCGAAGAACGCCGCCGATCCGGCCGGGCATTATTCGCGGCCCGACGTCACGCGGCTGCTGCTCAACACCACGCGCGCCAACCGCGTCGAGCATTTCTCGCTGCCCGTCGATGCCGAAGTCTTGAGCGAAATCAGGCTGCAGGCCTGAACGCGTCCATCCTGACAAGGAGCAGGCCGATGGAATCCGCAATCCCTGCACATCTGCAAACCGCGCGAACGCGTCACCGCCGCGTCGGCGACGATTATGCGCCGCCCTACCCGTCGTTCGTGGCGCGGCACAAACCGAGCGTCACGCGGGTGGTGATGGCCTATTTCGGCCTCCAGACCCGCGGAACGCCATCGATCGCTGCCGAGCAGGCGCTGGCCCGGCTTGCCTCGGATTTCGCGGCCAAGGACGGCCCGACGCATTGGGACCGCGCGCGCTATGTTGACGAGGCCGGTTTCACCAACGCGGTCACGGTGGCCTATTGGGACGATCGGCAAACATTCGATCGCTGGTTTCTGCCCACGCGCGAGCGCTGGACCGGCGGCGAGCGAACCAATGACGGGTTCGGCACTTTCATCGAGGCGCTTTACCCCTCCGTGGAAGGCTATGAGACGTTGTTCTCTTCCCTCGGCAGGCCGGAGGGCGTCGCCGTTCTCGCCGACGGCATGAGCGGCGAAGTGTTGGAGCACGCCTATTGGGGCGGCATGCGCGACCGCATCCCGTTGTCGCAAACCAGCGAGATGGCGCCATCAGGCTCGGCCCGCGCCGTTCGTGATGGCGCACGCGTCCGCATCATCCCGCACGACAATGTCTGCCTGATCCGCTCTGGCCAGGATTGGGGCGACACCGAAGCCGCCGAACGCAAGATGTATCTCGGCGATGTCGAGCCGGTGCTGCGCGAGGGCATGGATTTCCTGCGCGACCATGGCCGCTCGATCGGCTGCTACGCCAACCGCTACATGACGGTGGTTGGCCCCGACGGCGCGGCGACCGAAAAATCCTACGGCATGAGCTGGTGGAAAAGCCTGTCGGCGCTCGAACGTTGGGCGGAATCGCACCCGACCCATGTCAGGATTTTTGGCGCCGCCATGAAATACCTGTCGACGCTCGGGCCGGCCGCAAAACTGCGGCTCTACCACGAGGTCACCATCGCCCGCGCCGACGAGCAGCTTTTCGAATATGTCGATTGTCACCCGCAAACCGGAATGCTGAACGCGGTGGAAGCGGCCTGAGACCCCCGTGAGAATGCAGCCGTCATGGCCGGGCTTGTCCCGGCCATCCACGTTTTTCTAACTTCATTGAAGCAAAGACGTGGATGCCCGGCACAAGGCCGGGCATGACGAACTTGCGCCAGGCGCTGACGCTACAGCACCATCTGGGTTTGGGTGACGATCGCGACCAGCTTGCCGTCCTCGGTTTCCAGCCGCGTCTGCCAGACCTGGGTGCGGCGTCCCCGATGCACCGGCGTGGCGGTGGCGATTACGGTCGATCCTTCCTTGGCGCCGCCGATGAAATTGGTCTTGCTCTCGATCGTGGTCGTGCCCTTGGCGTCCGCCGGCAGGTTGATGACGGTCGCCGCTGCGCCAACCGAATCCGCCAACGCCATCACAGCGCCGCCGTGAATCGTGTTCCGCAGCGTGCAGAGATCTGGCCGCACCAGCATCTTTGCTACCACCCGATCCTGTCCTGCTTCCGTGAAGGTCACGCCCTTCAGTTCCGCGAACGGCATTCTCATCGACTGGATTTTCTCGAGCGGCGTCATTCGTCCTCCGGCCTTTCTTCGACGTGATTTCCCGGGCAGAATGGCGGCTGCCGGTAAATGAGGCAATGACCTCCGAGGTAATGGCTGCCGTGACATGCGGGCCGAAATTCGGCATTCTCCGGCATGCGCCAGTTCCCACCCCGCCGGATCGTTTGCCTCACCGAAGAGACCGTTGAGACGCTGTACCTGCTCGGCGAGCAGGACCGCATCGTCGGCGTCTCCGGCTATGCGGTGCGGCCGCCGCAGGTCCGCCGCGAGAAGCCGCGGGTCGCCGCCTTCATCTCCGCCGACATTCCGAAGATTTTGGCGCTCGAGCCGGATCTCGTGCTGGCCTTCTCCGACCTTCAGGCGGACATCGTCGCCGATCTGGTGCGCGCCGGGATCGCCATCCACGTCTTCAACCAGCGCGACATCGCCGGCATTCTCGCGATGGTCCGCACGCTCGGTGCTATGGTCGGGGCGGCGGGGCACGCAGATCAACTCGCGAGAAACTTCGAAGAGCGCCTCGCACGCATCGCGGCGACGCCCCGGCCCGCGCCGAAGCCAAAGGTCTATTTCGAGGAATGGGACGATCCACTGATCTCCGGCATCGGGTGGGTGTCCGAACTGATTGAGATCGCCGGCGGCGAGGACGCGCTGCCGAACTTGCGGTTTCAGCAGGCGGCCAAGGACCGGATCATTTCGCCTGATGCGGTGCGCGACGCGGCGCCCGATGTGATCCTCGCCTCCTGGTGCGGCAAGAAGGTGGTGCCGGATCGTATCCGCCAGCGTCCCGGCTGGAGCGATATCCCGGCCGTGCGCAACAACCGCATCGTCGAGATCAAGTCGACGATCATCCTGCAGCCCGGCCCGGCGGCGCTGACGGATGGGCTGGACGCGATCGTGAAGGCGTTGTGGCCTTCGCCGGTGTCGTAGGGTGGGCAATGGAGCGTCAGCGACGTGCCCACCATTCTAGCATCCGATGCAAGTCATGGTGGGCACGCTTCGCTTTGCCCACCCTACGGCAGCGCGGCTCCTACACCCTCTCCACCCCACACCATTCTGCAATGAACAGCGCAGTCGCTTTCGTCGACTTCCGCAGCGAATCCAGTTCGACATATTCGTTGAAGCCGTGCATCGCGGCACCCTTCGCGCCGAAGCAGAGGCTCGGGATGTTGTAGTTCAACCCGTAGAACCGCGTATCGGTCAGCGCGGTGAACGCCCGATCCGGCACCGTGCCGCCATAGACCGCGCCAAACGCTTTCGCAAAAGCGGCTTCCGGTTCGGCAGAGTTCGTCAGTTCATAGCCCTCCGACAAGAAACCCGACCATTCGACCTGCGGCGGATTGTTGGACAAGAAGCGATGATCGCGCGCGGCCGCCGACACGCAGGCCAAAATCTCCTTCTGGCATTCGGCGATCGACCAGCCTGGCAGGACCGCGATGCGGCAATCGACGTCGCACCAGGCCGGCACGCTGGAGGCCCAATCGCCGCCCTTGATGATGCCGGGGTTGAAGTTGAGCGGATGGCTGACTGCCTTGAAATGGCGGTCCGCCTTGGCGCGCTCGTTCCAGTCAGCCTCGAGTTTTTGCAGCGCGTGGATCAAGTGATAGGCCGCCATGATCGCATTGGCGCCCGCGCCGGCCTCGAAGACGTGCACCGGGAAGCCGCGCACCTTCAGCCGAAACCAGATCACGCCGACCTGCGAGCGGACCATGGTCTCGCCGGTCGGCTCCGGGATGAAACAGGCGTCCGCGCGATAACCGCGCTGCAGGGTCGAGAGCGCGCCGACGCCAGTGCTCTCTTCCTCAATCACGGACTGAAAATGGATGCGCGCCGTAGGCTTCAGTCCCGCGGCCTTGATCGCATCCAGCGCATAGAGCGCGCCGATGGTGCCGGACTTCATGTCGCAGGCGCCGCGGCCGTACATCCTGCCATCCTTGATCGTGGGCGAGAACGGCGGCGTCTCCCACATGTCGAGGGGACCTGCCGGAACGACGTCGCAATGGCCCTGCAGGATCAGCGATCTGCCGGCATTATTGGAGGGACGGTAGGTACCGACCACTGTGCGTGCCTTGGAGAAATCATGTTCGATCGGGCCGAAGCCGCGCAGACCCTTCAAATCCTCGACATCGATATGCCAGTCATCGACCTCATAGCCGCGTTGGCGCAGGAGATCGCCGATCATGTCCTGACACGGCCCTTCAGCGCCGCGGGTCGAGGGGATCGCAACGAAATCCCGTGTCGTCGCCAGTTGCGCGTCAAAGCCGGCGTCAACGGCGTCGAGGATTCTTTGTTGCGGATCGGTCGTCATGCGGCGGCTCCAGTCAGCAAATCGAGGAAGGAGCGTCCACCCTACCCCGATCTCAGCCGCCGGCGTAATGCGCAAAATGCGCATCCCGCAATGCATCTTCGAGCAGGCGGCCTTCCGAATAGCCGCGCAGCGACGCCGGGCGCTCGACGCCGTCGAGCAGCCGCGGACAGGGTTCCGGCCGCCCCAGCACTGTGCGCACCGGAATCCGCTCGGCATAGATTGGCAGCTCATAGTCCTCATCGTCGTCGGCGACGCCCTTCGACCTGATCTTGGCGGACGCCTGCTCGATCTCCATCGCGATGACCGATGTCGCCTTGATCTCCTGCACCGTGCTTTGTCGCAAGCTCGCGGTGCGGTCAGGAAAGAAGCGGTCGACCATGGCGACCAGTGCGCGTTCCTTCTCGATCGGATCGGTGACGAGGTATGCCGTGCCGAACGCCATCACGGCGCGGTAGTCCGCCGAATGGTTGAAGCCGCAGCGGGCCAGCACCAGGCTGTCGAGATGTGCGACCGTAAGACAGACCCGCTCGCCCTCCGACTGGTTGCGCAGCATGCGGCTGGCGCTGCTGCCGTGCCAGTACAGTTTGCTGCCCTCGCGCCAGAAGAACGTCGGCGTGCAATAGGGCTGGCCGTCGATCACATAGGAGACGTGGCACAGCATCGAGGCGTCGAGCAGGCGATGGACCGTGGCATGGTCGTAGAAGCCGCGATCGTGGCGCCGCTTCACCTGGTTTCGCGGCGATAACGGATACGCGTCGGCGGTCACGGCGTCGGTCACGGCAGTCCCCATCCAATTGAGTGCGGTCGTTGACAGTTGTACCGGCCAATTTGGTCTGCGATAGTGCCAATTCCATGCGAAACATTCCGACCAATTTGCCGCCGCCGCGACGCAAGGCCGAGCTCGCGCTCGATCTCTCGGGTGCGCACGTCACGCCGGGCGCCTCTTCCCAGCACCGGCTCTATCAGGCGCTGTGTCACGCCATCACGGGCGGGATCGCAAAACCCGGCGAGCCGCTGCCGCCGTCGCGCACCCTTGCAAAACAGACCGGTTTCCGCCGCAACGCCGTCACCTCGGCTTATGAGCGGCTGATCGCGGATGGCTTTGCCGTGGCCACCGTCGGCTCCGGCACCTTCGTCGCCGCGCGCATCCCTGCCCCAGCCAACGAGGCACGCAAGACCAAGATCGCGGTCGAGCTGCAGCAGCAGGGCCCGCTGGCGCTCGGCTGCACGCATATCGACGAGCGGGCGCTGCAGCGCTTCCGGGCGTTTGCCGGCCGGCGCATGCGCGCCTTCGGCACCGAGCACCTTCACTATGGAGACCCGCGAGGCAGCCATGAACTCCGCGCCGCGATTGCCGATCACCTGCTGTCGGCGCGCGGGCTGCGCTGCGATCCGGACCAGATCATGCTGACGTCGGGAACGCAGCACGCGTTGCGGATCGTGCTCAGCGCGATCCTCAAGCCTGGCGATCAGATCTGGTGCGAGGACCCCGGCTATCCCGCCGCAAGACGAGCGATCGGACATTGCGGCCTGCGTCCCGTCGCCGTGGCTGTCGATGTATCAGGCATGATCGTGGCCCGGGGCCGGGCTCTCGCTGCTACGGCGGGCGCGGCCTACGTGACCCCGTCGCACCAGTTTCCGCTGGGCGTGCAGATGTCGATGCCGCGGCGGCTGGAGCTGCTCGACTGGGCCAGGGACGCCGGCGCCTTCGTGATCGAGGACGATTACGACAGCGAGTTTCGATACGACGGCGCACCACTGCTGTCGCTCGCCGGCATCGACCACCTCTCGCGCGTCATCTACATGGGCACGTTTGCCAAGACATTGTTTCCCGGATTGCGCATCGGCTATTGCGCGCTGCCCGAGCGGCTGGTCGGGCCGGTGACGACCGCCCGCGCTGCGCTCGATCGCTTTCCCGGCACGCTGCTCGAAGGCGCCGTGGCGGACATGCTCAATTCCGGCGCGTTCGCGGCCAACCTGCGCAAGGTGCGCGGGATCTACCGCGAAGCGCGCGATGTGCTGGCCTCGACCCTGTCGGCGGCATCGCAGGGAATGCTCTCGGTGCCGGTGCCCTCGCAGGGCCTGCATCTGGTCGCGCGGTTCGATCCATCGACCGATCCGCTGGTTGCCGCAAAGGCAAAGGCGGATGCCGGTGTCGCAGGCTGGCTGTTGGCGGAAACCTATTTTCGCGCGCGGCCGCTCCCCGGCTTTGTGCTGGGATTTGCCGGCCACAAGCTGCCGCAACTGGTCGCCTCGGCCGAACGGCTGGCGAAGTCATCGCTCGCCGCGTTGCAGGCAGCTCGCAAGGCCCGCGGAACCGATCGAGGCAAACAGCGGAAAGCCGCGAGCTGACCGCTCCGGCCGGCCGGCGCTCTATCAGAATCGCCGCCGCGTCACTAAGCTCAATGCCTCAAATCAATGTCACGGTGGAAATGGCGGATGCCTGGCAATCGCAACGTCCTCTATCTCATTATCGGCGTGTTGATCGTCGCGGTCGGCGCGCTCAGCTACAATCTCTATAAGGCCAAGCAAGAACCCGAGGGCCTGCAGATCAATGTCGGTCCCGACGGGCTGAAGATCAAGACCAAGTGAGGAAGACCGATTTGACGCCGATGAAAGCCGCCGCCCTCGTTCTGTCGTTGCTCGCCACGCCTGCGTTCGCTCAAGCGGTCTCGCGCGAGCAGGACATCGTCGACCTCAGGCTCGGCCAGCGTGTTCTGGTCGACGACGGATCGTGCCCGGCGGGACAGATCAAGGAAGTCCAGGGCTCGCAGATGACGACGTCTGGCGTGGTGCGCACGCGCAAGTGCATTCCGCGGCTGGGGACGAAGAAACGATAGCGGCGCGCTCGCGAGGCGCTAGAACATGCCGTTGGTGTTGGCGGCCTTCTCCGGCACTTCCTGGATAACATCCCAGTGCTCGACGATCTTGCCGTTCTCGAGCCTGAAAATGTCGACGATGGCGCGGCCGCGCGTGCCCTTTTCGCGTACGCTGTGGACGTGCAGGATCACGTAGTCACCGTCGGCAAAGACACGCTTGATCTCGCTGCGGGAGTCCGGAAACTTCTCCTTGAGGAAACCGAGGAAGGTCTTGAAACCTTCGATGCCATCAGGCGCCGTCGGATTGTGCTGGATATAGTGCGGTCCGAAATACTTCGCGGCGGCGTCAAAGTCCTTCCGGTTCAGCGCCGCATCGTAGAATTCGAGTACTGCCTTTTTGTTGGCTTCCTCACTGGCCGCGTCGGCGGCCGAAGCCGGAGACACAACGAACGGCAATATGCTGATAAGCCCGATGATGATGGATCGCATGGTCTTTCCCCTGTGCTATCTGTTCGATGTTGAGCCCAGCCTACCAGCTGCCATATTTGGCGACGACCCCGCGCCACAGCGCATCGCGCTCGCGCGCGAACAGCTCCTTGCCGACACTGGCGTTCTTCGCCGCCGCGGTAATGACCATCACCAGCTTGAGCTCGGGATCGACGAAGATCGACTGGCCGTAGACGCCGAGCAGCGCGAACCGCCGCTTCTCGCCCGGAAACAGCCAGAACTGGTAGCCATAGCCGAAATAGGGCGTGGCCTTGCGCGGCGTGAACGCCTCGGGCTGGCGGTGCCAGTCGGTGGCGTCGAGCAGATAATCCTTCGGCACGATCTGCCTGTCGCCCAGGGCGCCGTCGTTCGCCAGCAATAAGCCCAGGCGGCCATAGTCGCGCAGGACCGCATTGAAACTCCCCGAGCCGGTTTCGGTGCCGTCCTTGATCCTGACCCAGGTCGCATCAGCCTCCGCGCCCATCGGCTGCCACAGGCGCGTCGTCAGATATTCGCTCACCGACGTGCCAGTCACCGCGCGGACCAACAGCGTGAGAGCAACGGTCTGGTTGGACGCATAGTGAAAGCGCGTCCCCTGCTCGACCTCGCGCGTCGTAAACGCGCGCAGCGCCGCGACCGAGTCCTGCGTCAGGCGGATCCTGTTGAATTTCGCCAGATCGTCCTTGCCGTCATAGATTTCCTGGAACGGCACGCCGGACGCCATCCGCAGCATGTTGCGGATCGTCGTCTCGCCATAGGGATTGCCGGCAAGCCCTGGCACGTATTGGGCGATGGTGTCGTCGAGCGAGGCAATCTTCTTTTCGGCCAGCGCCATCCCCACTGCAATGCTGACAATGGACTTCGCCATCGAATGCGAAACGAGACGGTGGTCCGCATTGCGATGGTACTGATAGCGTTCGGCCAGGAGTTCGCCGTCCTTGATCAGCAGAAAGCCGGTGACGCGCTGATGGTTGAGAAAGTCGTCAAGCGTATAGGTCTGCTGTTCGAACCGATAGTCGATCTTCGGCTCGGTGGAAACTTTCCGTAGCGGCCGCGGAGAAGCCGCCTTCTTCAGCGTGTAGTGCGGCAGGATGCTGTCGAGGTGGCTGAACGATCCGACCCGGACATGCTCGTCATAAAACCAGTTGGCGCGCGAGCCGATCGGGTAGCCGGCCGCCTTTCCCAACAGGTCCTCATCGGGCGCAGCGGCGGCTGGCACGCCCAGCACGAGAAGCACCGCGCATGAGAGCAGGATTCGTCCGGGCTGCATTGACAGGCCCCGCACAGATCGTCGACCGACCGTTGCTTACAATGGGCGTTGTCGGCGTGTCGAGACTGAGGGAATTGTAGGAGACTAAGTAACGCCGACGTTACTGGTTCGTCGCCGGCTCGAACATGCATTGCAGCGTCGGCTTGGCGATCTTGGTGAAGGTCGGGCCGATCAGGGCTTGCTTCGACGCCGGGACCCATGCGGTTTCGATCGTCGGCACCCCGGTCTCGCTGATGCCGCGCAGCAGCGCTTCGCGCAGGTCGGCATCTTCCACGGTCGCGGCGGCGTAATCATGCAGGCAGCCGCAGACGCTTTCGGGATGGGCCCAGCGTCCGACCATATGGGGCGCGCAGAGCCGCACGAACTCGCCGCGCGGGTCAGGCACCTTGAAGAGCGAACGGAATGAGGTCTGCGGCGGCTGAAACTGGACCTGAGCCTGCGCCGCACCGCTGAGAAGGAGGGACGTCAGAATTACGGTCAAACAGATACGTGCCAGCATGCAGGGCCTTTATCGGCGATCTCGTTGCAACGGATACGCCACGCTTACTTGGCGGCCAAGACCATCTGCTGATCGGCCGTGGTCGCAACCGGCGAGCCGCTATAGGCAAAGGTGCCGACGCCCGGCAGGGCCTGATCGGAGGAACCAGCCATCGAGGGACCCGCCAGAACGAAGGCAAAGGCGAGGATGAAGCTGAGGTTCCGCATCTGAACTGTCTCCGGTTGTCGGTGGCCGCTAGCCGCCGCCGTCTCGTTGCCAATCTGGATAGCCGCGGGCCGTTTCCGGACCTCTGCGCCGAAAACGAAAAATGGTTTCGTCACACAGGAGAATTGTTTCGTCGCCGCTGCCCGACGAAACAATGGCGGGAAAAGCCCAATGAATTCAGCCAGGCCGCCCTCGCTTCAGATGTTCCGGCTGAACACTGCAAGCCGGCCATTGGAACCGCTTTGACCCTCGTCCAGTGGACGAGGAACGTCTCGTTCGCAGGCTTACCGGATGAACCGAAGCTTCGGTCCGGCCGACTCAACCGGACACCGTGCAACTTTGCGCGGGCTCGTGCGTTTCGACCCCTCCTCAACAAAGGACAGCAGTCGTGGGCCATCGCAACATCGATGTTGGCAATGACACCCCGACCCGCAAACCCGGCCAGCCGGTTGTTGGAAATTTGTCCGGGAGTAACTCGCGGATCGATCCTTCCCTGAAGCACCAGGAAAAAGCCTCAGCGCATCCGTCAAGCGTTTGTGGTGCGATGTCGCAGCAAGGCAGCGAATTCCGCGGCAATGTTTCGGCGCCGCAGAAATTGGTGCATCTGGTCGGTTGCCGCGACCGCAAGGTCGTTCCCGGCCCGGAGGCCCGCCAATATTCCAATCCGCTCAAACGGTAAGCCCAAAACCCCCATCCCGGACGCGGGAGGCCATCGGGGCTTACTGGATGAATTCACCGCATTTCTGAACCGCGGCGTCGGTCGTCCCCCAGGGCATGATCGGCACCGAGGAGGTCGAGTTCTTGGGTGAACCTTCGATCAGCCTGTCCGAATAGACCATGTAGACCAACACGTTGCGCTTGGCGTCGCAGCCGCGAACGATCTGCATCTTCTTGAAGAACAGCGAGCGGCGCTGGCGAAACATGTCATCGCCCTGCTCCAGCTTGTGCTTGAACTTGACGGGGCCGATCTGGCGGCAGGCCAACGAGATATCCGAGACCTCCTCGGCGAGGCCAAGCCAGCCCTTGAAACCGCCCTTTTCCGGCACCGTGAAGTGACAGGCCACCCCGTCGACCTCGGGATCGTCGACGGCGTAGGTTGCGAGCTTGTCGTTCGGGCTCAGCCATTTGAACACCGTCGACCGGCGAAAAATCAGATCGGGCTCATCAGCGGCAAAGGCCGGGCCGGCCTGCCACAACGCCAGCACCACTACCACCAAGGCCAGAATCTTCCACTTCTTGTCACACGTAACGACGGCCTTGGATGTCATTGATATCTCCGATGAAGGGCTCATCGCCTATGTAGTGCCGGAATGTCACACAGGAAGGCCACGGGAAGATTGGTGGGCCCAAGTACAGGCCCAAGTACCGCCTTATGGATGGCGTCAGATCGAGCCGACGCGGTTTAACGGAATGTGAGGCTTTTTTGCTACGATTAGGGCGAAAAGCACTGAAATTAGAAGGCTTACGCTGGTGAACGCTTTTCGCCTCTGCGACAACAAATGAATTGGCAGGACAGTAGATTCGAGTAGCTGGATTGAGGGTATGCGCGTGAACGGGCATCGATTTTTCAGTGCGAGTGGTGCGGGCAAGATTTCCAAACAGCGATTTTGGCAGATAGCGATTTTGACCGCGGCCGGTGCCGTCGCCGCCGCTTCCAATGCAGATGCCGCAGCCCTCTTCTACTGGCAGGATTCCGATCCGAGCTATTACCGGCCCATGCCGCCGGCGCAGCCGCGCAAGCCAAAGGCACGCCGGCCTTCGGCCAAGGTCGAGGCGGCCGTCAAGGAATCCAAAGCCAAGCCGCAGGGTCCGCTGATCATCGCGATCTCGATCGAGCAGCAGAAGCTCCGCGTCTACGACGCCAACGGGTTGTTCGCCGAAAGCCCGGTTTCGACGGGCATGAAAGGTCACTCGACCCCGATGGGCGTGTTCAGCGTCATCCAGAAGCACAAGATGCACCGCTCCAACATCTACAGCGGCGCACCGATGCCTTACATGCAACGCATCACCTGGTCGGGTGTTGCGCTGCATGCCGGCGTGCTGCCGGGCTATCCGGCGTCGCACGGCTGCATCCGCATGCCGACGGCCTTTGCCGTGAAGATGTGGAATTGGACGAGGATGGGCGCGCGCGTCATCATCACGCCCGGCCAGATCACGCCGGCCAGTATCGCGCACCCCTTGCTGGTGGCGCAGAAGGTCGTGCCGCAGCCCCTGATCGCCGACGACCCCAAGCTCGATGCGCCCGCGATAAAGAGCGACAAGGGCGCGGACGCCGGCCGCGCGACCAAGCCGGAGAATGCCGGCCTGGCGAACTCGGAGCCAAGTCTCGATCTCAGATCCACCGTTGGCCACACCGCCCCGTTGCGCGAACAAACCCATACAGCCGATGCCAGCCGCGCGCTGGCGGCGAAGAACGCGGTCATGTCCGATGCAGCACCGTCTGCAGCCAAGGCGCAGCCGGCCGGCGATACGGCGAACACGGAGGCCTGGGACAAGTCCGGCGAGGCGAAAGTCGAAGCGAAGTCGGAAACAAAGTCCGATGAGGTGAACAGCGAGGCCCCGACGGCCGCGATCGTCAATGCGGAGCCTGCCAAGGTCGAAGCGGCGGAATCCAACGCTACTGAATCGAAGGTGACCGAAAAGCCGACAGAGCCCGTCAAGGCGGTCACCGATGCACAGGCCATTGCACCTGACGCGAAGAAAGATACGACGCGTCTGCCCGGTGGTGCGGAAAAGGCTGCCAAGGTCGAAGCGCCCCGGCGTGCCGGTCAGATCGCCGTGTTCGTCAGCCGCAAGGACGCCAAGCTCTACGTCCGCGAGAACTTCAAGCCGCAGTTCGACGTTCCCGTAACGATCGCGCCGGGCGACCGGCCGCTGGGCACGCATGTCTTCACTGCGGAGGCCGACAAGAACGATCCCAACCTGCTGCGCTGGTCGGTGGTGTCGCTGCCGGCGGCCCGCAACGCAGTTCCCGTCAGCGAGGACGAACGTCCTGTTCGGCGCAGGCCGGCCGGCGGTTCAGCCACCGAGGCGAAGCCGCTGCCGGCTCAGAACAGCCCGGCCGAGGCGCTGGACCGCATCACGATCCCGCAGGACGCGCTCGTGCGGATCGCGGAGGTCCTGACCACCGGCGGCTCGATCATTGTGTCCGATCACAGCATCAACCAGGGCGGCGAGACCGGCGAAGGCACCGATTTCATCGTTCCTCTGCGCGCGATCCGGCCATAACGGCTTGTTGAGCGGCGACCGTCCGGACGTTGCGCTATGCTTTGCGCTGTTGAACCACAGCCGAGGCGTTTCATGATCGACCGCAGGAGCGTGATATCAGCGGCGCTGGCCGCGATCGCAGCCGCCGCCTCGAGCAGGCAATCCCTGGCGCAGGCCGGCATGAGCCGGATCACGGCCTACGCGTTTTCGTTTCCGGGACTTTCCGGCGGCGATATCAGGCTTTCGGAATTTGCCGGCCGGCCGATCCTGATCGTCAACACCGCTTCGCTCTGCGGTTACACGCCGCAATATGGTGGCTTGCAGGAATTGTGGACCGAATTCGGCGGCCGCGGCCTGATGATCGTCGGCATTCCGTCCAACGATTTCGGCGGCCAGGAGCCGGGCGGCGCGACCGAAATCACCGCGACCACGCAAAATCACCACGTCTCCTTCCCGATCGCCGCGAAGGCCGTCGTCAAGGGACCTAACGCGCATCCGTTCTACAAATGGGCGGCAGAGGCGCGGCCGAAGGATGTTCCACGCTGGAACTTCCATAAATACCTGATCGGCCGCGACGGCTACATCGCCGAGGTCTTCCCGGAATCCGTCGACCCCGTGGATACACGGGTAAAAACCGCTATCGCTCGGGCACTGGCCGCTTCCTGAATTAACCGGCTCGGGGACAAATTCGCTGCGCGTGATCGCAACGGTTGCGTTGGCGCGAGCACTCCAACTAGGCTACTATCTGCTTCGGGGAATGGAGGCAGACCGGACGGCCGAAGCGCCGCGACCGGGTGCGGGATTCAAATTTAAGGAAAACAAGATGCGTGTTGCGGCAGGGATGATCTTTGCAGGCGCGGTTTCGCTGTTGGCATCAAGCGCGGCGTGGTCGCAGGCGATACCCACCAAGGGCGCGACGGCGGCTCCCCAGGCCACTCCCGCGGCGGCGCCAGCCCCCGCCCCGCCGCCAGCACCGGTCTCGACCCGTCCGCCCTGCAACAATCCGAACGCGCTCGGCATCGGCCGTACCGTCGAGATCGACACCACGGGCGGTCCAGGCTTTGGCTTCGAGCATTTCAAGGAGCTCGACTTCCTGCGCGACAAGGAGGTGGTGCTGACCTTCGATGACGGCCCGTGGCCGGTGAATACGCCTGCGGTGCTGAAGACGCTCGCGGAGGAATGCACCACCGGCATCTTCTTCCCGATCGGCAAGCACGCCACCTATTATCCTGAGATCCTCAAGCAGGTGATGGCGGGCGGCCATTCGATCGGGTCGCACACCTGGTCGCATGCCGCGCTCGTCAACAAGAAGCTGACGGATCAGCAGCGCAAGGAGGAAATCGAAAAGGGCTTCAGCGCCGTGAAATGGGCGCTCGGCGGCAAGGCGCCGGCGCCGTTCTTCCGCTTCCCCGCGCTGCAGCACCCGCCGGAAATGGTCACCTATCTCGGCGAGCGCAACATCGGGATCTTCTCCTGCGACCTCGATTCCTTCGACTTCAAGGCGAGCAAGGCGCAGACGATCATCGACAACGTGATGCGCAAGGTCGAGAAAAACGGCAAGGGCATTATCCTGATGCACGACTTCCAGAAACACACCGCCGAAGCCCTGCCCGAACTTCTGAAGAAGCTGAAGGCCGGCGGCTACAAGGTGGTCGCGATGCGGGCCAAGACGCCGGTGCAGACCATCGCGCAATATGACGAAGAGATCGTCAAGGACCTGAAGCTGCCGACCGTGAGCTCGCGCCCGGTTTCCAGCGTCGTGCAGACGGTCTCGGAATAAAAGCGGCGCGACGCACAGGTGGCGCTGCGCATCGAAGGCTATGTCATCGTTTCCGCCGACGGCATGCTGGCGGATGCGCGCAACGTCATGCCTGACGAATTGAAGTTCGAGGGCGACAAGGCGTTTTTCACCGCCGCCCTCGACCGCGCCGACCTGATCCTGCACGGGCGCAATTCCTACGAAGACCAGCCAAATTCGCCGGGGCGCAAACGGGTCATCCTGACGCGGACGGTAGCTGCGGTCGCGCCCGATCCGTCCAATCCGAAAGCGACGCTGTGGAATCCCGCGGGCGCGTCCTTCGAAGCCGCCTGCCAGCATGCCGGCGTGGATACCGGCACCGTCGCCGTGATCGGCGGCCCCGGCGTGTTCGGCATGTTCATGGACTGCTACGACGAGTTCTGGCTGTCGACCGCGCCGCATGTCCGCCTGCCCGGTGGCGAGCCATGCTTCCCAGGCGTGCCAGCCCGTTCGCCGCAGGATATCCTGGCCGCGCATGGCTTACGTGCCGGCGAGCCCCAGATGCTCGACGCCGCCCATGAAGTGACCGTCACGCCGTGGCGGCGCGGCGCCTAGGCGTCATTCTTTCGTACAATCAGCCTCGCCGAAGCCAGCCTCGGCCAGAGATCGCTTGACAGTACGCGAGCGCGGTTCCACCCTGAAAAGAAAAAAACACTTATCATCATCGGGAGGACCACAACATGTTGAGGTACGCTTCAACTATGCTTGCAACGGTGACTCTTGGATTGGTCACCGTTTTGGCTGAGCCGGCTCATGCTCAAACTACTGAAAAGCCGCTAGTACTGAAGGGTCAGTCGACCCACCCCGCATCCTCGAACTTCCATCTCATCTTCAAATTGTGGGCGGAGACCGTCGAAAAGATGACGGCCGGACGTCTCAAGATCGAGACGCTTCCGGCGGGCGCGATCGTGCCTCCGTTCGAGGTGTTCGACGCCACCTCCAAGAACGTGCTCGATGTCGGCATGGGGCCTTTCGGCTACATTCTCGGTCGCAACACCGCGACGATACCGATGTCGCATGGTCCGCTGTACGGCATGGACGGCTCGGACTACTGGGCCTGGTATTATGACGGCGGCGGCATGAAGCTGCTCGATGAGTTCTACAAGGACGTCCTCAAGCTGAATGTTGTCGGTTTCCCGATCCCGACCGATTACCCGCAGGGAATGGGCTGGTTCAAGAAAGAGATCAACAGCCTGGCCGACCTCAAGGGCTTGAAGTACCGCATCTACGGCATCGGTGCGGAAACCTACGGCCGGCTCGGCGTCTCGGTTGTCACCATTCCCGGCGGCGAGATCGTGCCCGCAATGGAGCGCGGCGTGATCGAAGGCGCCGAATGGATCAACTGCGAAGAGGACAAGAAGCTCGGTCTGCACCAGGTCGCCAAGCACTACTACACGCCGGGCATGCATGAGCCCGTCACCGGCGGCCAGTTGATGATCAACGGCGATGTCTGGAAGAAGCTCACGCCCGACTTGCAGGAAATCATCAAGGTGGCGAGTGTCTATGCAACGACGCAGCGCAACTTCGCCTTCAACCGCGAAACGGCGCACGCTTGCCAGGAACTGCTCAAGGCAGGCGTCCAGATGCATCGCACGCCCGACGAAGTCCTGAAGAACTTCCTCGACGAGTGGGAGAAGATTCAGGCCGAGCACGCGGCAAAGAATCCCTTCTACCGGAAGGTGATCGACAGCCAGAAGGCCTATGCGGAGCAGATCGTGCCGTTCAAGCTCTCCTGGTTCCCGCCGTACAGTTTCGCCGGCGAGTACTACTGGAAGAACAAGATCTACCTGACCAAGAAGTGATCTCTCTTCGCAGCTAGCGAAGCTGCTGGCGTCCGAACCGCCGGACGCCAGCACTGTCTGAAGAGGAGCGATCATGTCCGCGGACACCAGCAGTGCTTCGGTCGCCAGCAATCCGGGCGGCGAATTCCCGCGCGCTTTTTACTCGATCATTCGGGCGATCGATGGCTTTACGGATGTGACCGGCAAACTCATTGCCATGTCGATGTTGTTTCTGGTGGTGACGATCTCCTACGAGGTCGTCATGCGCTATGGGTTCGGCGCGCCAACAGTTTGGGTCTACGAATCCAGCTTCATGGTCAACGGCGCGGCCTTCATGCTCGGATCTGGATACGCGCTGTTGAAGGGCGCGCATGTTCGCACCGACATCTATTGGGAGAATTACTCGGAGCGGAAGAAGGGTATCGTCGACCTCGTCTCCTATCTGTTGTTTTTCTATCCGGCCATGATCACGTTCATGCTGATCAGCTATGACGATGCCTTGCACTCCTATGACACCGGTGAACGGTCGCAGGAAAGCGTTTGGCGCGCGATCATGTGGCCCTTCCGGGCCACGGTCCCGCTGGCAGCCCTCCTTCTCATGATCCAGGGCGTGTCCGAGGTACTTAAGTGCTGGTACCAGGTCCAATTCGGACGCGAGTTCGAGCACAAGGAAAAGATCGAGATATGACCGGAGTCGAACTGCTCGGAGTTGTCATGCTCCTCGTGATGCTGGGGGCGATCTTCATCGGCCTGCCGATCAGCTTCACGCTGCTGTTCCTGGCGCTGTCGTTCGGCTATGTCGGCATGGGCGAGCGCGTGTTCAATCTCGCCTACCTGCAGACCATCGGCCTCATGAAGCAGGACGAACTTGTCGCGGTGCCGATGTTCATCCTGATGGGATTTGTCTGCGACCAGGCCGGACTGATGGAACGGCTGTTCAAAGCGTTCCGCGACCTGTTTGCGCCGCTCAATGGCGCGCTCTATGTGGTTGTCATCCTCACGGCGACGCTGTTCGGGATCGCTGCGGGGACCGTCGGCGCAACGGTCGCGCTGCTCGGCATCATGGCGGGGCCGATGATGATCCGCGCGGGCTACGATGTGCGGATGTCGGCCGGCGCCATTGCGGCCGGCGGCACGCTGGGTATCTTGATCCCGCCGTCGGTGATGCTGGTTGTGATGGCGCCCGTGCTCGATATCTCGATCATCGATCTCTATGCGGCCGCGTTCGGTCCGGGCTTCCTGCTGTCCGCGATGTTCATCGCCTATACCTTGATCCGTTGTTATTTCAATCCGAAGCTCGGCCCGCCGGTGCCTGTCGAGGACCGGCCGGATTCGGTGCGGATCGTGCTGTGGGAGTGCTTGGTCGGCCTCGTGCCGGTGACCGTCCTGACGATTCTGACCCTCGGCGCCATCCTCGCCGGTATCACGACCGCCGCGGAAGCAGCGGCGGTCGGCGCACTGGGGGCGATCCTCCTCGTCATTGCCTACGGCCGGTTCACATGGCGCGGGCTGCTGGATGCCTGCTATGCCACACTGGCAACGACCAGCATGGTGCTGTTGCTTGCCGTCGCCTCCAACGTATTCGGCGCCGTCTTCTCATGGCTCGGCACCGCGACCTGGATGACCAAGGCCTTGCTGGCCTCGCCGTTGCCTGCCTGGGGCACGATGTCCCTGCTCCTGACCCTGATATTCCTGCTTGGCTGGCCGTTCGAATGGCCCGCCATCGTTTTCATTTTCCTGCCGATGCTGGCACCGGTGGCGAAGGGCCTCGGCTACGACATGGTCTGGTTCGGCTGCATCGTCGCGGTCGTGCTGCAGACCGCCTTCCTGTCACCGCCGGTCGCGATGTCGGCCTATTATCTCAAGCAGGTCGTCAAGGAATGGAATCTGCGGCTGATTTACCGTGGCATGGCCGACTTCATGGTGCTGCAGGTCGCTTGCGTGGCGTTGGTGCTGATCTTTCCCGCGATCGCGATGTGGTTCCCGAATTGGCTGCAGGCGCGCCGGATAGCGGCACGCACCGCGCAGATCGAGTACGTCGCGCCGCCGCAAAATGCGGCCGCGACGCTCGACGGTTCACGGGTGGCGATCCGGAATTTTTGATCTCGGCTCAGATGTCCCCGTAGGCCGGCTCATTCGGCCGCGGACCCTTGCCGTAGCCCGCGATCATGAACAGGGCACCGATGATCGACAGGTTTTTCAGGGCTTCGATCAGCGTCTTGGCATTTTCGGGCGCCGGCTGATTCCAGAAATCATGGAAGTAGAACGTCGTGGCGATCACGAAGAAGATCAGCAGGATCGCGAAGAAGCGTGCGCCGAAATTGACTGCGATCATCAGCCCGGCGAGGATCTCGAAGCCGCCGACGCCCATCGCCAGCAATTGCGGCATCGGCACGCCGGTCATGGTTTCGAGCTGCGAGGTATAGGGCACAAGCACCGTCGGAATGGCTACCTTGGATGCGATGAAGTCCGCCGTCGCTTGAATCGCGAAAAGCTTGGTCGCTCCCGTGTACATGAAGAGCACGGCGAACAGGACTCGCCCGAAGGTAACTAACGCTGGCATGGGATCGGCCTCACTGAATAGCTTGCAAAAGATAGCAGGCGGCGCGAAACGATTATGGGCGTTTCGTGTCCGCTTTTCAAACGCTCAAATCGAAACCGTCCACGCAGGGACCTGCGCGCGGCTCCACCAGACCTACCGATAGAAGCAGAACCAAGGCGCTTTCTTGATGATAGCGTTTCGCGCAACGCATGCCTCCCCGGACTTGAGCCGGGGCGGCGGGATTTCGCTCGAAGAAAGCGCGTCAGAACAAAAGGCTAAATCCCAATTTTTGATTCAATCTGAATTGGGATCTACCCGAACAGGGTCGGCTGCTGACGGCCGGCGCGCTCCTGGGCTTCGACGGCGGCCACCGCCGTCATGTTGAGCACGCCGCGCGCCGTCACGCCGGGGGTGAGGATATGCGCCGGGCGCGCCGGACCGATCAGGATCGGGCCCACCGGCAGCGCGTCCGCCAGCGTCTTGATCATCTGGTAGGCGACGTTGGCGGTATCGAGGCTCGGCATGATCAGGATATTGGCGTCGCCTTCCAGCTTCGAATGCGGCAGCACGAGTTTTCGCGCGGCGGCCGAGAGCGCGGTGTCGCCCTGCATCTCGCCGTCGGCCTCGATCTCCGGATGCTTTTCCTTCAGAAGCGCGGTGGCGCGGCGCATCTTGCGCGAGGAGTCGCTATCATAACTTCCGAAGTCGGAATGTGACACGAACGCGATGCGCGGCTTCATGTTGAATCGCTGCACATGGATCGAAGCCAGCGAGGCGACCTCCGCGAGTTCTTCGGCGCTCGGATTGGGGCGCACCTGCGTATCGGCAATGAAGTAGGAACCCTTGCTGGTGATCATCATCGCCAGCGCCGCGAAATCGCTGACGCCGGGAAGGAAGCCGATGATCTCGCGGACATGGCGCAGATGGCTCATATAGCGGCCTTCGACGCCACATATCATGGCGTCGGCCTCGCCGCGCATCACTGCAAGGGCGGCGATCACGGTGTTGTTGGTGCGAACCACGGTACGCGCCGCCTCGGGCGTGACGCCGCGCCGCCCGGCGACGTCGATATAGGTCTGCACATAGGAGCGGTAGCGCGGATCGTCCTCGGGATTGACGAGGTCGAAGTCCTTGCCGGCCTTGATCGAAAGGCCGAACCGCTTGATCCGCGCTTCGACCACGGAAGGTCGCCCGACCAGGATCGGCCGCGCCAGTTTCTCTTCCAGCACCACTTGCGTCGCGCGCAGCACGCGCTGGTCCTCGCCTTCGGCATAGATCACGCGGACCGGTTGGGTCTTCGCCTTGGCGAACACCGGCTTCATGGTCAGGCCGGAGCGGAACGCGAAGCGCTCCAGCAGCGCGGTATATTCCTCGAAATTCTTGATCGGACGCGTCGCCACGCCGGATTCCATGGCAGCCCTCGCCACCGCCGGCGCGATGCGCAGGATCAGCCGCGGATCGAACGGGCTCGGGATCAGCGAGCCCGGGCCAAACCCTTGCGTCTCGCCGCTGTCGAAACCCTGGGCCACCGCATCCGACGGCGGATCGCGTGCGAGCTGCGCGATCGCTTCGACGGCCGCATGTTTCATTGCCTCGTTGATCCCGGTGGCGCCGACATCGAGCGCTCCGCGGAATATGAACGGGAAACACAGGACGTTGTTGACCTGGTTCGGAAAGTCGGAGCGTCCGGTGCAGATCATCGCGTCGGGGCGCGCTTTCCGCGCCTCGTCCGGCATGATTTCCGGGACCGGGTTGGCCAGCGCCATCACCAGCGGATTGTCGGCCATCGACTGGACCATCTCGGGCTTCAGCACGTTCGGCGCCGAAAGCCCCAGGAAAATATCGGCACCGCCGATCACGTCCGCCAGCACGCGCGCGCTCGTCTTCTGCGCGTAGACCGCCTTCCAGCGATCCATCAGCGTGTTGCGTCCCTCGTGCACGACGCCGTCGATGTCGCAGACCCAGATGTTCTTGCGCTGCGCGCCCATCGATACCAAGAGATTGAGGCACGCGATCGCCGCAGCCCCGGCGCCGGAGCAGACGATCTTCACATCCGATAGCTTCTTGCCGTTTAGCAGCAGGCCGTTGACGATGGCGGCTCCCACGATGATCGCCGTGCCATGCTGGTCGTCATGGAACACCGGGATCTTCATGCGCTCCTTGAGTTGCGCCTCGATCTCGAAGCATTCCGGTCCCTTGATGTCCTCGAGGTTGATTCCGCCGAAGGTCGGCTCCAGCGCGGCCACCGTCTCGACCACGCGCTCGATGGTGTCGGCGGCGATTTCGATGTCGAAGACGTCGATCCCAGCGAATTTCTTGAACAGGACCGCCTTGCCCTCCATGACGGGCTTCGAGGCGAGCGGGCCGATGTTGCCAAGCCCCAACACCGCGGTACCGTTGGAAACCACGGCCACCAGATTCGCACGGGAGGTCAGCGCTGCCGCTTCCGCCGGATTGTTGGCAATTTCAGTGCAGGCGGCCGCAACCCCGGGCGAATAGGCCAGCGCGAGGTCGCGCTGGTTGGCGAGCGGCTTGGTCGCCTGGATCTCGAGTTTGCCGGGGCGCGGCAGCCGGTGATACGCAAGCGCCGCGGAATGGAGCTCTTCAGAATAGGACGACATACACTCCCCCACGGGCTTCAACGACCCCGAATTACGTGCCGAGGCCGGTCTTCATGTGAACCGTTAGCTTTGCGGCAGATTGAGCCGGATGTGAAGCACGGGCAACCGCTTGGATGCAACATCCGAGAGCTTTCCCATCAACAGGGGGCATCGACGCAACGCGTCAAAGCCGGTAGCATAATATCCTCCCTACCCCGTCCCCTTGACTGACATTGTGGCAATTTTGCCTCCAGCGAATGCCGGCGTCCGGAGCACAACTAATGGTAAAGATACTGCTGGGTCTGGTCGCCGCGGTCGTGATCGCGGTGGGCGGCTTCTTCGGCTTCGAGTTTTACACGCAGCACCGGATTGCCAGCGAGGTCGAGACCGCGTTCGAGCAGATCAGAGCCGGCGGCGGCAAGGCAAGCCATGGCAAGGTGTCGTTCGATCTGAAAAGCCGAACGCTCAGGATTGCCGACATTACCACTGAATCGGCGTCGCAGCCGCCGGTAACCCTCAAGATTGGCAGCTTCACCGCGCTCGGTGTCGGTCAGCCGGACGCGACGCGCTTCTCGGCCGATGCCATCGAGGCGAGCGATCTCGAGCTCAACACCAGGATGCCTGCAGGGGCAGATTGGCAAGTCACCTACAAGGTGCCGCGGATCACGGCGAAGGATTTTTCCGGACCGGCAAACCTGCCGCGGCCGCCGGCAACCTCCTCGGTGATCGACCTATATCGGCTGGTCATCGAACAGCTTGGTGCAGTCACCGCCTCCTCGATCACGGCACCCAGTGTCGCCGGTACCATGAACTCCGGAAACCCGGCACTGGGGAACGGCGAATTCGCCTATTCCAACCTGGCGGTGCGCGACATCAAGGCCGGCAAGATCGCCGCCGTCACTCTCGACCGAATGACCTTCACAGCGACCTCGCAGCCGAAGGGCAAGCCCGAGAAGGTCACCGGGGACCTCGCCAATCTCGCGGTGCAGGACGTCGATATGGTCGCCGCCGCAGCCATCCTCGATCCTCAGCGCTCCAACGACGAACAATACTACCGCGTCTACCGGCAGGTTACCGCCGGCGCCTATACGATCACCTCAGGGCAAGGTCCGGCGGTGCGTATCGACGGGCTGACGGCCGATGATATCGGGGCACGGCCCTCGCGGCTGCAACTGGCCGCGCTGCTGGCAACGATACCATCAGGTACGGCCCAGCCCACGCCGGCGCAGGCCCGCGAAATGATGGAGAGGATGGCCAGGATCTATGAGGGCGTGCGCATTGGAAGCGCCGAGATGCGCGGCCTTTCGATGGATATGCCGGAGGGTGGCTTCAAGCTCGCCTCGCTGCGCTTCAGTCTGGAGAACGGAAAGACCGGCGAATTTGCGGTCGAAGGTTTTGACGGCCGCACACCGCAGGGTCCCGTCAAGCTCGCCCGCTTCGCCCTCAAGAGCGTGGATATCGCCGGTCTGTTGCGTATGACCGCGCTGTTTTCGAACCCAGCGCAACCGCCGGCGCCCGACCAGGCGCTCGGCATGATCGCCCTGCTCGAGGGCGCCGAACTGAAGGGCTTCGCTGCGCCTTACAAGAACACGGGCAGGCCGATCAACGTGGACCTTGTCAGTCTGGACTGGGGGCAGTTCGTCGGGCCTATCCCGAGCAAGGCTCGGCTGACCGCCAAGATGTCCGGCCCACTTGACGCAACCCATCCCGGCCAGCGAATGCTGATCGCCGCGGGCCTCGACAAGATGGCGATCGATCTCGACCTCGGCACGGCATGGACCGAAGCATCACGCTCATTCGTGCTGGAGCCTGTGACGGTCGAGCTTGGCGGCATGCTGAAAGCGTCCGCAAGAATTTCGCTCGCCAACGTGCCGCGCGAGGCGTTCTCGATCAATCCGCTTCAGGCAGTCGCCGTGGCAACCCTGATTGAGGCGGGCACCATCGAGCTCACGGTGCGCGATTTGGGCGTCGTCGATCTCGCGGTCGCCCATTATGCAAGGACGCAGAACGTCAGCCGCGACGCAGCACGACAAGCGATCGTTGAGGACATCAGAAGCAGCGCAGCGACGTCGGGCACAAGCAACGCCGATGCCGTGGCCGCTGCCGAGGCGCTGGCGCGCTTCATCGAAACGCCGCGGACGACGCTGACGCTCAAGCTCACGCCGCTCGGCAAGGTGCCGGCAATGCAGCTCTTCCAGGCGTTGAAGACCGACCCGCTCGATGCGCTCTCGAAGTTCCGGATCGAGAGCACCACGGCGCTGTGAACTACTTGTCCGGCAGATTGAGCCGGATGTGAAGCTCGCGAAGCTGCTTGGTGGTGACCTCCGATGGCGCCCCCATCAGCAGGTCCACGGCCTGCTGGTTCATCGGGAACAGCGAGATTTCGCGCAGGTTCGTGGTGCCGCAGAGCAGCATCACGATGCGGTCGACGCCGGCCGCCATGCCGCCATGCGGCGGGGCGCCGTACTGGAACGCGCGATACATGCCGCCGAAACGCTCGACGACATCCTTCTCGCCATAGCCCGCGATCTCGAACGCCTTCACCATCGCTTCCGGCTTGTGGTTGCGGATGCCGCCGGAGGCGATCTCGTAGCCGTTGCAGGTGATGTCGTACTGGAAAGCCTTGATGGTCAGCGGGTCCTGCCCCTTGAGCGCATCGAGGCCACCCTGCGGCATCGAGAACGGGTTGTGCGAGAAGTCGACCTTCTTGTCTTCCTCGTTGTACTCGTACATCGGGAAGTCGACGATCCAGGCGAGCTCGAACCGGTCCTTGTCAATCAGGTTCAATTCCTCGCCCACCTTGGTGCGGGCGAGGCCTGAAAACTTCCAGAATTTTTCCGGATCGCCGGCGACGAAGAACGCCGCATCGCCCTCCTTCAAGCCGAGCTGCGCACGAATCGCCGCCGTCCGCTCCGCGCCGATGTTGTTGGCAAGCGGGCCCGCACCTTCGCCGCCCTCGCGCCACATGATGTAGCCGAGGCCTGGCTGTCCCTCGCCTTGCGCCCACGAATTCATGCGGTCGCAGAAGGCGCGGCTGCCGCCCGTAGGTCCGGGGATCGCCCAGACCTGGTTCTTCGGGTCTTCCAGCATCCGCGCGAACACCTTGAAACCAGAGCCGCGGAAGTGCTCGGAGACGTCCTGCATCACGATCGGGTTGCGCAGGTCCGGCTTGTCGGTGCCGTATTTGCGCAGGGCTTCCGCAAACGGAATCCGCGGCCAGCCTTTGGTGACCGGCTTGCCCTTGGCAAACTCCTCGAACACACCGGTGACAACAGGCTCCATCGCCGCAAACACGTCCTCCTGCGTGACGAAGCTCATCTCGACATCGAGCTGGTAGAACTCGCCCGGCAGGCGGTCGGCGCGCGGGTCCTCGTCGCGGAAGCAGGGCGCGATCTGGAAGTAGCGGTCGAAGCCCGACATCATCAGGAGCTGCTTGTACTGCTGCGGCGCCTGCGGCAGCGCATAGAACTTGCCGGGATGAATGCGCGACGGCACCAGGAAGTCGCGCGCGCCTTCCGGCGAGGACGCCGTCAGGATCGGGGTCTGGAACTCGAAGAAGCCCTGCTCCTTCATCCGCTTGCGCATGGAATCGACGATGGCGCCGCGGGTCATGATGTTCTGGTGCAGCTTCTCGCGGCGGAGGTCGAGGAAGCGGTACTTGAGCCTGATGTCTTCAGGGTATTCCTGCTCGCCGAACACCGGCAGCGGCAGTTCGCCGGCAGGTCCCAGCACCTCGATCTCGCTGACGTAAACTTCCACCGCGCCGGTCGGCAGTTCCGGATTATCGGTACCCTCGGGACGCTTGCGCACCTTGCCGTCGATCCGCACCACCCATTCCGAGCGGAACTTTTCCACTTCCTTGAACGCCGGCGAATCCGGGTCGGCCACGCATTGGGTGATGCCGTAGTGGTCGCGCAGGTCGATAAACAGCACGCCGCCATGGTCGCGGATGCGATGGCACCAGCCGGAAAGGCGGGCGGTCTGCCCGATGTCGCTGTCGCGGAGCGCGCCGCATGTATGTGACCGGTAGCGATGCATGGAAGTCCCAAAAAAAGGATGTCGGAGGTCAGGAATCGGAGGCCAAAGCCGGTCCGAAGTTGCGGAGGGTTTACCCGACACCGCCGGGGGCGGCAACCAATGGCGGGGCTGTTTTCGGCTCAAAAACGGCCATTTCGGCAAGACCGTATCCGAACCGTTTGCCTATTCCCTCCCCGCGCCTATCTTTAGGCCATGACCGTCCATTTCCCGTTCCAGAACACCTATTCTGCCCTGCCAGCGAACTTTTTCGCACGGGTGGCGCCGACACCCGTCGCCAGCCCCCGGCTGATCAAGCTGAACCGGGCGCTGGCCGTCCATCTCGGGCTGGATCCGGACCTGCTGGACAGCCCTGAGGGCGCGGAAATCCTCGCCGGAAAGCGCCTCCCCGAGGGCGCCGACCCCATCGCCATGGCCTATGCCGGCCACCAGTTCGGCCAGTTCGTGCCTCAGCTCGGCGATGGCCGGGCCATCCTGCTCGGCGAGGTCATCGACAAGGACGGCGTTCGCCGCGACATCCAGCTTAAAGGCAGCGGGCCGACCCCGTTCTCGCGCCGCGGCGATGGCCGCGCCGCGCTCGGCCCGGTCCTGCGCGAATACATCGTCAGCGAGGCGATGTTTGCATTGGGTATTCCCACCACCCGCTCGCTGGCTGCCGTGACCTCGGGTGAGCGCGTGCAGCGCGAGACCATGCTTCCCGGCGCTGTGCTCACCCGTGTGGCCGCAAGCCATATCCGTGTCGGCACATTCCAGTTCTTCGCCGCGCGCGGCGACACCGACGGCGTGCGCGCGCTCGCAGATCATGTCATCGCCAGGCACTATCCGGAGGTGGCAAACGCCGAACGTCCCTATCACGCCCTGCTCGAAGGCGTCGTCGCCCGCCAGGCCGATCTCGTCGCGCGCTGGCTTCTGGTCGGCTTCATCCACGGCGTGATGAACACCGACAACACTTCGATCTCTGGCGAGACCATCGATTACGGCCCCTGCGCCTTCATGGACGAATACAACCCCGCGCAGGTGTTCTCCTCGATCGACGAACTGGGCCGCTACGCCTACGCCAACCAACCCCGCATCGCGCTGTGGAATTTGACGCGGCTCGCCGAATGCCTGCTGCCGCTGTTCTCCGACGACCAGGACAAGGCGATCGAACAGGCGCAATTCATCCTCGGCGACTTCGCCGAAAAGTTCACCACTGCCTATCAGGCGGGCCTGCGCAAAAAGATCGGGCTCTTTACCACTCACGATGGCGATGAAGCGTTGATCCAGGACTTGCTGGACGCGATGGCAAAGAATGCGGCCGACTTCACCCTCACCTTCCGCCGCCTGAGCGATGCCGCCGCGGATGCCGACGACGACAGCGTGAGGGCGCAGTTCACAGACCCCGCCGCGTTCGACGAATGGGCCGTGCGATGGCGCAAGCGCCTGACCGAGGAGCCACAATCCGCCACGGAGCGACAGGCGGCGATGCGCGCCGTCAATCCAGCCTTCATCCCCCGCAACCACCGCGTCGAAGCCGTGATCGCTGCCGCCGTCAACAACGACTACGCGCCATTCGAGGAATTGCTGACGGTGCTGTCGAAGCCGTATGAGGATCAACCGGAGTTCGCGGCCTACACAGAGCCGCCGCTTCCCGATCAGCGCGTGCTGCGGACATTCTGCGGGACGTGAGGCGAGATCTTCTCCTCGCGCAGATGGATTGTAGGATGGGTAGAGCGAAGCGAAACCCATCAATGTCTCGCGCGGGGGCTGATGGCTTTCGCTTCGCTCTACCGGTCCTACGGGCTGCCGTTAACCCAACTCGTTAAGCGCCTATCCACCATCTGCGCATGCACGCCTCGCCAGGTTACATAAATTAAGAACCCGTCAACGCGCTCCCCACAAATCTAACGGTTTATCGCGGGAGAATTGCCGTGGACGCCTTTGCTTTCGCATTCATGGGAATGGTGATGATTGCCCTCTGTCTCGCTGTGCTCGCGATCCCGTCGGGCCGACGCCGGTCGCGGCACATCCGTTACGAGTGAGCAGTTTTTACCGTCCGGCCGACGCCTGACGACCGGAATGGCTACAGGACGTCTCCCGGCCCCCGTTGGGACGCAAAAAAGCCATGCCCAGGCTCAAATGCAGGGCTCAAATCCACCGCGACACCCTTGACATATCAGCGTTTTCGGCAGAACGCCTGTCCCGACGCGTCATGGATTGTTCATGGATCTGATTACTACCACTCCCGACCTCGCCGCCGCCTGCTCCCGGCTCGCCCAGCACAAGGTCATCACGGTCGACACCGAGTTCCTGCGCGAGACGACCTACTATCCCCTGCTCTGCGTCGTGCAGATGGCGAGCCCGGACGAAGCCGTCGTCATTGACACGCTGGCGCCCGGCATCGACCTCAAGCCGTTCTTCGAGCTGATGGGGAACGAAGCGGTGCTGAAGGTGTTCCACGCCGCCCGCCAGGACATCGAAATCGTCTGGCATCAGTCCGGCACCATTCCACATCCGATCTTCGATACCCAGGTCGCCGCCATGGTGCTGGGCTATGGCGACAGCATCGCCTATGACCAGCTCGTCGAACGCGTCACCGGCCACCGGCCCGACAAGACCCACCGCTTCACCGACTGGTCGCGCCGCCCGCTGACGCCCGAGCAGATGCATTACGCTGTCTCTGACGTCACCCATTTGCGCGATGTGTTCGCAGCGCTCGACGCCGATCTGAAGAAGCGCGGCCGCAACGACTGGGTCAGCGAGGAGATGGAAGTTTTGACCTCGCCCAAGACCTACGATTTCCACCCCGAGCGGGCCTGGGAGCGGCTGAAGACGCGGGTGCGCAAGCCGAAGGAACTCGCGGTGCTGATGGAAGTCGCGGCCTGGCGAGAGCAGGAAGCGCAAAGCCGCGACGTGCCGCGCTCACGCGTCATGAAAGACGATGCGGTCGGCGACATCGCCACCCACGCCCCGACCTCGCTCGAACGTCTCGCCAGCCTGCGCTCGCTACCGAAGGGCTTTGACCGCTCGAAATGGGGCACCGACATCATCGCAGCCGTCCAGCGCGGCCTCGCCCGCGATCCGCACACGCTACCGAAGATCGAAAAGCCGCGCGGCAATTCGAACGGCGCAGCGACTGTCGAATTGTTGAAGGTGCTGCTGCGGATGACCTCGGAGCGGCACGCCGTGGCCAGCAAGGTGATCGCCACCGTCGACGACCTCGACCAGATCGCCGCCGACGACCACGCCGACGTTCCGGCCCTGCACGGATGGCGCCGCGAATTGTTCGGCGAAGCCGCGATTGCGCTTAAGCACGGCAGGCTAGCGCTCGCGATCGAAAAAGGCCGCGTCGTCAGGGTCGATCGGGCGTAGGCTGGCTCTTAACCTCTCCGCCGCAAGAGCGGGGCGAGGGAGAATAACTACCACTTCAACTCCAGCCCCACCGTGCCCTGATGCGACTGCATCGCGGCGCGGACCTTGGCGTCGTAGTTCACATATAGCCGCGCGGTATTGGTCAGGCTCAGCGAGGCCGAAGCACCGGCATCGGCGCCGTATCGGCTCTCGCCGATGCCCTGGAACGTAATACTCTGCACGCCCTGGCTGACGGTGATATCGGAGAAATTCTGCACGAGGTTGTCGACGAACTTGCCGTAACCTGACAGGTCGAGAATCTTGCCGTCGAGGATCCAGTAATGGCCGATCTCGGCGCCGATCAGGAGCCGCGCCCGCTGCACGGTGGCGCCGGTCGCCGTTACGGGATCGAGGCCGCCGATCTCCTGCAACGCCCCGGTCTGGGCGCGGACATATTCGAACGCGCCCTTCGGCACGATGCGGCCCTGATCCTTTGACCAGTAATAGCTGATCTCGCTCAGGACGCCGTCGAGCCGCGCATTGTATCCGGCGGTCGCCAGCCCAAGGCCGGTATCGCGGCGCGAGTTGACGTTGCCGAACCCGTGCACCACCGCGCTGGCCCAGGTCCACGGCCCGCTGTCGACGGAGGCGGTGAAACCAAGCTGGGTCAGGTCGATCGTCGCCGATTGCAGCGCCAGCGGAATGTCGATTGACGATCGGCTCTGATCGACCGAGAAGCCGATATTGATGCCCGGCGCCACCCGCGCCCCGATCCCGGCTACGCCGCCCCAGGTCTTTCGGTTATCGCCGACGAAATCGCCGACCGCGCCGTTCCGGGTCGAGTTCCCATAAGCCTCGAACCAGGTCCGGTAGCGCGGCGCTTCCGTGCTCTCGGAAGCGCCGCCGCCGCCCGGATTGGTCCGCTGCAGGCGGTTGAAGCCGTTGCTCGACTGATTGCCCAGCCGCTCCAGGAAATTGCTGCCGAGATTGGTCAGCGCCGCGCCGGACGAGACCGCCGAGTTGATCACCGTCGGTGTCGGGCTCGGCGTCGGCGAAGGCATGGGGGTCGGGGTGGGCGTGGGCGTCGGCGATTGCGCCTGCGCTGTCGACATCACGACGACAAGAACGGCCACCATCGCAAGCAGCCGCGCGAGCGCGCAACAGGCCCCCCTTCTTCGTGCCCGCGAAAGCCGCCATGAGCAGCGCATGCAATCCATTCCCAAGGGCAGAAGCGCGGCCCGAAAATGCGCAAAATCCCGATCAACTGCAGCGATTTGCACCCGGTTCACCCGAAGGGTCAATCGGTCAGCCCCCCAGCCCGTCACCGAATACGCGTCATTGTTGTTCGGCTGCCACAGCTCGCGCGACATCGTGACCAAGTTTCGTCGCGCGCCAGAACTCTTGCGAACGCCAAAATTTCGTGTTGCAATCCGACGCACAATCGGATTCAGGCCGTTCGACTGTGCGTTTCGCGACCAGGAAATCTAGCAGCTACCGGGGAGCCCGTTTGTGGCGTGGCACGTGGAGAACGTGGCCGCGTCTTTTTTGTATCTAGTCTAAACTTGGAGACAGGCGATGGCGATGCAGAAGGGCAGCGTCAAGTGGTTCAACCCCACCAAGGGGTATGGGTTCATCAAGCCGGCGGTCGGCGAGAAGGACGTGTTCGTCCACATCTCGGCCGTCGAGCGCGCGGGACTCACCACTCTCAACGAGAACCAGCACATTGAGTACGACCTTGTCGAAAACCGCGGCAAGACGTCCGCGGAAAACCTCAAGGTCACTTAAGACTCCATCCACGCAAATTGCCCCCGGCCTCGCCGGGGGATTTTGCTTTTGCCCTGAACTTAGGCCGCCGCCTCGCAGCCCGCGATCTCTCGGAGTTCCGGATAGAATCGCGCAGTCATCCGGCTGACATAGCGCCGCAAATTGGCGTGGCCCGCCGCCGCCCGCTGCAAATCCGATTCGAACAGCGGACAGATCGCACTGACCGCGAAGGCGAATATCGTGGCGTCGATGCCGGTGGGCTCCTTGCCCATGAAGAACAGCTTGTCGCCGAGATAGGCCGCCATCGCATCGATCGAGCGGATTCCAATCGCGGTGATCTCGTCGGCGGAGTGACGGCCGATCCCCTGCCCGTGCAGCGTCTTGCGCAGGCGGCGGCGGATCATCGAGACGACGACGGGCCGGACCGGCGCAGGCACGCCCTTGAAGAAGTTGACCGGCCCTTTGCGGAAATTGTCGTCGATCATCCAGCGGAAGTAGACGCTCGCCCAGTATAAATTATCCTCCGCCATCTTCTCGAAGGCCCAGGCGACGGCGAGCTGCTCGGCACTGAGTCCCTGATCGAAATCGATGCCGTATTTCTTTTCGAGGTGCCAGCGGATCAAGGTGGAGTCGCCGAGCAACTGGCCGTCATCCTCGATGTAGGGAATCTTGCCCTTCGGCGCCTTCGAAAAACTCATCAGCGCCTTTTCGAACGGCAGCTTCGACATCCGCAGCAAGGTCTCGGCCTTGGTCACGAAGGGGCTTGCGTCGGGAAGGCCAAAATTGGGCCCGGAGCCATAGAGCGTGATCATGGAACCCTCGATGTATCTTGCGGGGCGCGGCTCTCGCGCTCGTTCGCGCACATCGGCAGATAATATCAGATCGTCCGCGGCGAAATCAGGGTGCCGTCGCGGTCGGACCCGCCGGCGGTCTTGCAGATGTCGCCTTCGAGGCGAAGCTTGCCGCTCGCAAGCAAACGCAGCGCCTCGGGATAGATGCGATGCTCGATGCCAAGGATGCGCTGCGATAGCGCCTCCGGCGTATCGTCATCGGCCACTTCAACCGCGCCCTGCATCACGATCGGGCCGGCGTCGGTTTCAGGAATCACGAAATGCACGGCGGCGCCCGAGATCTTCACCCCGGCCTGCAACGCCTGGCCGTGCGGATCGAGGCCCGGAAAGGACGGCAGCAGCGAGGGATGGATGTTGAGCATCTTGCCGTACCAGCGCTGCACGAACTCCGCGGTGAACAGGCGCATGAAGCCGCCGAGGCAGATCAGTTCGACCTTCCGTTCTTCGAGCGCCCGCTGCAGCACCGCTTCGAAGCCGGCGCGATCCTTGCCGAACGGCTTACTCTCGATGACGATCGTCGGGACGCCGTTCGCAGCCGCCCGCTCTAGCCCCAGCGCATCGCCCCGGTTGGAGATGACGGCGACGATCTCGGCCGGAAAGTCGGCAGCTTTCGCCGCATCGATCAGCGCGGCCATGTTCGATCCGCGCCCCGAGATCAGGATGGCGACACGGCGTTTCATGGGGCGAGATCGAGATGGCCGTTATAGACTACGCGATGTTCGCCCGACGCCGGGATCACTTCGCCGAGCAAGGCGACGGTCTCGCCGCTTTCGGTGAGGATCTCCGTTACCTTCTCGACCGCATCCGGCTTGACGATTGCGATCATGCCGATGCCGCAGTTGAAGGTGCGCAGCAATTCGAGCTCGGCGATACCGCCCTGCTCGGCCAGCCATTTGAACACCGGCAATACCGGCAGCCGCGCCAGATCGATGCCGACGCCGAGATGTTTTGGCAGCACGCGCGGAATGTTGTCGGTGAAGCCGCCGCCGGTGATGTGGGCGAGGCCTTTGATCGCGCCGGTCTCGCGGATCGCGCGCAGGCACGATTTCACATAGAGCCGCGTCGGCGCCAGCAGCGCGCCGCCCAGCGTCATGACCGGCGAGAACGGCGCCGGCGCACCGAAGCCGAGGCCGGAGTTTTCCACGATCTTGCGGACCAGCGAAAAGCCGTTGGAGTGAACGCCCGACGAGGCCAGTCCGATCACGGCGTCGCCCACCGCGATATCCGCGCTCGGCAACAGCGTGCCGCGCTCGGCAGCCCCGACCGCAAAGCCCGCGAGGTCGTAATCGCCGTCCTTGTAGAGGCCCGGCATCTCGGCGGTCTCGCCGCCGATCAGGGCGCAACCGGACTCCCGGCAGCCCTCGGCGACGCCGGCCACGATGGCCGCCGCGGCCTCGGGGTCGAGCTTGCCGCAGGCAAAATAGTCGAGGAAGAACAGCGGTTCCGCGCCCTGCACCACGAGGTCGTTGACCGACATCGCCACCAGGTCGATGCCGATGCCGCCATGCAGCCCGGTCTCGATCGCGATCTTGACCTTGGTGCCGACGCCGTCGGTCGCCGCCACCAGGACGGGGTCCTTGAACCCCGCCGCCTTGAGGTCGAACAGCCCGCCGAATCCGCCGATTTCGGCGTCGGCGCCGGCCCGGGCGGTGGCGCGCACCATCGGCTTGATGAGGTCGACCAGGCGGTTGCCTGCGTCGATATCGACCCCCGAATCCGCGTAAGTCAGCCCGTTTTTGCGGTCGTTCATGCCCAAATTCCAGTATGATGACCGCTGGTTACGAGGAATTCCGCGATCCTGCAATGGCTCGCAAGCGCTTGGCGCATATACTATGTAGATAAGAGCCGGCTGAACCCGCCAGGGGCCGGATCTAAGGCCGGGAGCCGGGAAGCGACCGAGTTGAGTATTCCGAACATCATTACGCTGGGGCGCATCATTCTGGTCCCGGTCATCGTCTGGGCGATCGTTTCCAGCCAGATGGAAATTGCGTTTGCGATCTTCGTCGTTGCAGGCGTCAGCGACGCCGTCGATGGCTTTCTCGCCAAGCGCTTCAACATGTCGAGCGAGCTCGGCGCCCTGCTCGACCCGCTCGCCGACAAGGCGCTCCTGGTTTCGATCTTCGTGGCGCTCGGCATCTGGGGCGCGGTTCCGCGCTGGCTCGTCATCCTGGTGGTGTCGCGCGACATCATGATCGTCACGGCGGTGATCGTGTCATGGCTGTTCGACAAGCCGATCCCAATGAAACCCCTGATGGTGTCGAAGCTCAACACGGTGGCGCAGGTGGCGTTCGCAGCGCTGGTGCTGGCCTCGCTCGGTTTCAATTTCAAGCCGGCGCCCTATGACGTGATCCTGATGGGTTTTGTTACAGTCTTTACTTTGGTTTCGGTCTCGCTCTATCTCGTCGAGTGGGTTCGGCACATGAGCACGATCGAAGCGCGCTAGCTTCTTCCTTTATTTGATGCGTTTTCCTCACGCGAACCCGTAGCCATTTCGCTTGAAAACGCTATGAATGCCCTGGAATCCCGGCCTGGAGACTTGCGTGGCAGTTCGCGTTCAACCTCGTCAGCTTGCTTTCTCGCTGCCGCATGCGGAGAGCCTGACCCGCGACAATTTCCTGGAAGGGCCTGCCAATGAAGCCGCGCTCGCGCTGATCGAAAGCTGGCCGGACTGGCCGAACCGCGTGATGGTGCTGATGGGACCGGAGGGCTCCGGCAAGAGCCACCTCGCCGCGATCTGGGCCGAACAGGCCGGCGCGCGCTCGATATCGGCACACGCGCTTACCCCCGCTTCCGTCCCCGGTGCGCTCACAACCGGGGCATTGGTGGTCGAAGACCTGAAGCCGGCCGACTTCGATGAGCGCGCAATGTTTCACCTCCTGAATCTGGCGCGCGAGGACGGGGCTTTCATCCTGATCACGGCTCGCGTTCCGCCGGCTTCGTTCGAGCTCGAATTGCGCGATCTCAGGTCGCGGCTGCGCGCCGCACCCGCCGTGTCGCTGTTGCCGCCCGACGACCTGTTGTTTCGCGGCCTGATCGTCAAATTCTGCGCCGACCGCCAGTTGAGCATCGACGAGACGGTTGTGAGCTATCTCGCCAGCCGGATCGAGCGCTCCTATGCCGCCGCCCGCCGGGCGATCGAGCTTCTGGATACCGAGGCGCTGCGGCTCGGCCGGCCCGTGACCCGGGCCCTGGCCGCAGAACTGCTGCGGAACGCCTGAAGGGCGAGGGTGCGTGCTGCGTCCTGTCGCCTTGACGGCGGCATTGGGCGGAACATCAATGTCATTGAAACGTCATCGGAATATCACATGGTTTGGGCGGCATTCGCTTAAATAAATGCCGGCGCCCCAGCCCGAGATGGATCAAAGCCTCATGGAATCGGCCCAAGTTATTGATATCAAAGAAAAAGAACAAATTGCCGAGGCGCCTCCCGCGATTGCCACCAGCCCCGAGCGGTTCATCAACCGGGAACTATCCTGGCTGCATTTCAACCGTCGGGTGCTCGAGGAATCGGTCAATCCCGGCCATCCCGCGCTGGAGCGGGTGCGGTTCCTGTCGATTTCCGCCAATAACCTTGATGAGTTCTTCATGGTCCGCGTCGCCGGTATCAAGGCACAGGTCCGCGAAGGCATTGCCGAACGCAGCCCCGACGGGCTCACGCCGTCCGAGCAGCTCTCCCTCATCAACAAGACGGTTTCGGAGCTCGCTTCCGACCAGCAGGCGATCTGGCGCGATCTGCGCGCCATGCTTTCGGATGCCGGCATCAAGCTGGTCGACGGCCACGACTTCACCAAGACGGAGCGCGGCTGGCTCGAGGATCACTTCCTCCGTAACATCTTCCCGCTGCTGACGCCGCTGGCGATCGATCCGGCGCACCCCTTCCCCTTCATCCCGAGCCTCGGCTTCACCATCGCGCTGCAATTGGCGCGGACTTCCGACGGCAAGGCGATGAACGCGCTGATCCGCATGCCCGGCAAGATCGACCGCTTCATCCGCATGCCTCCGACCGGCGATGGCGCCGTGCATCTGATCCCGCTGGAGCAGGCCACCGGCCTGTTCATCGGCCGCCTGTTCCCCGGCTACACCGTGAAGGGCCAAGGCGCTTTCCGCATCATCAGAGACTCCGAACTCGAAATCGAGGAAGAGGCCGAAGACCTGGTCCGCCTGTTCGAGACCGCGTTGAAGCGGCGGCGGCGCGGCTCGGTGATCCGGCTGGAGATGGAAGCCAAGATGCCCGAAGAGCTGTGCGCCTTTGTGCGGCAAGCGCTTTCGGCGGCGGACGACGAAGTGTTTCTGGTCGATGGCGTGCTGGCGATGAACGAGCTCTCGCAGCTCACGCGGCTCGACCGGCCCGACCTCGAATTCACACCCTATGTGCCGCGGCATCCCGAGCGGGTGCGCGACCATGGCGGCGACATCTTCGCGGCGATCCGGCAAAAGGACCTGATCGTCCATCACCCCTATGAATCCTTCGACGTCGTCGTGCAGTTCCTGCAGCAGGCGGCGCGCGATCCTGACGTCGTCGCCATCAAGCAGACGCTCTATCGCACCTCGAACAATTCACCGATCGTGCGCGCGCTGGCCGAGGCCGCCGAGGCCGGCAAGTCGGTGACGGCGCTGATCGAGTTGAAGGCGCGGTTCGACGAGGAGGCCAATATCCGCTGGGCGCGCGACCTCGAACGCGCCGGCGTGCAGGTCGTGTACGGCTTCCTCGAACTGAAGACGCACGCGAAGCTTTCGATGGTGGTGCGGCGCGAGGGTGGTAACCTCACGACCTATGTGCATACCGGCACCGGCAATTATCATCCGGTCACCGCACGCATCTATACCGACCTCTCCTACTTCACCTCGGACCCCATCATCGGCCGCGATGCGGCGCGGGTGTTCAACTACATCACCGGCTATGCCGAGCCGAGCGACATCGAGCGGATGGCGGTGTCGCCGCTGACGCTGCGCAAGCGCATCATCGAACATATCAAAGGCGAGACCAATCACGCCCGACACGGCAAGCCGGGAGCGATCTGGATGAAGATGAACTCGCTGGTCGACCCCGATGTCATCGACGCGCTGTACGAAGCGTCGCAGGCCGGCGTGTCGATCGACCTGGTGGTGCGTGGCATCTGCTGCCTGCGGCCGGGCATTCCCGGATTTTCCGAGAACATTCGGGTCAAATCGATCATCGGCCGCTTCCTTGAGCACGGCCGAATCTACTGCTTTGGTATGGGGCAAGGCCTGCCCGGCCCGAAGTCGGCTGTGTATATCTCGTCCGCCGACATGATGCCGCGGAACCTCGACCGCCGCGTCGAAGTGCTCTGTCCACTGCAAAATCCCACGGTACATCAGCAGGTTCTCGAACAGATCATGGTCGCGAACCTGAAGGATACCGAGCAGAGCTGGCAGTTGTTGCCGGATGGGTCCTCAACGCGTATGAAGGCCGCGAAAGGCGAAGAGCCGTTCAACTTGCACAATTACTTCATGACGAATCCGAGCCTGTCTGGTCGTGGAAAGTCTCTCAAGGAATCTTCGCCGCGCCGGCTCACGCGCCGTAACGAGCGCCAACCATCGTCATAAGGGGCCGCGGCTGTGAAGCGGCCGCGAAAGCGCGCTTCCAGCGTCGCCGTCATCGACATCGGTTCGAACTCGGTTCGTCTCGTCGTCTATGAGACGATGGCGCGCAGCCTTGTCACCATCTTCAATGAGAAGGCGCTGTGCGGGCTCGGCCGCGAGGTGCAGAGCACCGGTCTGATGGCCGAGGATGCCGTTGCCAGGGCGCTGACGGCGCTCAGGCGATTCCGGGCGCTGTGCCGTATCCAGCAGGTGGGACGCGTCTTCGCCATTGCGACTGCCGCCTGCCGCGACGCCAAGAACGGTCCTGACTTCATCGCCAAGGCCGAGCGTATCTGCGGCACACCGATTCAAATCCTATCGGGACCGCGCGAAGCAAAGCTTTCCGCGCTCGGTGTCGTCTCTGGAATCCACAATCCCGACGGCATCGTCGGCGACCTCGGCGGCGGCTCGCTTGAATTGATCGACGTGCAGAAAAGCCGGGTTCACAGCGGCGTCACGTTGCCGCTCGGAAGCCTTGCGCTGCAGGACCTGTCCGACAAATCGTTGAAGCGCGCCGAACGCATCGTGCGCGACGATCTGTCCGGTGTTGCCCAGCTCAAGGCCGCCCGCGGCCGCACCTTTTACGCCGTCGGCGGCACCTGGCGCGCACTGGCGCGCATCCACATCGTCCAAAGCGGCTATCCGCTGCGCGTGATGCACGGCTATTCGATACCCGCCGCCGACGCGCTTGATTTCGCCCGACGCTTGCGCCGGCTCGCGGCCGCCAACATGCTCGCCGATATCGAGGTAGTCGCCGATGCGCGGCGGCCGCTGCTGACCTACGCGGCGCTGGTTCTCGAATACATCATCCTTGTCGGCCGGCCGAAGACGATCGTGTTCTCGACCTTCGGCGTCCGTGAAGGCCTGCTCTATGAAATGCTCCCGCAACAGGAGCGCGCCAAGGACGGTTTTATCTGTGCCGCCCAAACCCTGAACGGGCTGCTGTCGCGCTCGGCCCGCCACGCCGAAGAACTGGTCGGCTGGACCGATCGGCTGGTGCGCGTGGTGAGGCTGCGTGAGACCGACGAAGACCGAAGGCTGCGCCATGCCGCCTGCCTGCTTTCCGACATCGGCTGGCGCGTGCATCCCGATCATCGCGGCGAGGAGACGCTGAGCCTGATCACCAACGGCAATTTCGGCTCGATCAGCCATCAGGGCCGCGCCTTCGTCGCGCTGTCAGTGTTTTATCGCTACGCAGGCCTCAGCGAGGAAAACGAGCCGCCGGAGCGCATCCGCGAGCTGGTGCCGCCGGCGATGGACGAACGCGCTCGCATTCTCGGCGCCGCCTTCCGCGTCGCGCACCTGATCTCGGCGGCGCGCACCGGCGTGTTGCCCGCGACCCACTTCCGCACCCAGGGCCGCAAGCTGATGCTGGTGTTCGAGCATCGCATGGTCGACCTCGTCGCCGACCGCGTCGGCAGCCGCTTCAAGCAATTGGCGCGCCTGGTCGGGCGCGCCGGATCGATCGTGCGGTAGTGAACGTTGGTCTCTCGCGTCGATAACGCGGCATCCAATTGAGCAGAGCGCTCAAACCGCTCGCTGCCTCCCAGCAAAGAACCCATATATCAGCAGCACGATGATCGCCCCGACGACAGCACCAATGAAACCGGCCCCCTCGCCCGTGTTGTACCAACCGAGAGCTTGCCCGAGATAGGAGGCGACGAACGCGCCTACGATGCCCAGAATGGTCGTCATAATGAACCCTGACGGCTCATTGTTTCCGGGCATGATAAACTTTGCAACGACACCCGCCAAAAATCCGATAATGATGGTCCAGATTATGCTCATCCTACCATTTCCCTGTGCTCGATGAATTAAGCGTCGCGCGGAGGTAGACGACCGTCCGGCGTGTATTTGTCGACGGCTGTTGGCAGTTCTCGCGAAAGTCGGTCGAGAATTTCTTCTTGCGAAAGCCCCGTCTGCTGCGTCAACGTCGCCAAAACATCCTGACCGATGGCTTGCTTGAGCTCGGGAGGCGAAATCTCCTTATTGGGGCCGTGGCCGATCCACGATTCCGCAGCCTCGCCTTGACCGTTCTTCTTGAATTGTTCGAATAATTCGCCGAGACCGCCACCAAGCAGGCCTCCGATACCCGCACCGCCCAGCATGTTACTCAGCACATCACTTTGCCCCGGCGGCTGTTTGCCGCCTTCGGGTTTGGAAGGGGATCCCACAGCGCTGTTGAATATTTCCGCGAGCTTGTCGCGATTTTGATATCCCGCAAGGGCAAGCATCCCAAGGAGTGCAGTCATCGATGGCATTCCGCGGCTCATTTTGGCCTCCGTGACATCTGTGTTTCAGTCGGTGTTTGGCCGATCAGGCCTGTTAAACCCCGGGAGCGCCGGAATGTTCGGCCAAGGCCGCATTCTCAGCCTCGCCGAGCTGCATGCCGCCAAGCCGGCCGTAGGCTCAGCGGTCATGCCGGCAGCGAACGCCTGGACCGCGACGCGAAGTTTGATCTAGGTCAACATGGCTGGCGGAACCACCCGATCGTCCTTCTCCGACCTGGCCAGGATTGGAGGAAAATGGATCGTCGTCGACTGCATTACGATCCGATCGATTGGTCGCAATACCGCTTCCGTTCGTCGCCCTTTTCGCCACAGCCGGCTTTTGGAGCCGTGCGGGCGTCACCCGGTACGCACAACGCCCGGCTACTTCTTTTTTGGCGTCAGCCAGTCGTCGTCTTCCAGGGACGGCGCCCGCTTCTGCTGTTCCAGGATTTTCCTGTGCTCCTCAGGGATCACCTGACTGCGCGATGCCTCGTGCAGTGTATGCGGAAACCAGGTCGCAATGCCCGGGAAGGCGATCATCAGCCCGACGCAGATCACTTGCAGGATCATGAACTGGAACATGCCGGCGTAAATCGTCGCGAGACTCCAGCCCTTGACCACCTGCTTGAGATAGTACGCTGACATGGCGACCGGCGGCGACAGGAAGGCAGTCTGCAGCACCACCGCAACCAATGCGCCGAACCATATGAGGTCGATGCCCATGCCCTTCACGACGGGGTAGAAGATCGGCAGGAACACCAGGATAATGGCTGGCCACTCAAACGGCCAACCCAGCAGGAAAATGAGGAACAGCACGACAATCAGCATGAGGCTTGGCGGCAACTGGAGGCCGAGCATCGTCTCGGTGATCCAGTTCGCCGAGCCGAGGCGGGCGAACACTGCACCGAAAATGTTCGACGTGACCGCCAGCAGCAGGACCATGCTCGACGTCGCCATCGTCGAGATCAGCGCTCGTTGCAGTCCGCCGAGCGAGAACCTGCGATATGCGATGGCCAGGATCACCGCGCCGACGCTGCCGATGCCGGCGGCCTCCGTCGGCGTCGCAAGACCCCCGATGATCGAGCCGAGCGTCGCAGTAATGAGCCCGATCAGGGGCAGCGTGCCGACGATCACCTCGCGCGCAATGTACCCCGCCGAGTAGATCCGCTCGTCCTTTGGCACCGGCGGCCCGAGTTTAGGGTTCATGAAGGCGCGGCCCATCAGATAGACGATGTAGAGGCCGGCCAGCAGGAAGCCCGGCCCGAAAGCTGCAGCATAGAGATCGGCGACCGACACCCCGAGCACCGGCCCCATCACGATCAGCATGACCGACGGGGGGATGAGAATGCCGAGCGTGCCGCCCGCAGTGATGGTGCCCGCTGAAAGCTTGGCGTCATAACCCGCCTTCGTCATGATCGGCGAGGCCATGATGCCAAGAACGGTGACGGCTGCTCCGACGATGCCCGTCGCCATCGCGAACACGGTCGAGGTCAGGATGACGACGAGGAAGAGTGCGCCGCGCACCGGCGCAAGCAGCATGCGGAACGCCGTGAACAGGCGCTCCATCAGCCCCGCCTGTTCGGTGATGAAACCCATGAAGATGAATAGCGGCACGGCGGCCAGCAGTTCCTCCTTCATCAGGCCGATGGTCTGGAAGTAGGCAAGGTCGAAGACCGTCGCGCCTATGCCAAGGTAGCCGAACGCAAACGCGAGAAACAGCAGCGTGAACGAGATCGGCACGCCGATGAAAATCGCTCCGAGCAGCACCAGGAGCATGATGAGGCCGATGAGCGCTTCCGCGGTCATATCTCGACCTTCTCCTTGTGCTCGAGCTCGACGCCGGTGCGCACCATGTAGATGCTCTTGATCAATTCGGACACGCCCTGGATCAGCAGCAACAGGCAGGCGAGCGGCACGACGAACTTGAACGGCCACAGCACCGGCCGCCACGGTGTCTGGTCTGACATCTCGTTGATCTGCCAGGAGTAATGAAACTCGTTCCAGCTGATCAGCAACAGCATGATCAGGCTTGGGAAGAAGAAAACGATATAGGAGATCGTGTCGATAAAACCCTTCCTGCGGATGGAGAACTTCTCCCAGAAGAAGTCGGTGCGGATGTGAGCGCCCTTGTGCAGCGCGTAAGCGGCGCCGAGCATGAACAGCGAGCCGTAGAGCATGTAGGTTGCGTCGTAGGCCCATACGGTCGGAGCGTTGAACAGGTAGCGCGCGCCAACCTCGTAGGCGACGGCCAGAACCAGCGGCACCGCCAGCCACGAGATGATCGTGCCGGTCCGATCCGTGAAGCCGTCGATGATCCGGATCATGGCCAGCAGCGCCGGCGACTGCCTGTCTGTTGCCTCAGCCATCCCTCCCCCTACCGCCGATCGTTCGTGCGGCGCGCACGGCGGCGTGACGCAGGCCGCCCGCGCGCGAATGGAGGGCGGCCCACCGGCCGCCCTCGGACGAAGCCCTATTTCTCGACCGGGAAGTAGTAGTTCGCCATGAAGGAGTATGGCGGGAAATAGGACCGCTTGTACGGCACCACAGCGCTGGCATAGGCCTTTTGCGAGTCGTGCACTTTCTTGAAGAACGGGTTCTTGGCGCCCTCGGCCGCCGCGATCTCGTCCCACTTCTTGATGAAGACCAGCAGGATCTCGGTCGGCGTGCGCAGGATCTGTACGCCGTGCTTCTGCTGCATCTCAATCAGCGCATCGGCGTTCTGACGCTGCCACTTGGTCCACCAGACGAGAAATGTCTCGTTGGCCGCCGACTTGATGATCTCCTGGTGCTGCGGGCTGAGCTCCTTCCACACGTCGCCATTGATCACGATTTCGCCGACCGTCACGTTCTCGTGCAGGCCGGGCGAATAGTGGTACTTCCAGACGTTGTGGAAGCCGAGCTGCATGTCCTCGATGCCGCCGACCCATTCCGCACAATCGATCACGCCGCGCTGCGCGGAGGGAATGATCTCGCCGCCCGGCATGTTGACCACCGTAAAGCCGAGCGCCTGCCAGACTTCGCCGGCCATGCCGGTCTGGCGGCATTTCATTCCCTTCATGTCCTCGACCGTCTGGATCGGCTTCTTGAACCAGCCGAACGCCTGCGGCCCTGCAGGCAGGATGGGGAACACGACGACGTTGAGCTTGAGCTCCTTCTGATAAAAGTCGTTGTAAAGCTCGAGCCCGCCGCCATGATAGAACCAGCCCATCACGTCCATGTAGTCCATGCCGAAGGTGCCGCCGGGACCACCGGTGAAAAGGATCGCGGTCTTGTTCTTGCCGGTCCAGTAACCGGCCCACGCATGCGAGCCGTCGAGCACCTTCTTGTGGGTCGCGTCCAGCACCTCGAAGGCCGGCACGACCTGGCCGGCGGGCATCGCGTCGATCTTCAGCGTGCCGGCGGACAGTTTGTTCACCCGCTCGGCGAAGTAGGTGAAGTTATCATAGAGCGTGAGCGATGCCGGCCATGAGGCCTGCATCTTCAGCACCTTCGTCTGCGCCATGACTGCAGTGGTAGATACGACAAACGCCGAAGCGATCAGGGCAACGGCGATCAACCCCAGAAACAAGCGTTTCATGAGCTATCTCCTCCCTTGGACGACGTGACTTCGGCGATCGCTTTTTCTTCGTTGTTCTTAGTCGCCTGGTCTTCAAACCACGTCTGCCACCATTCTGCCACCATCGCCTCAAGTTGTCATCTTGCTTTCTGGCCGCAGCAAGCGCCGGCAGGCTGCGTTGTGCTCTTTGCGCGGGGTACGCCAACGGAGTTACCGCTGCTGTTGACGGCGTCGATCCTGCCGACGCCAGCACGTGGAACGTGTGGCGAGAAGCGTTAGACGATATCTCTCTAGATCCGACATCCACGCTCGGCGAAACTTGTCGCGCAAGGCGCCGCCTGCGCTACAGTCCGCGCACAAACGCTTCGAGCGCCGCGTTAGTTTCTCTTGGCGCTTCCTGCTGCACCCAATGTCCGATACCTGGGATGATGGTGGACCCGCGAAAATCTGAGCAAGCGATTCCGGGGTCGGCGTAAAGGTCGACGCCCGGGACGAAGGCGCGCACGGGGTCGCGTTCGCCGGCGATGAAGACCGACGGCTGCGCAACATTGCGCCCGCTCAATTCGGCCAGTTCGGCGAAGTCGATTGTTTGCGCGCGGTACCGGTTGAGCGGACCGCGGAAGCCACCGGCCCTGAAGGCATCGACATAGACGGCCATATCGGCCTCATCCATCCAGCCTGGAAAAGACTCCGGATCGACGAGCCCATCGAGCACCTTTGCCTCCGGAGGCTTCGGCTCGAGCCACTTGTTGTAAGGCGCCGCCCCAGACAGCGCGAAATACACCTTGCGCAGGGCGCCTGCGATGTCGGCCTCCAGTTCGGCTTCCGCGACGCCCTCTTCCTGGAAGTAGATCTGATAGAAGAATTGTCCCTTGTAGACGGATCGCGCGAGCTCGATGAAAGGCGCAGGTCCGCGCGGCCGGTACGGGACGCTAAGGCCAGCTACCGCCCTGATCTTGTCGGGGTGAAGCAGTGCGGTGTGCCACACGATGGGCGCCCCCCAGTCGTGGCCGAACAGAACGGCCGGGCCATCTCCGATGTGCTCAATCACGGCAACGACGTCGGATGCGAGATGACGCAGCGTATAGGCCGCAATTTCTACTGGCTTCGAGCTTCGCCCATAGCCACGCACGTCGAGGGCTGCCACCCGAAACCCCCGTGCCGCGAAGTGCGCGATCTGGTGCCGCCAGGAGTACCAGAGTTCCGGGAAACCGTGGACGCAGACGATCAGCGGGCCCGAGCCGCTGACGGCTACATTAAGTTCGATCGCTCCGTTCTTCACGGTGACAAAGTCCATCACGGTCCCCCACCCTTGCCCGTCACATCAGCGACATCACGCGCGCCGCGAGCGCCGGCTCGCGCAAGGCGGCCTGCGGCTTGAGCAATTGCGAGACTTCCGTCGTCAGCCGGTGTACCTCGGGATCGTCAGCGGCGAGTTTGGTCAGGGCCATACCGTATTGCAAGCGCTGCGCTAGATCGGCGGGCCGAACGCCGCGCGTGGCGGGGTAGACGAAATCGGAGACGGCAACGCCCCACGGCGTTGCGATGGTGTCCTGGATGGCGGCAAAGAAGTCGCGCGCCAGCCGGTCTATCGGGACATCTTCCGCCAGCAACCGGCCCAGGATCACGGCTTCCTGCGCCGCCACGCTCATGCCCTGGCCGAAAACCGGATTAAAGCGGCAAACGGAATCGCCAATCGCAAGCAATCCTGCCGGGAACGACTCCAGCCGCTCGAAATGGCGCCGTATGCTGCACGGCAACTGGTAGCGGACGATATCCGTCAGCGGACGCGCGTCTTTGACCGCGTCATAGATCGTCGAAGTGCGCAGGCTCCTGACGAAATCCATAAATCCCGCGCGGTCGTCCGGAGGCGCATCGCCATGATTGCCTCCGATGGAAAGCAGCCATCGCTGCTTCTCGATCGGAAACAGGAACGCCCCGCGGCTGCTGTCGGGTGCGGACGGCAGGACGATATTGCCGAGCCAGTCGGCATTGCGATCGAGCGGCCGCTCGACGATCGTGCTCGCATACGCTTGATCAATGCCGATCTCGGTTTCTTCGGGCCTCTTGAGAGAGAGCTCCTCGAGCAGTTGCAGCGTCAGGCCGCAGCGGCCGGAGGCCTCAACCACCAGGTCGGCTTCAACAGTTACAGCAGGACCATCCCCGCTTTCATAACGGATCGCCTCGATCCGAGTCGCATCGCGCGCGGCGACAAGTCCGGTCACGCGGGAGCGCATGCAAATGCCTATGTTCGGGGCCTGTAGGACCCGTCGCCGCGTAACGGCTTCGAGCAGCGGGCGTGACATGCTGAAAATATCGAAGCCGAGATCGCGAATGGGGAATGGATCGAAGCCGGGGCGTTCGAAGCGGAGGTCCTTCCCGGCACGGATCTTCACCGCGCCAGCTTCCGCTAGATCGTTCTCAAACCCCGGAAACAGCGTCTGCAGCGCCTTCAGCCCACCCGCGAGCAGCATGTGGGCGTGCTGGCATTGCGGTGTCCCCCTCCGCGGCTCGGCCTCGGCGGGAAGCACGTCCCGCTCGATGACCGTGACCTTTCCGAAATGCCTGGAGATCGCCTGAGCGGCCGTAAGGCCAGCCATGCCGGCCCCAATAACCACGGCATGACTTCTTGCAGCATCTGGCACATTTTCCTCCCGGAACGCAGTATGCAAATGGGACCCAAAATGGATGGGACCCCAGAATGGATGCGATCCAAAATGGATCAACGGACGCGTACGCCCGGCCCAGCCGGGTAGCCGAGCCTATCCGATCTTTTTTGCGGCGATGGTGAAACGCATCACAGGTTTGGGGCGGGAATCCCGCCAAAAGGTCATCGCCACGCTGCAAACAGCGCCTAGGTTACAGCGGCTCCTGCTTGTCCGGGCTCAACTTTCGTTACAGACACCTTTCCGATCCCCGCCCCTTTGACCAGCGCGTAGATCGCGGGGATCACGATCAGCGTCAGCAGCGTCGACGAAATCATGCCGCCGATCATCGGCACGGCGATGCGCTGCATGATCTCCGAGCCGGCGCCGGTGCTCCACATGATCGGCAACAGGCCCGCCATGATGGCGACCACCGTCATCATCTTCGGACGCACCCGCTCCACCGCGCCCTCCATGATGGCGTCGTAGAGATCGGCGCGCGTCAGCGCACCGCCTTCGGCCGCCTTGCGCGCCCGTCGCTGGTCGAGCGCCTGGTCGAGGTAGATCAGCATCACCACACCGGTCTCGGCGGCAACGCCGGCCAGCGCGATGAAGCCGACCACGACAGCGACCGACAGATTGAAGCCGAGCCACCACATCAGCCAGAGGCCGCCGACCAGCGCGAACGGCAGCGACAGCATCACGATCAACGTTTCCGTCAGCGAGCGAAAGTTGAGATAGAGTAAGAGGAAGATGATCGCGAGCGTCACGGGCACCACGATCTTGAGCCGCGCCGTGGCCCGCTCCAGATATTCGTATTGCCCGCTCCACATGACGTAGGCACCGGGCGGAAACTCGATGCTGGTCTTCACCGCCGCCTGCGCATCCGCGACATAACCGCCGATATCGCGATCCCTGATATCGACATAGACATAGACCGCGAGCTGGCCGTTCTCGGTCCGGATCGAGGTCGGCCCGCGCGCGGGCGAGACTTTTGCGACCTCGCCAAGCGGCACCGCGCCGCCTGCGGGCATCGGCACCAGGACGTCGCGCGCGATGGCGGTGGGATCGCTGCGCAGGTCGCGGGGATAGCGCATGTTAACGGAGAAGCGTTGCCGGCCCTCGACCGTGGTCGTCACGGTCTGGCCGCCGAGCGCGGTGGCGATGACATCCTGCACGTCCTGCACCATGATGCCGTAACGCGCCAGCGCCGCGCGGTCCGGCACGATATCGAGATAGTAGCCGCCGATGCCGCGTTCGGCATAGGCCGATGATGTGCCCGGCACCGTCCGCAGCACCTGCTCGACCTGTTTGGCCAGGCGGTCGATCTCGACCAGATCAGTGCCGATCACCTTGACGCCGATCGGGGTGCGGATACCGGTCGAGAGCATGTCGATGCGCGCCTTGATCGGCTGCGTCCAGGCGTTGGAGACGCCGGGAAACTGCAACGCCTTGTCCATCTCCGCCGTCAGGCTTTCCAGCGTCAGCCCTGCCCGCCATTCGGATTTCGGTTTCAGGTTGATGATGGTCTCGAACATCTCGGTCGGCGCCGGATCGGTCGCAGTCGCGGCACGGCCGGCCTTGCCGTACACCGAGTCCACCTCCGGAAAGCTGCGGATGATCCGGTCCTGCACCTGCAGCAATTCGCTGGCCTTGGTGACGGAAAGGCCGGGCAGCGTGGTCGGCATATAGAGCAGCGTGCCCTCGTTCAGGTTCGGCATGAACTCGGTGCCGAGCTGCCGGGCCGGCCACACCGTTGCGGCCAGAATGCCGACCGCGATCAGGATCACCAGTATTTTCGCGCGCATCACGCCCTTGATGACCGGACGATAGATCCAGATCAGGAAACGGTTGATCGGATTTCGGTGCTCCGGAATGATCTTGCCGCGCACGAACAGCACCATCAGCGCCGGCACCAGCGTCACCGACAACAGCGCCGCCGCCGCCATCGCAAAGGTCTTGGTGAAGGCGAGCGGGCTGAACAGCCGCCCCTCCTGCGACTCCAGCGTGAAGATCGGCATGAACGAGACGGTGATGATCAACAGGCTGAAGAACAGCGCCGGCCCGACCTGCGATGCCGCCTCGATCAGGATTGTCACGCGGGATTGGCCGGGTTCCGCCCGCTCCAGATGCTTGTGGGCATTCTCGATCATGACGATGGCAGCATCGACCATTGCGCCGATCGCAATTGCGATCCCGCCCAGGCTCATGATGTTGGAACCGATGCCGAGCAGCTTCATCGCGCCGAACGCCATCAGCACACCGACCGGCAGCATCAGGATCGCGACCAGCGCGCTGCGGACGTGCAGCAGGAACACAATGCATACCAATGCGACGATGATGCACTCCTCCAGCAACGTGTTCTTGAGCGTGGCAATGGCCGCATTGATCAGGTTGGAGCGATCATAGACCGGCACGATCTCGACCGATTTCGGCAGGCTGCTTGCGATCTCCGCAAACCGCTTCTTGACGTTGTGAATCACATCCAGCGCATTGACGCCAAAACGCTGCAGCACGATGCCGCTGGCCGCTTCGCCCTCGCCGTTGAGTTCGCCTACGCCGCGGCGCTCGTCCGGCCCGAGCTCGACGCGGGCGATGTCCTTGAGCAGCACCGGCGTGCCGTTACTGGCCTTGAGCACGATATTGCCGAGATCGTTGATTCCCTTCAGATAGCCTTTGCCGCGGATGACGTATTCGAATTCGGAGAGTTCGACGGTGCGGCCGCCGACATCGGCGTTGCTGGCGCGGATCGCATCGCGCATCTTCTGCATGGTGATGCCGAGATCCCGCATCCGCTGCGGATCGAGCACGACGTTGTATTGCCGCACGAAGCCGCCGACGCTCGCGACCTCGGCGACGCCTTCCGCTTTCGCCAGCGCGAATTTCAGGTTCCAGTCCTGGATGGCGCGCGTGTCGGAGAGGTTCAGCTCCTTCGATATCACGGCATATTGGTAGACCCAGCCGACACCGGTGGCATCGGGGCCGATGGTCGGCGTCACGCCGGCCGGCAGCCGCGAGGCCGCGCCGTTGAGGAATTCCAGCACGCGCGAGCGCGCCCAGTAGATGTCGGTGCCGTCCTCGAAGATGACATAGACGAACGACACGCCGAAGAACGAAAACCCGCGCACCACCTTGGAGCGCGGCACCGTGAGCATCGCCGTGGTCAGGGGATAGGTGACCTGGTCCTCGATCACCTGCGGCGCCTGGCCCGGATATTCGGTGTAGACAATCACCTGGGTATCCGAGAGATCAGGAATGGCGTCGAGCGGCAGATGCGCGAGCGCGTAGAGACCGGCGGCGGCAGCAAAGCCGGTGCCGAAGAACACCAGCACAATGTTGCGCGCCGACCACGCGATGAGACGGGCGATCATGGCTGGGTCCCCTCGGCAAAGCCTTTCAGCGCCGCCTTCAGATTGCTTTCGGCATCGATCAGGAAGTTGGCCGACGTCACCACCGGATCGTTATCGGCAAGCCCCTCGCGGATCTCCACATAGCCCTCGCCGCGATGGCCGAGCTTGACCTCGCGCGGCTCGAACCGCCCTTCCCCCTTGTCGACCAGCACCGCCTGCCGGCTGCCGGTATCCATGACCGCGCTTTCCGGAACGGCCAGCACGGCCGCCCCGCTGCCGGTCTCGATTTCGGCGTCGACATACATGTCGTGGATCAGCAGCAGCTCCGGATTGGAGAGTTCGACGCGCACGCGCGCCGTCCGCGTCTCCTTGATGATCTGCGGATAGATCACACTGATCTTGCCCGAGAACTCCCGGCCCGGAAAACTTCGTGCGCGCACCACGACGCGCTGGCCGACGGCCATGGCCCCGAGATCGCGCTCGGCGACGTCGATGATCGCCCACATCACCGAGTGATCGGCAATTCGGAATAAAGTCTCGCCCGGTTGGGCGCGCATGCCCTCGACCACGTTGCGTTCAAGCACGATGCCGTCGCGCGGCGAGGTCCATTCGATCCCGATCGGAACGTTGCGGCCTTTCTCGATGGTAACGATGGCCGCTTCCGGCACGTCGAGATTCATCAGCCGCTGGCGCGATCCCCTGCCGTAGGCTCCTTCACCTCCGCCGGTGACCTTGGAATTGAGCGTCGAGATGTATTCCGCCGCAGCAGACGATATCGCAGGACTGTAGATCTCCATCAGCGGCTGACCCTTGACGACATGCGCGCCGGTCGTGACATCAGCGACCTTTTGGACATAGCTTTCGGCGCGCATCGCGATCACGGAGACGCGGCGCTCATCGAGCTGGATGGTGCCGGGGGCGCGAACTGTCGTACGGATCACGCGACGGGCGGCCGGCTCCGACTTGACTCCGGTGCGCTGGATCTTGCCCGGCGAGACCTTGACCGATCCGTCGTCGCTGTCCTCGCCCTCATAGACGGGGATGTAATCCATCCCCATCGAATCCTTCTTCGGCGTCGAAGAGACATCCGGCAGACCCATCGGATTGCGGTAGTACTTGATCTTGCGGCCGGTGGGTGCCGCCGCCGCGCTCTCCTCGGGATCGTCAAAACTGATGTCAGCGCCCCGAGGGACGGCACGGTAATCGCGGCCATCCGCCGTCTTCTTCGGTGTCAGCGAGTAGAACGGCTTGCCGTCCGGATCCTGATAGTAGATCGCGGGGCCCGCCGGAGCGCTCGCCTGGCCCACGACATGCGCATGCTTCGTCTCTCCGCCCGGCCAGAGATAGGGGCGCGCGATAACGCCGGCGACCACGGCCGCCGTCACGGCAGCAGCAATCGCAATCTGAGCTGACGGCTTCATTTGTCGGCCTGAATGACGAGCTTGTTGTCGACGGTGCCGGTTTCACCCTGCACTTTGGCACCGAGCGACAATTGCCACCGGCCGGACATGGTGAAGTCGGCCTTGAAGCGGTAGGTGCCCGGCTCCGATCCCGGCAGCGGCGTCAACTCGCTCACCATTTCCTGCATGGCATCCGGCGCCATATCGAGACGCGTCGCAAAGATCACTGCGTCGGGAATGGCCTTGCCCGTCCGCTTGTCTTCCAGCTTGACCGCGATCGTCTGGCCGGGACCGACCTTGACGGTCGGCTCGACCAGTTTGAATTCGTAATCCTTGATGTCGGCAAACGCGACGGTGACGGCGCAGCTCAGGGCAACGCCGGTCAGCGCGACCCGCAGGCCGCGCGAAAACGGAAGAGCTTTCATCATTGTATCCTCGATCTCTTGGGCCAGCCGCCATGGCGGCATGGGCACGCACGCCGCAAGGCGCCGCGCACGATTCGGCGTTACGCCGAAAGGACCAGGGATCGGGGAGGTTTTGGCGGAGGTGAGTATCCAACGCCTTCCGTTTCGGGATCGCTGCCGGGGAGCAGCATGCGAAGCGTCACGGGCCGGATTTCGGTGACAGCGGCCGGCAGCGGCGCCTGCAACGTCGTCGACACGCACAGCGCCATCAACGGGCACTGGTCGCAATCGGCGGGCGCCGACTTATCCGGGCAGCACGGCATGTCGTCGGCCATGGCGGCCGCGTCATCGGCCATCGACGTCATCGCCATCGCCATACCACTCGTATTCGCCCGCGCCGTGAGCGGGGCAATGACGAGACCAACGATCACGAGGACCGCCAACAGCCGGCTAAAATGGATCGAACGTTTCACGGCGCCAGTTTCGCACATCAGGACCCACGATGGAAAGCGAAGTTCCATCACGAAGTCGCGGGTTTCCTTAACACATCCTGGCGGTGGAAGGTCGCATTCGCGATGAATCAACCAGCCGCGGCCGGAATTCAGCGCCGACAGAACATTTTTCGATGCCGCGACTTGAAGGGGTGACCGCCCCGCTAGCGGTCTGCCCCGCAGCCAAGGAGCCCAGCCATGCATGCCCGCGAAATGATCGGCACCCACCCGGCCGTCCAGGGCCAGGTCAACGACGCCCTGATCCGCTGCATCGAGGAATGCTACTCCTGCGCCCAGATCTGCACTTCCTGCGCGGATGCCTGCCTGTCCGAGCGCATGGTGCAGGAGCTGACCCAGTGCATCCGGCTGGATCTCGATTGCGCCGACATCTGCAACATCACCGGCCGCATCATGACCCGCCGGACCGGCTCCGACGACGAAGTGATGCGCCGCATGCTCAGTGTCTGCGCCGCCGCCTGCCGGCTCTGCGCAGAGGAATGCCAGAAGCACGCCGCCATGCATGAACATTGCCGCATCTGCGCCGAAAGCTGCCGCCGCTGCATGGAGGCCTGCCAGGAGTTGGCGCGCGGCATGGCGCATTAGGGCGCGGCGCGGGCGCGGATCAGCCCTCGCGCCGGAATATGCTGAACTGAAAGGCCTGCCGCGCGCCCCAGGGCGTGGAATGCTCGTGCCGCTGCGTATCAACCAGCTGGAACGCTGCGCCGAGGGTTTGGCCGAGGCTCGCGCTGTCGTAGCGCGAGACCGGCAGGCCGCTGCATTTCTCCGGGCCGTCGGGCGCGAACGTGGCGATGATGGCGTGACCGCCGATCCTCAGGCCAGACCCGAGGCAGGCGATGTAGGCTTCGCGATCGCTGGCGTCGGTGAGGAAGTGGAAGGCCGCCCGGTCATGCCAGATATCGTAGGCCCGCGCCGGCTTCCAGGTCGTCACATCAGCGACGATCCACCCGACCTTCTCTGCGCTGGCGCCGAGATGACTCTCAAGCCGGCTGCGCGCGACGGTCAAAGCTGCGGCGGACAGATCGAGCACCGTGACATCCTCAAAGCCCTGCTCGACGAGACTGTCGACCAGCCGCGAAGCGCCGCCGCCGATGTCGATGATGGCGGACTCACGCGTTGCGCCCGCCTGCACGATCAGGTCGAGCGAAGGTGCCGCGCTTTGCTGAAACCAGCTGACCTCGCTCTCGCCCTTCGTCGTGTAGACGTTCTCCCAATGGGCCTTGCGGCCGGCCGCGTCCATCGAAACTCTCCCAATCGCGGAGGTTCAATATATGAGCGTCCCGGTCCTGCACAACGGAGCATCAGATTCCGCAAATGATCCATAACCAGCGGGTGTGCCCCGCTAGCCGCGGATGGAACCCTGCCAAATCGCAATTTTCGCAGCGCAAGGGGCTGCGGTGCGCAAACGCGTTTCCATGCTTGACTGACCCATAGCTCGGTAGTTATAGACAATCAATAACCCGCAAGTTATCGATCTCCGATGCCCAACACCCACGACGTGCTCTTCAAAACACTCGCCGATCCGACCCGTCGGGCGATCTTCGAGCGCCTGTGCCGCGAAGGCGAGCAGACCGTGGGGGCGCTGACGGCCCGGGCCGGCATCTCGCAGCCGGCTGTCTCAAAACATCTCGGCGTGCTGAAGCAGGCCGGGCTGGTGCGCGACCGTCATCAAGGCCGGCAGACCCATTACAGCGCACAGCTCGGTGCCCTCGCCCCGCTGATCGACTGGACCAGCGAGATGGCCGGGTTCTGGCAGCGGCGGTTCGACGATCTCGAAGACCTGCTCAAACGGATGGACCAATGACCAATAGTGCTGCGACCGAAACACGTTCCGTCGTCGTCGAACGCGAGATGCCTCATCCGCCGGAAAAGCTCTGGCGGGCGCTCACCCAACCGCACTTGATGGAGGAGTGGCTGATGAAGAACGACTTCAAGCCGGTCGTCGGCCACCAGTTCAATCTTCGCGGCGAATGGGGCGGCGTGCTCGACTGCGAGGTTCTCGCCATCGAGCCGAACAAGGCGCTGTCCTACACGTGGAATTTCAACCATGACGATGCGGCCTTCGCGCTGCAGAGCGTGGTGACGTTCACGCTGACGCCGACGCGCGCAGGCACGCTGCTTCGCGTTGAGCAGACCGGCTTCCGACCGGATCAGAAGCAGGCCTATGGCGGCGCCCACGCCGGATGGAAGCAGTTCTTCGAGAAGCTGGAACAGCTGGTGGCGCGGGCGGACTGAACCGCCGCGTTGCCCTTATGCTCGTCTTCAAAGGGAGGTCTCATTGAACTGGAACAATCGGATACGGCAGATCCACCGTTGGCTATCCATTGCCTTCACGGTAGCTGTCATCGTCAACGTCGTCGCCATGATGCAAGGGCAACCAGCCGTCTGGGTAGGCATGCTGGCGCTGCTTCCGCTCATCTTGCTCCTCGTCACCGGCCTCTACATGTTCGCATTGCCCTATGCCGCCAAATGGCGTAGCGGCTGAAGCACCGGACGGGAGTGAACGCCATGGCGCAAACGACGTCGAAACGGCCGGCGAAGGCGGCCAAGAAGGTCGCTGCCAAGAAGGCCGTTGCCAAGCAGCCCGCCACAAAGCCTGTGTTGCTCTCGGGCGGCAACCCTCAGATCGCCAAGGGGTACGGCGACGCCCCCGTGCAGGCCTACATCGCGGCCATGCCGGGCTGGAAGCGCGACCTCGGGCGCCAGCTCGACGCGCTGATCGTGCGCACCGTCCCCGGCGTGCACAAGGCGATCAAATGGAATTCGCCGTTTTATGGTGTCGAGGAACAGGGCCCCTGGTTCCTCAGCTTTCATTGCTTCACCAAGTACGTCAAAGTGACATTCTTCCGCGGTACATCGCTGCGCCCTGTCCCTTCAGGCGAATCCAAGCATAATGAAGTGCGTTATCTCGACATCCATGAGGGCGCCCTTGACGAAGCGCAGTTCGTTGCCTGGGTGAAGCAGGCAAGCCAACTGCCTGGCGAACAATTGTGAGCGGAACGACAACAGCTATGAAGAAGGCGACGACAAGCATGACGAAGAGCGGCGCGAGCGAAGCAAAAGGCGGAAGCTCTCCCTCTCAGAATATCGATGCGCGTATCAAGGAGCTGGGCGATTGGCGAGGCGAGATGCTCGCGCGGATCAGAAGCATCATCAAGCGGGCCGTTCCCGACGTGGTCGAAGAGTGGAAGTGGCGCGGCGTTCCGGTGTGGGAGCACGACGGAATCATCTGCACCGGCGAGACCTACAAGGCGGTCGTGAAGATGACCTTCGCCAAGGGCGCCTCGCTGGACGACCCGACGGACCTCTTCAACTCCAGCCTCGAAGGCAACACCCGACGCGCCATCGATTTCCATCAGGGCGACAAGATCGATGAGAAGGCGTTGAAGGCGCTGATCCGCGAGGCCGCCGCGCTGAATACATCAGCGAGAGCGACCTCGCGCGCTCGGAAGAAATCGTAGAGCGCCTGAGGCGACAGCCTTTCAGGACGATAACTGGGCACGCAGTTGCTCAAAGCTCACGATCCGGCCGGCGATCGCGCTGGCCGCGACCGTCGACGGGCTTGCCAGCCAGACCTGTCCCGGTCCGGAGCGTCCCGGGAAATTGCGATTGATCGCACTCACCGTCACCTGATCGGCGCGCTCCGAGACACCGGGACCAGCATTCACGCAGGCGCCACATCCCGGCTCGATCAATTCGACGCCGGCGCGTTCGAACACGTCGAGCATTCCGCGCTGCAGGCAATAGTCGCGAACATCCTGGCTGCCGAACTGAAGGAAGAACCGCGTTCCCGAGGCAACGCGCATGCCATGCTTTGCAGCCCATTCGAGCACGGCATGGTAATGCAAGAGATCCTCACGCTTGCCGCCGGTGCATGAGCCGCCATAGGCGATATCGATTCCCACCGTCTCAGCCAACTCCGATATGGCGACGCCGTATCCGGGATCGCCGGGCCTCGCCAGCATCGGCTCTAGCCGGTCGCATTCAACGTCGATGAGCTGCGCGAACTCAGCCTCGTCGTCGCTACACATCCACGGCTCAAGCTGCAGCTCGATACCGCGGCGCTCCCTGACAAATCGGCACGTCTCCTCGTCGGGGACCACAATCCCGCTGAAACCACCTATCTCCGCCACCATGTTGGTCAGGGTTGCGCGTTCGTCGGTGGACAGGCTCGATAGCGCTTCGCCGCAATACTCGATCACCTGACCGATCGCCTTTCCCCCGCGAACGTACGGCAAGCGCAGCAAATGCAGGACGATATCCTTTGCCTCGACGCCTGCCGGTATCCGGCCATTGAGCCGCACGCGGCAGGTCCGAGGCACTTCGACGCGCACCTCTCCCGTCACCCAGGCATTCGCCATCTCGGTCGTACCGATGCCGAACGCCAATGCGCCCAAGGCACCGCAATGGGGCGTATGGGAGTCGGTGCCGACGACCAATTGGCCCGGTTTCACGTAGCGCTCGGCCATGATCGAGTGGCTGATGCCTTCCGAACCATCGCGGTCCACGAGGTAGCCGTGCAAGCGCAGCCCGTGCGTCTCGCAGAATTGCTGCTGGACCTTGGCCAGGGCCTGCGCCGCTTCAAGCAGCCCCCGCGCACGCCGCTCCGGTGACATGCTCCGATGAATGAAAGGCAAGTGATCGCCGAAGCAGACGATGCTCGCGCGGTCGTGCAACGCAATCTGATCGCCCATTTCCCGCTCGAGAAAGCTGACGCACATCGGCGTCACGTATTCATGGGCATAGCGCCAGTCGGCCGTCGCGAAGATGGCCTGGCCGGGACAGACCGCATCGCGATTGCCGGTGGAAGCGCGCGCGATGATCTTTTCGGCATAGGTCATCGGCCGCGATGCGGTAACGTGCGCCGCCGGCGACCATCCGTCTTTTCGTGCCCGTGTCAGCTTGAACAGCCCTCCCCGGCGAATGAGCTCCGCGGTGAGTTCGTCCTCCCCGTGCGTAAACTCGCTGATCGGAATGCTCTCGCCGCGGCGGATGCGTTCGACCAACCCGAAGTCGGTCGAGGTGTAGATGCCGAGATTACGGCAGTTCTGCCGATAGATGCGCTCAAAACTTTCCGCAATCACCAGCCGGATGCCGGCGCACCACTCGGCATAAGGGCTGGCCTCGCGCGAAGAGCCCTTGCCATAGCGGCGTCCAGCCACCGTCACACCGAATCCGCCAGCCTTGACGCTGCCCACCGACACCGGCAGGCGCTGACCGCATTTCAGGCCGTGATAGGGATAATCCCCGAGTTTCTCGTCGTAATAGTAGCAGATCGCGGCCGGCGTGATTTCGTCGGTCGACACGTCGCTGCGCAACGGCAACGCGTCAGCCAGCGAAATATCCGCTCCATGCAATTGGCGCTCAACCATGTCGGCGTTCTCAGAAAGAAACAGGATGCGGCCGTCAAACCGGACCTGTTCGTTCGATGCGGTCGCCACGATGCCACCCTTTCTCACTCGGCGGTAATACCGAGAGCGCGGACCAGTTCACCGCGCGCCTGATAGTCGACCGCGATCTGGCGCTTGAAATCATCAGGCGTGCCGCCGACGGCGACCATGCCCTGCTTGTCCAGCCAGGCGCGCATCGTGTCTGATGCAAGTATCTGGTTCACTTCCTTGTTCAGGGTCGCGATCACGGGCGCCGGGGTCTTCTTCGGCAGCATGAAGCCGATATAGCTGATGGTCTTGAACCCTGGGAACGTCTCGCTGATCGCGGGCACGTTGGGCAGCAGCGGATGGCGCTTCTCCGAGGTGACGCCGAGCACCTTGATCTTCCCCGCGGTCGCCAGCGGCTCCACCGCCGTGGGCGCGCCGAACAGCAGCGGGATCTGCCCGCCCAGGAGGTCGTTCACCGAGGCCGCCGTTCCCTTGTAGGGAATATGGGTCATGGTGAAGCCGCCATACTTCTGTAGCATCTCGCCGGCGAGACGGTGCGGCGTCGAGCTGCCCGGACTGCCGAAACTCAAATTCTGCGTCTTCTGCTTGCCGAGCGCGACCAGCTCGGCCACCGAATTCGCCGGCACATTGTTGGCCGCGGCCAGCAGAAGCGGCGACCACGCCACGTTGACGACCGGCTCCATCGCCGTCGAAAGGTCGAAATGGTTGCTGGTGGCGAGGTGCGGATCGATGGTGACCATCGCATCCGTCACCATCAGGACGGTGTATCCGTCGGGCTCGGACCGTGCTGCCGCCTGCGCCGCGATCATGCCGTTGGCGCCCGTCTTGTTCTCAATGACGACGGATACCTTGAGGTTCTCGCCGAGCTGCTTGCCGATGATCCTGGCCAGCGCATCGGCCTGCCCGCCCGCGGAATAGCCGACGAGCATGGTAATCGACCGCGATGGGTATGGCTGCGCGTTGGCAATTGGCGCCATCGCAACCAGCGCCATCGCGACGCGGAGAATGGGTGCTTTCGCTCGAAGCAGGCTGTCGGAAATCATGTTCCGTCTCCTCCCTGACTATTTTGTTTCGCGAAGGCGGTTGAACCGCTCTTTTTAGTCGCCGCTATGCCGGCACGCTCACGACCGCCCCCAGCACACCGGCCGAGCGCAAGTCCGCAATTTCACGCTCCGAATATCCGGCCGCCTGCAGAATTTCGTCGGCGTGCTCGCCGACCCGCGGTGGCTGCCGCACGAGCCCCGGCCTTTCGCGCGCCTCGCCGAATTCAACAGGCAAGGCCGGAATTCCAACCAGCGGTCCGCCACCGAATGCCGATACGGCGGTCGCAAGCAGCCCGCCATTGGCGAGCAGATGCGGATCGATCGACAGTTCATCGGGCCGCCCCACCCGCGAATAGGCGACGCGGGCCGCCTCGCACTTTTGGAGGATTTCGTTCAGCGGCAGTTTGCTGATCCGCCGCTCCAGTTCGGGCAGCATCCACTCCCGCGCCTCGCAGCGGTTGGCGTTGCCGGTAAGCCTCGGATCGTCGCGCCATTCGTCGAAGCCGAACGCATCGCAAAAGCGCTGCCAGTGACCATCCGAGGTGCAGCCGATGAAGACCTGACCGCCGTCGGAGGCGGTGAAAACGTCATACACGCCCCAGGCATTTTTCCGTGCCGGCATCGGCGGCATCGGCCCGCCCGTCACCGCGCTGCCGACGACGACCGCGCCGAGCATGAAAGTTGCGCTTTCAAACAGCGAACTCGCAACCTTTTGCCCGATGCCGGTGACGTCGCGCTCGCGTAGCGCCGACAACGCGGCCACGACGCCGAACACGCCGCCGAGAATGTCGATCACAGGCGCGCCGGCGCGCAACGGCCGGCCGGGAGGGCCGGTCATGTAGGCGAGCCCGGACTGCATCTGCACCACTTCATCCAGCGCACCACGGTTCTCGTACGGTCCCTTCAGAAAACCTTTCATCGAGAGATAGACGAGGCGCGGATTGATCTGACGCAGATCCTCCCAACTGCATTTGAGACGTTCGATGGTGCCTGGACCGAAATTCTCCAGCACGACATCGGCATCTCTGACCAGCCGATGCACAACCGCCTGCCCCTCCGGCCGCTTCAGGTCGATCGCGATCGAGCGCTTGTTGCGGTTGTAGGTCGCGAAGAAACCGGCGGCAAAGCCCGGCAACCGCCGCGTCGGATCGCCGTCGGCCGGCTCGATCTTGACGACGTCGGCGCCGAGATCGGCGAACAGGACGCCGGCGCACGGCCCCATGATGGTGTGGCCGAAATCGAGCACTTTCAGCCCCGCAAGCGGCCTGGAGGACGTCGTCATGCAGCCCGTCTCCTGAATGCGGCGAGCGTTCCCGATCGCAACGCGGCGCTCGGCAGTCGGTGTCCGACGATCCGCTCGGCAAGCCGCCCGGCCTCGATCAGCGCCTCGATGTCGAGGCCCGTGGAGATGCCCATCTCCTCGCAGAGCAAGGCCAGTTCTTCGGTGGCGATGTTGCCCGGCGCGCCTGGCTGGCCGGCAAACGGACACCCGCCGAGCCCGGCCACCGCCGCGTCGAATGCAGTCACGCCGAGCCGCAGGCCTTCGTAAGCGCAGGCGATGCCCTGCCCGCGGGTGTCGTGGAGGTGCAGCGCGATCCGCATATCGCCCCAGCGCTCGCGAACGGCGCCAATGGCGGCAGCTACACGCCAGGGCGTGGCCCAGCCCATGGAGTCCGCAAGCGAAATGTCCCGCACGTCCACGCCGGCTTCGCGCGCAATCGCAAGCCCGTCCGCCACCGTCTCGACGACCTTCGCCGGCGAGACGTCGCCCGCAAAATTGCAGCCGAACGCGGCCATAATGATGATTTTGGCAATCGGTACATCGGCTTCCCGGTGCACTCGCACATAGTTGCGCATCGCCTCAATTTGTCCGGCGCGGTCGCGGTTGAGGTTTCTGATTGCGAACGGTTCGGATGCGCTCAGCGAAATGAAGCCGGCAAGGGTCAGCTTCCTCCTGAAGGCAAGCGCGCGCTGCAGTCCGCTCTCGTTGAACCACAGCGCGGAGTATTCGACGCCTTCACGCGGAGTGAATCCTTCCATCACAGCCTCGGCGTCGGCCCAGCCCGGAACGTGCTTAGGATTGACGAAGGAGCCGGCCTGGATCCGGCGAAGCCCGCAGGCGGAGAGCGCGTCGATCAGCGCGATCTTGTCGGCGGTGGCCACCGGGCCGGGCTCGATCTGAAAGCCTTCGCGGGGCCCCTCCTCGGTGATCACGACACTATCGGGCAGATCCATGTGCCGGCGCTCCTCCTGAAAGTCCCTTTGGTTGCCGGCCAGCTTGCCGCGCGCCTAGACATCTGACAAATATAATATGAAGATCATTCTGTTCTGATAATTCGATGGCAGGAGCGGTTCAATGGCGCTCGGATTGCGGCAGCTTCGCTATTTCATCGCCATCGCCGACGCCGGCGTATTGTCGCGCGCCGCGGAGGCGCTCAATGTCGCCCAATCGGCGCTAAGCCACCACATCGCCGCGCTCGAAACCGATCTTGGCGTCAAGCTGCTGGAGCGACGGCCGCGCGGCATCGCACTGACTGCGGCCGGCCGGCGGCTTTACGAGCACGCCAGCGCCGTGCTGTCGGCGCTCGGCAAGGCCGAAGAGGATGTGCGGACCTATAACGAGGCCGCGGCCGGTCCGGTCTGCATCGGCCTCAGCCACACCGCGATCTCCATGGTCGCGCTCGATGTCATGAAGGCGGTGCGAACGAAATCTCCGGGCGTGCACCTGACGGTCGTCGAGGCGCTGTCGCCGGCGCTGATCGAGCGCGTATTCTCAGGGACCGTCGATCTCGCGCTCGCCTATAACCCGCCGAGGGACGCCCGCCTGGACGTCGAGTTGCTCGGGGAAGAAGACCTCTATCTCGTCGGGCATCCGAGTCTGATCGGCCGATCATCCGGTCCGGTCGCCTTCTCCGCCATTCCGCAACGAAGCGTGCTCGGACTGGCGCCGATGCCGGCTTCGCGCGCCATCATCCAGACCCAGGTTCTGCGCAATCAAATCATCCCGAGCGACACGCTCGAAGTCGGTTCCCTGTCTGCGCTGCGCATGGCGCTGGAGGCCGGATTAGGCTGCGCCATCCTCGCCCGCGCCAGCGTGCTTGCCGACCTCGAAGCGGAGAAATATCACGCGCGCCGCATTATCGATCCGCCGCTGACGCGCGCACTCGCGCTGGTTTCGCTGGCGGACCGGCCACTGACAAAAGCTTTCCTCGAGGTGCGCAAGACCATGATCGAGGTCGTCCATGCCGCCATCAGCGACAAGCGATGGCCGACAAAAGCAGACGGACGGCGCGACCAACAGGCGGCGACGCGAGCCCACCGGCCCCGCCATTGATCTGCGGGCGTCGTAAGTGCTGCAACGGTACGCAAAGCCGTTCGCTTGAACAGCATTAACCTCTTGGGGGCTGCAAACCCCGCGAGTTCAACCACTCGGTCATATGCGCGGCCGTCTCGTCCTGACGGGCTCTCCGCAACAACCCGTCCCGAACGGGACCTGGCGGCAGCATCCCTGCTTCCGCGCGCAACTGCTTGGCTTCTTCGGCCAGGCGCTCTTCGAGAGTGGTTGTCTGTTTAAAACGGCGCCGCTTTTGCATGATCCGCTCGTTTCCGGTTGGAGGACAGCGAGAGCGCATCGGGCGTTCTCATCACCGATTGTCCTCAGGGGCCGCGCGGCGACGACAAAACGGTATCAGCCATAATCGTACGGTCTGTCCGGTGGATTACTTAGCCGTACACCTTTAATTGCGCGTAATGCCGCGCCTTCGGGGAACGGATAACGATCGGCTCAAATGCAGCAAACATAGCCATTGGCGCAAGAACAGGGCTCGCCCCAGCCGATACAAACATCGTCGGTTCTGTTGCCCTGGATGGACGCCCTTCCGACAATCATCTGCCCACTGCCGGCCATACCCGACCACAGTGATAGTCATCGCGCCGATCGGCCAGATGATTTCGAGATGCATCGTCGACTTTGACGCCGAAACTGTCGGCCTTCTGTGCCTTGCGGCAGGATGCCCCACCGACCGCGCTGTAAGAGCCCGAGCTCTTTCTCTGTTCTGGTCCGACGCGACGAGCCAGCACGCGAATTAGGAACAAACCACATGGCGTGCCGTTCGAGATCTCTCAACCTCGCGAGGCTCTCCCATGTACCACCATGTCAAGAAACTGATGTTCACCGTTCGAGTCGACGAACCCGATCCTCGTTTTGGCAACATGCTGCTCGAGCAGTTCGGCGGCGCCAATGGCGAGTTGGCGGCCGCGATGCAATATTCGATACAGGGCCTTAATTGCGAGGATCCCGCCCGCAAGGATCTGTTGATGGACATCGGCACCGAGGAACTAAGCCATCTCGAAGTCGTCGGCTGCCTCGCGCGCATGCACCTCAAGCCTTCCAAGTTCGACCGTCAGGCCGCCGAAGCTGATCCGCTGATCGCCATCGCCGGCGGAGGCGGAGTTAACCTGTTCAACTCGCAAGGCAATCCCTGGACCGCCGATTATCTCAAGATCACCGGGGAGCTGGACGTCGATCTCCGCAGCAACATCGCGGCCGAGGCACGAGCCAAGATCGTCTATGAGCGCCTGATCAATTTCTGCGACGACGCCGGCTCAAAGGATGCCCTGCAATTCCTGATGACGCGTGAAATCACCCATATGAAAGCGTTTGCGCTGGCGCTCGAAAGCATGAGCAAGCCGGCCTTCAGCATCGGACGCATCGCGCCGACGCCCGGCCTTGTCGAGCAGTTCTTCAACGATTCCACAGGAACCGGAGAACACGGCGAGATCGACACGCGTGGCCCCTGGAACGAAGGCAACGGCTGGGTATTCACGGAATCTCCGGCCATCCAGGCTGGCGACCCGGGAGCAGCGACCGCGATCGTCACCGAAAGCTCGCCGCCGGTCGATGAAGCCGGACTCAATGAGCTGCTCATCGACGAATTGCGCGACATCCTGCATGCGGAAAAACAGCTCACCAAGGCATTGCCCAAGATGGCAGAGGCGGCACGGTTCGATCAACTGCGCGAACTGTTCGAGCAGCATCTGGTCGAGACGGAAAATCAGATCGAGCGCATCAACGAGTGCTTCGAGCTGCTCGGCAAGACCGCCCGCGCCAAGCCCTGCAAGGGCATGATGGGTTTGGTCGAGGAAGGCCGGGAGATCATGGCCGAAGGCGAAGAGAAGGAAGATGCCGCCGCCGATCTCGCATTGATCGGCGCCGCGCAACGCGTCGAGCATTACGAGATGTCGGGATATACGACGGCGAAGAATCTGGCCCAGCAATTACGCCACAGCGCCATCGTCGCCTTGCTGTCGAAATCGCTGGCGGAAGAAGAAAACGCCGACCAGCTTCTCAATCAGGTGGCGCGGTCGCTGATGTCGGTCGCCAGGATGCCTGCTGCGATCGAGCGGGTCTAACTGTCCGCAAGAGCTCGGCGGACATCACGTCAGTCCGCCGACGCGGCCGCATCCACTCTGGCTTTCGGTGAGCGCGCCGCCGTCTGGATCGCGTGCCAGATGCGGGAGGGCGTGGCCGGCATGTCGAGATGCTGCACGCCGAGCGGCGCCAGTGCGTTCATCACGGCGTTCATGATGGTCGCGGGTGCTGCGATAGCGCCGGCCTGACCGCTTCCCTTGACCCCGAGGCGGTTGGCGCGGCTCGGAAAATCAGGCGTGAGATCGCCCTCGAACGCGGGGAGATCGCCGGCGCGCGGCAGCGCATAATCCATCAGCGAGCCCGATAGGATCTGCCCCGTCTCGGCATCGAACAGCGCCTGCTCAAACAAGGCCTGGCCGATGCCCTGTACGACGCCGCCATGGACCTGTCCCAGCGTCTGGCGCGGATCGAGCAGGCGACCGTAATCATCAAAGATGACATAACGATCGAGCCTGACCTCGCCGGTCGCCGGATCGATCTCGACTTCGGCGACATGGCAGCCGTTGGGAAAGGTGTAGCGGTCGCATAGATGCGTCGCCTTGTGCGCCAGGCCGGGCGCAACGTCGTCGCCGGCCGACTGAAAGGAGGCGCGCGCCACCTCGTCAAGGCTGATCTCCTGCCCCGTCGCGGCCACGCGCAACATTCCTGCCTGGTATTGAATCGCATCCACGCCGGCCTGCAGCAGGCGGGCGGCAAGGCGCCGCGCATTGTCGATCAACCCTTCCGCCGCCATCAACAGCGCCGTGCCGCCCTGGTGCATCGAGCGCGCCCCGCCATGGCCGCCACCGGAATCGAGATCGTTGGTATCGCCCTGGCGAAACCGGAAGCGATCCAGCGGCAGGCCGAGCGCATCGGCCGCGATCTGGGCGTAAGTGGTCTCGTGCCCCTGGCCGCTCGAATGCGTGCCAACTTTCAGGTCGATCAGCCCGTCCTCGCCAAAACCTACCTTCGCCACTTCATTGGGCTGGCCGCGCGCCGTTTCAAGAAAGCAGGCAAGCCCAAGACCGCGCAGCCGCCCCTGCTTGCGCGAACTTCTCGCGCGCGCCTTGAAGCCCTCCGCAGCCGTGGCCGCGTGATCGATCGCGTGGGCAAAGCTGCCCTGCTCGACGTTAAGTCCCATCGCGCTCGCGTAAGGAAAACGCCGCATGATGTTCTTGCGCCGCAGCTTCAGCGCATCCATCCCGAGCTGGTGAGCTGCGATGTCGATGCAGCGCTCGATCAGATAGTTCGCCTCCGGCTTGCCGGCGCCGCGATAGGCGTCGACCGGCGTCGTGTTGGTGAACACGCCCCTGGTCTCGAATGCGATCAGCGGAATGTCGTAGACTCCGCCCATCGCGCTTGCCATCGCCATGGTCGGCACGGCCGGCGCAACCGTGGAGACATAGGCGCCGAGATTGGCGAACACTTTTGTCTCGAGTGCCAGCAAGCGGCCGTCGCGATCAAGCCCAAGGCGAACGCGGATCAGGCTGTCGCGGCCATGTGCAGAGCCGGTGAAATCCTCGCTGCGGTCGCCGATCCACCTGACGGGACGGCCGAGGCGACGCGCCGCCCACAGCACCAGCACCCATTCCGGATAGAGCACGTTCTTCATGCCGAAGCCGCCGCCGACGTCGGGAATGCTGACGCGAAGCTTTTCTCTATCGATGCGAAAGACACCGTGGGCAAGCAGGTCGCGGATCGCATGTGCGCCGGCGGCCGAGGCGGTCAGATGCAGCCGGCCGCTCGCGGCGTCGAATTCCCCGATCGCGCCGCGTGTCTCCATCGGCGCAGCGACGACGCGGTTGTTGATCAGTTCGCATTCGACGACGTGGGCGGCGTCGCGGAGCGCCGTTTGCACCGGGCCGATCTCGCCACGGTTGAACTGGAACGCGAAATTGCCGCTTGCCTCCGGCCAGATCGACGGCGCGTCCGGCGAGATGGCATCTGCGATCGCGACGACCGGCGGCAGCGGCTCATAATCGACGACCACGGCCTCGGCGGCATCGCGCGCGGCTTCCGCGCTTGCCGCGACCACGAACGCAACCGGCTCGCCGACGTAGCGAACGACGCCCTGCGCGAGCGCGTGATAGGGCGGCACCAACAGCGGCGTCGTCATCGGGATGGCCGTCACCGCGCACGGCATTGGGCCGATCTTGTCGGCGGCCAGTTCGGCCCCCGTCAGCACGGCGGCAACGTCCGGCATCTTCCGCGCCGCCTCGGCGCCGATCGCGGCGATGCGGGCATGGGCGTGCGGCGAGCGAACGACGACGCCATGAAGTGCATTTGGCGCCGCGAGATCGGCGACATAGCGCCCGCGCCCCTGCACGAAGCGCGCGTCTTCAAGGCGGTCGATGCTGCGCCCCAATAACGGTTCGGTCATGTGAAACTGTATGGAGCCGGGCGGCGGCAAAGGCAATCGCTAGCCGCGTCAGTGCACTGGGCGTCCCGTCGCTGGTTGAAGCGCCCCGCCGAGTAAAGCCGCCTGACCGGCGCCTACAAGGAGGCGCGCCAGAGGCCGCTACCAAAAGTTGTCATCGCTACGTGAATGCTTATGCCGGTGACAACGTACCGCACGACCATCGAGCATTAAAATGCGGCTTGGCAAATTCTAAATGCGCGTGTTAGCCTGATTAAGTTTTAATAAAATTTATATCATGGGGGATGTTATGCGGCTATTTAAATCACCGCTTGGGAAGCTATTCCACAATCCGAAGATCCTTGCAGTGGCCGTTGCGATCGCCGCTCCGGCTGCCGCCCGAGCAGACGTCATCGTACAGAACACCGGGGTGACCGGTTTCCCCGGCACCTTCAACTTCATCGGATACAATTCCTCGAACGTGGCATTCGGACAGCCCGTTGCATCCAAATTCTTGGAGTTCGGCGGACGGTTTCATCCGCAGGGATCGAATGCAGATGCAGCCTTCCTGGCCAGCACCACCGTCACTGCAACGCAGAACGGCGTCACGTTTAATGTCCCCGCTGGCAATTCGATCCCCGACCCCAATCTTTTTGACCGAAGGATTGCCTATAATCCGAACCTTCTCGGATCGTGGCAGCTCACCGTCACCAACCCGAACTACAGCAACTCGCCGCTCGTCGTTAATACAGCCGCCATCAATCCCAACATCGGAGCGCCTCCCTTCATCACGGGAATTGCGATCAGCGGCGCCTCGAATGCGACAACGACTCCGACGATTACCTGGAACGCGCCGGCCTTCACCCCGCCGAGCGGCTACAATCAGGCGACCAGAATCTTCATTGTCGATCTCAACAACAACAAGCAGACGATCTGGAGGGCGGACCTGCCGTCGAGCCAGACCAGCTACACCATTCCGGCGGCGGCCAACCTCTCGGCTAACGGTCATTATGGCATCGTGATCCGGGACGACTACCGGATCCAAAGCAACGCGACCACCGGCGCCAGCTCGCACAGCTTCTTCGATTTTCATCCTACCGCGATTTCACAGTTCAATGGTCCGGTTTACGTGCCGGTCTCGTCTTTGAATGCTGTGGGTGAGACGGTCTACAGCTTCCATATCGACGTCACTCACGGCCAGTCCTACAATTTGGATCCGGCCGCCGCGCTGGGTTACATCTTTTCGGTCGGCGCGACCGGTCCGAATTTCGCGAGCGTGATATTACCGGAATTGGGCCTGGGGCACCCCTACGGCCTCTACATCTGGAACGGGAGCACCTACGTCCACGCAGCCGATCTTCTGGCAAACACGCTGTACGATTTCGGCCCGGGCGGCGTCAGCAAGTTCAAAGTCCTGGGTATCGACGAAAGCCTGGGACTCGATCCCAACAACTCGACGGCGTTTGTGACCAAGGTGACCTTCACCGGCGACGGTCTTTTCACAGGCACGATGACGGCAATTACTGCCGTTCCCGAGCCCTCCACCTGGGCCATGATGATCCTGGGCTTTGCCGGGATCGGCTTCCTGGCCTATCGCCGCCGCAACCGGGCAGCCGCGCTTGCGACTGCCTAAATCTAAATCTCACTGAGAAACCCATAGAAGAGGCCCCAGCGGCAACGCTGGGACCTTTTTTAGCTGAGCTGTCGCTTCGGGCGCCGCGAGCGCGGGCTCCTGCCGCGCCGCTATCTGCAATCGAAGCGGTTGCGTTATGCCGCAGCAGAATGCTCGGCCGCACCCTCGAGCTTGCGCTTGCGCCAGATCGATCCCACGACCAGCACGACGGCGATGCCGACGAGCCCGAGCACGATCTCGCCGCCGTGTCCGCCATTGGTGAACTGCGGCCCGATGCCGATCGATTTGAGCACGCCATCGAGTCCGACACCGACCGGGCCGTTGAAGAACGCGTGCATCGACGGCTGGATGACAGGGTCGGTCGCCATCACCTCGCCCGCGATCCAGCCAAGCAAGGCGGCGCCGGCCCATACCAAAGCGGGCAGACGCGAGAGCAGCGCCATGATCAACGCTGCGCCTGCGACGATCAAGGGAACGCTGATCGCAAGCCCGATGACCAGCAGCGGAATGCTGCCATTGGCGGCGGCGGCGACCGCGATGACGTTGTCGAGGCTCATGACGATGTCGGCAATCGCCACGATCTGCACGGCCGCCCATAGATGCGCCGCCGCGTCGACATCGCCCTCGCCCTCGTGTTCAGGCACCAGCAGCTTCGCTGCGATGAAGAGCAGCGCCAGACCGCCGACCAGCTTGAGGAACGGCAGCCCCATCAAGGTGACGACGATGCCGGTGAAGATGATGCGCAAGAGAACGGCGACGCCGGCGCCGAGGATCATGCCCCAGAACTTCTGGCGTGGCGGCAGGCTGCGGCACGCCATCGCGATGACAAGCGCGTTGTCACCCGACAGCAGGATGTTGATCCACATGATCTTGCCGAGCGCGACCCAGAAGGCCGGCGTCTGCATCTCGGCATTGAACTGGGTGAAGAATGCCGAGATCGTCGCAGGATCGAAGATTTGCCACAGCCAGTTCACAGCGTTCCCCCCTCGGCCTCTTCAGCCGTTGCTCGCGGCTATTGCGGCCGCCGTTTCGATAAAATCAGCCGACGATTTCGTTGCCGGAAAAGAACTGCGCGATTTCGATCGCGGCGGTCTCCGGCGCGTCCGAACCATGCACCGAGTTCTCGCCGATCGATTTCGCATGGACCTTGCGGATCGTGCCGTCCGCCGCCTTCGACGGATCGGTGGCTCCCATCACGTCGCGGTATTTGGCGATGGCGCCCTCGCCTTCCAGCACCTGCACCACGACCGGCCCCGAGGTCATGAAGTCGACCAGTTCGCCGAAGAACGGACGCGCCTTGTGGACGGCATAGAAGGTTTCCGCCTGGTCGCGGGTCATGCGAATGCGCTTCTGGGCGACGATCCGCAGGCCAGCCTTCTCGATCAGCGCGTTGACCGCGCCGGTCAGATTGCGCGCGGTCGCGTCCGGTTTGATGATCGAGAAAGTGCGTTCAATCGCCATTGCTTACGTCCTTACAAAACGCTGATAAGTGGGTTGCGGGGCTTATATCGGCGCCACCTCACGACGGCAAGCGACCGGTGACGCGCCTGCCACCCCTTTTGGGCGCCTTTTTGTGCGGCACTTCGCCCCGTGGGGCAAAGATTGCTGCAATTTCATGGAGGTGAACCCTGTCTGAAACGGTTGTGGCACCTTCATTCAGCTTCGCGGCCATAGACTTACCGACGATCGAACGCAGGGCACGCGCATCCGCCGGCCCCGGGCGTCGCGGGACCCGATCTCACTGATGGTGCCAACTGGCGCCGAAACTTTGAGGAGACGATCATGTTACGCAAACTCTTGCTCGTTGCAGCGGCCGCGGCGTCGCTGGGTGCAGCCGCGCTGGCGCCGACAGCGGCATCGGCCGGCGGCTGGCACCATGGCGGCTGGCATCATCATCATCATCACGGTTGGGGTGGCCCCCGCGTCTTCATCGGCGGCCCGGCCTATTACGCCGGCGGCTATGGCGGCTGTTACGTGCGGCGTCTGGTTCCGACCCCCTGGGGCCCGCGCTGGCGGCTGGTGAACCGCTGCTACTGACCTGATTTGAGCTCCCCCTGACTGAGCCCCGGCCGCCGCGCCGGGGCTTTTTTATGCGGAACCAACAGCCCTTCGGTGATTCGACTACTTTCACGCGAACGCATGGGGATCTGCACGGGAAACCAATTTCGCCGTTGTGACTTGATCCATCAAATATAACTCAAGCCTTGCGAGCACTGCGAGGTGGAACTCGGCAGAGGCCGCCCATGAATGTACGAATCAATAACGATTCCGAATTGATCGATCACAAAACCTGCGTGTCGATCTGCGACGCCATTGGTGAACGGTTGCAGCAAAGCATGCGTACCGAAACCGAACTGCCACCGCGTCTGCGGGAGCTCGTCGACGAGCTGAGCCGCCGCGACAACGAGTTGCATTGAGGGCCGCTGCACAGCCGAATTTTACCGATAAAGGAGTTGCGTTTAGCGGCCGCTCCGGTGACAAGGCCGCATGCTTTCCATCACGGATATTTCGGTCCGGATTGCCGGGCGGCTCCTGATCGACGATAGCACGGTGCAGATCGTGCCCGGCGCGCGCGTCGGCTTCGTCGGCCGCAACGGCGTCGGCAAATCGACGCTGTTTCATGCGATTCGCGGCGACCTCCCAACCGAGTCCGGTAGCATTACCCTACCGCCGCGGTGGCGCATTGGCAGCCTGGCGCAGGAAGCGCCTGATGGACCGGAGAGCCTCATCAATGTCGTGCTGAAGGCGGACCTGGAGCGCGACGCGCTGCTCCACGAAGCGGAAACCGCCACCGATCCACACCGGATCGCTGAAATCCAGACCCGCCTTGTGGACATCGACGCGCACTCGGCGCCGGCGCGCGCCGCGGCGATCCTGAGCGGCCTCGGATTTTCCGCTGCGGACCAGACGCGGCCGTGTTCGGATTTCTCCGGCGGCTGGCGCATGCGGGTGGCGCTGGCGGCGACGCTGTTTTCCGCGCCCGATCTGTTGCTGCTGGACGAGCCGACCAACTATCTCGATCTCGAAGGCACGCTGTGGCTGGAAGACCATCTGGCGAACTATCCACGCACCGTCATCGTCATCAGTCATGACCGCGACCTGCTCGATACCTCGGTCGACCAGATCCTCCACCTCGATCGCGGCAAGCTGACGCTCTACAAGGGAACCTATTCCTCGTTCGAGGAACAGCGCGCCATGCGCGAAATGCTGGACGCCAAGCATGCCAAGCGCCAGGCCGACGAGCGCAAGCGGCTACAGGCCTTCGTCGACCGCTTCAAGGCGAAGGCTTCCAAGGCGCGCCAGGCACAATCCCGCGTGAAAATGCTGGAACGGATGAAGCCGGTCACGGCGCTGGTGACCCAGGACGTGCGCGAAATCACGTTCCCGACGCCAGAGAAAATGCTGTCGCCGCCGATCATCGCCGTCGATGACGTCTCGGTCGGCTACGATCCGGAAAAGCCGGTGCTCCATCGCGTGACGCTGCGCGTCGATACCGACGACCGCATCGCCCTGCTCGGCTCCAACGGCAACGGCAAATCGACGCTGGTCAAGCTGCTGGCGGGCAAGCTGCAGCCTTTTTCCGGCCGGGTCACGCGCGCGGAAAAACTCTCGGTCGGCTATTTCGCGCAGCATCAGGTCGACGAACTCAACCTCGATGCATCGCCCTACGATCACGTCCGCAGGCTGATGGCGGACGCGCCCGAAACCAAGGTGCGCGGCCGCACCGGCGCGATCGGGTTTTCCGGCAAGGCCGGTGACACGCTGGTCAAGAGTCTTTCGGGCGGCGAGAAGGCGCGGCTGTTGCTCGGGCTCGCCACCTTCTTCGCCCCGAACATGATCATCCTCGACGAGCCGACCAACCATCTCGACATCGACAGCCGCGCGGCGCTCGCCGAGGCGATCAACGACTTTCCCGGCGCCGTCATCATGGTCTCGCACGACCGCTATCTGATCGAAGCCTGCGCCGACCAATTGTGGGTCGTCGCCAATCAGACCGTGACGAGTTACGACGGTGACCTCGACGATTACCGGCGACTGGTGTTGTCGATCGGCGATACGCGCAACGGTTCGCGCGAGCGATCCAAAGAGACCGCAAAGTCCGAGCGCGCCAGAAGCGAGAGACGAACGCCGGTGAAGCAGCGGATCGCCGAAGCCGAGGCCGAAATCGAGCGCATCAACGGCATCATCGCCAAGATCGACACTGCCCTCGCCTTGCCGGATATCTTTACGCGCGATCCCAAGCAGGCCGCACAACTAAGCAAGGCCCGCGCCGGCGCCGAAAGCGCGCTGCGGCGCGCCGAGGAAGCTTGGCTGGAAGCCAGTTCGGAATTCGACGAAGCGGCGGGTTGAAATCAGTCGATGCCGGCGAGCTACGCCGCCGGCTTCTTCTTCGGCTTGGCGCCCTTTGCCGGCGCCGCCGCTTCCGGTGCACGCTCGATCGACGTCAGGCGTCCCGCGGTGAAGGTGTAGAGGCCGGCCCGCTGACCGCGCGAATAGGTGACGACCGCGACACGATCCCCGCGCGGATTGTTGGAAAGGCTGACATTGTCGGGCGCGCCGATGCCACGCACGACGTCGCATTCGGTATGACCGAGCGCAACCGATCCCGTCGTCGAGGGCGGCGGACTGCCGGCGGCCAACGCGGCGGCATCGGTGCCCGGCGCTGCCATGCCGGGACAGCCGCCATCGGCCGCGACAAGTTCATCCGGCCCGACTTGCTTGGTCGGGGTGAGCGGCGGCGTCTCGATCGACACGTTGCGAATGAACACGCGTCCGGAGCGCGAAAACCAGTCCGCATCCTTCGAGAGAAGATCTGCTCCACCCGAGCAACCCGCCAGCGCAGGCCCGAGCAGCAACAACGTCAGCAGTGGTTTTCGATCGATCGTTCCGCGTCGCACGCTAAACCCACGCTCCCGCTTTCAACTGTAACGGCTTGTCGGACCATCACTTTGCGGCACGACCATGGCTGCCCGCAAGGTCCGGCGCAGAAACCGCAGATTATCATTAATTCCTATGGATTCGCTATTGCCGCCGCTGCCAGCGGCCCCGCTCATCGGCCTGCCAATACGTCACCTCGAAACCCCTCGCCTTGCAATCGGCCCAGGCACCGCGCGCTGCGGTCAGCGCGTCGGCATCGTCGCCGTTGAACACCAGCACCACCCGTTCGTAGCTGTCGCAATCGGCCGGCAGCGCCGCGTTGTCGATCAGGAACCTGACATTGGCCTGGTTCGGATTGCCGTCCTCAATCGAGAGGATGATCGGCTGGTCCTGCGCATCGCCCGCACGCCATGTCGCGTGCGGCAGGAACGAATCGTCGCTGTAGGTCCATAAGTGCGCGTCGAGCGCCTCGGTGCGTTCGGGCGAAGTCGATTGCACGACCACGCGCCAGCCGCGCTCGAGCGATTTCTCCAACAGCGGCGGCAATACGCTTTCGAGCGACATGCCCTGCAAATGATAGAACAGGACTTCCGTCATGCGGCTGCGACCGGATTACTTCGTGGCTTCGTAATATTCCGCTACCAGCCGATCCAACAGGCGAACGCCATAGCCGGATCCCCAACTGTGGTTGATATCGGTTTTCGGCGCGCCCATCGCGGTTCCCGCGACGTCGAGATGCGCCCACGGCGTGTTGTCGACGAACCGCTGCAGGAATTGTGCGGCGGTGATCGAACCGCCGTGGCGGCCGCCGGTGTTCTTCATGTCGGCAAACTGCGAATCGATCTGCTTGTCGTATTCGGGGCCGAGCGGCATGCGCCAGACGCGTTCGCCGGTTTCGGTTCCGATCTTGCTGAGCCTGTCAGCCAGTTCGTCGTTGTTGGAAAACATGCCGGCGTATTCGGTTCCGAGCGCGACCATGATCGCGCCGGTGAGCGTTGCCAGATCGACCATGAATTTGGGCTTGAACTTCTTCGCCACGTACCAGAGCACGTCGGCCAGCACGAGCCGGCCTTCGGCGTCGGTGTTAATGATCTCGATGGTCTGCCCCGACATCGAGGTGACGATATCGCCGGGGCGCTGCGCGTTGCCGTCGGGCATGTTCTCGACCAGGCCGATTGCGCCGACCGCGTTGACCTTCGCCTTGCGCGCGGCCAGCGCATGCATCAGCCCGACCACGCAGGCCGCCCCGCCCATGTCGCCCTTCATGTCCTCCATGCTGGCGGCGCCCTTGATGGAAATGCCGCCGGTATCGAAACATACGCCCTTGCCGACGAAAGCGACCGGCTGATCGCCCTTCTTGCCGCCGTTCCAGCGCATGATCACGGTGCGGCCGGGCTGGGTCGAGCCCTGCGCGACGCCGAGCAAGGCGCCCATGCCGAGCTTCTTCATCTCCTTGACGTCGAGCACCTCAACATCGACGCCGAGTTTCTTGAGCTGGCTCGCACGGCGCGCGAATTCCACCGGGTACAACACGTTCGGCGGCTCGTTGACGAGTTCGCGGGCGATGATCACGCCGTCCACGACATGGGACGCGGGCGCAAGCGCCTTGCGCGCGGCGGCGACATCCTCGACCGCAATCGAAACGTCGGCGCGAATCTCTCCGTTCTCGCCGTCCTTCTTCTTGGTCTTGTAGCGGTCGAACTTATACGCGCGCAGCCGGAGGCCCGATGCGATCGCGGCGGCAGAATCGGCCTGCATCGCCCCCTCAGGGAGTTCGGCAATCACGGTGACCGCTTCGCTGGCGGCATTGAGCTTGCCCGCCGTCACCCCGCCGAATTTGAGAAAATCCTTCTCCTTGATATCGGCCGCCTTGCCGACGCCGACGACGATCAGGCGCTCCGCCTTGATTCCCTCCGGCGCCGGGATATCGAGCGTCGAGCCGCTCTTGCCCTTGAACTGGTTGGCCGCCGCCGCCCGTTTGACCGTATCGGATGCCTTCCCCAGCGCCTTCCGCGTCGCCTCGCCGAACTTCAATGCGTCGTCGCAAAACACCACGAGAACGCCGCGGGGGGCTGTGGAAAAGGCGACAAAGCCGACCTTGACGGCGTCGGACATAGGTAATCCTCCAGAATTCAGGGCTGTCTTGCGGGTCCGGAATCGGCCCGGATTTATGGAATTGTCTCTCAGTAACGGTCCAAATCGCTCCGGACCTGATGTTTTCGGCACTATGGCCTGTCAGCCGCCGCGCTGCCAAGCACTGCCGTGACCGGAACGCCACATGATGGTATTTATTAACCATACCGAGGGGGTGCCACGGCCCGGCCATTTTGTTGACGGATCAAAGGGATGGTAGTGAGAGTGTAGACGGCTGACGAAAGGTGGCCCGACCAAAGGGGAACCCTGAAAAGGGATTGGTCGGAAGCTGCCCTCTGGGCGCACAAGGTGGGATCGTGCGGTAACGATGGGGTCGATCGACAGGTACATTTTCCGCACGACGCTCGCGTCGTTTGCGCTGGTCCTGGTCAGCCTCACCGGCGTGATCTGGATTACGCAGGCGTTGCGCGGCATCGACCTGATGACGAGCCAGGGCCAGACCATCATCACCTTCCTCGGCATCACCGGCCTCGTGATCCCGGCGCTGGTTTTGATCATCGCGCCGATCGCGCTGATGATCGCGATCTCGCACACGCTGAACAAGCTCGCCACCGATTCCGAAATCATCGTGATGAACGCCGCCGGCTTCTCGCCATTCCGGCTGTTCCGGCCGTTTTTCTACGCCACCTGCGTGGTGGCCCTGATCGTTGCCTTCATCGGCTCCTATCTCGCCCCCGACGGCATGCGCCGGATCAAGCAATGGGACGCCGAAATCACCGCCGACGTGCTGACCAACATCCTGCAGCCCGGACGTTTCGCCCAGCTCGATCCGAACCTGACGATTCGCATCCGGGAGCGGCAGCCGGGCGGCGTGCTCGCCGGCATCTTCGTCGATGACCGCCGCGATCCCAAGGAGCGCATCACCATCATCGCCGACCACGGCACGGTGCTGAAGAACGAGAGCGGCTCCTATCTGGTGCTGGAGGACGGCAACCTCGAACGTTTCGAGGCGGGAAAGCGCGATCCGGCGCTGGTGGCATTCGGCCGCTACGCCTTCGACATGTCGAAATTCTCCAATCGGGGCCGCGACATCACATTCGGAATTCGCGAACGCTATCTCTGGGAACTGATCTCGCCCTCGGAGGACGATCCGGTATTCAAGCAACTGTCCGGGCAGTTTCGCGCCGAGTTGCATGACCGCATACTGGCCCCGGTCTATCCCTTCGCATTCGCCGTCCTGACCTTTGCCTTCCTCGGCACGCCACGCACGACGCGGCAGAGCCGCAATTTTTCGATCGGCGGATCCATCCTGGCGGTGTTCGGCCTGCGCATGGCGGGATTTGCCTGCTCGGTCATGGCGGTGAAGACGCCGGTCATGGCGCTCGTCCAGTATTCGATGCTGTTCGCCGCCATCGCCATCGGGCTGTGGATGATCGTCGGCGGCGTCGTGGTGGAGCCGCCGGCTGCGCTGATGGAGGCCATCAACAGGTCGAACGCACGCCTCGCGCGGCTCTTCGGACGGCCGGCCACCGCATGAGCATGATGACCAACACGCTCGGGCGATATTTTGCCGGCCGCTTCCTGGTCTCGGCGGTGGGCGTGTTTGCGAGCATTTTCGTACTGCTGGTGCTGGTCGACTACATCGAGATGGTCCGCAAGACCTCCGGGCTGGCGTCGGCATCCGCGATCACGGTGGCGCAGACGTCGTTGTACCGCGTGCCGCAACTGCTCGAAAAGCTGATGCCGTTCTGCGTCCTGATCGGCGCCATGACCTGCTATCTGGCGCTGTCGCGGCGGCTCGAGCTTGTGGTCGCCCGCGCGGCCGGCGTGTCCGCCTGGCAATTCATCTCGCCCGCGCTGGCAAGCTCGATCATCCTCGGCACCCTCGCAACCGTCGCCTACAACCCGATGTCGGCGAACCTGCGCGAATTGTCCAAGCGGATGGAGGCCGAGCTGTTCGGCTCGGCGCCCGGTGGCGGCATCCAGGATGCATCCGGCTTCTGGCTGAACCAGATCAACAGCGATGGCCAGTCGATCATCAACGCGGCCCGCAGCGAGCAGCAGGGTGTCCGGCTGACCGGACTGACCGTGTTCCGATTCGATACCGACCTCCAGTTCAAGGAGCGAATCGAAGCGCGCGAAGCCGCCCTCGAGGAAGGCCGCTGGGCCTTCAAATCGGTACGCAGGTACTCCCTTGATAAACCTCCGGTTGATCAGGACAGCTTTTACCTCACGACCACGCTAACCCCGGCCCAGGTCCGCAACAGTTTCTCCACCCCCGAAACCGTGTCTTTTTGGCAACTGCCCGGCTATATCCGCTCGTCCGAAAGCTCGGGCTTCGCGACCGCAGGCTACCGTCTGCAGTACCATAAGCTCATCGCACAGCCGTTTTTGCTGGCTGCAATGGTGATGTTGGCGGCTTCCGTCAGTCTTCGCTTCTTCCGGATGGGCGGCGTGCAGAAGATGGTTTTGAGTGGCGTGGGCGCAGGCTTTCTGCTCTACGTTCTATCGAAAGTTACTGAGGATTTGAGCAAGGCTGAGTTGATGCATCCCATCGCTGCGGCGTGGTTGCCCGTCTGTGTGGGCGGCCTCACCGGCTTCTTAGCTTTGCTGTACCAGGAGGACGGGTAGTGGCCGTTGTCGCCGCCCGCCAGTTGAGGTCGCCTGCGTTCAGGCGGCGCACAACCGTGCGCTGCCATCGAGCCCGCTTGGCCGCCGTTGGCGTACCTATGATTGCCCTGCTCGCCGGATTGGCGTTTGCGGGCTCGCTTGAGCTTGCCCTGACGGTGCCGGCTTCAGCGCAAAGCTTCACCTACAATCCGCGCCCGCCCAAGCCGCCGCCGCGGCCGGCCAACAATGACGGCCGGATGCTCGTGCAAGCGGTCGAGGTGGATTACGACTACAACAATCAGCGCGTGTCGGCGGTCGGCAACGTGCAGATGTTCTACAACGGCACCAGCGTGGAGGCCGACAAGGTCATCTACGACCAGAAGACCAAGCGTCTGCATGCGGAAGGCAACATCCGCCTGACGGATGCGGAAGGCAAAGTCACCTACGCCAACATCATGGATCTGAGCGACGACTACCGTGACGGTTTCGTCGATTCGCTGCGCGTCGATACGCCTGATGACACGCGCATGGCGGCGACGCGCGCCGACCGCTCCGCCGGCAATTACACCGTGTTCGAAAACGGCGTCTATACCGCCTGCGCGCCGTGCAAGGACAATCCGAAGAAGCCTCCGCTGTGGCAGGTCAAGGGTGCGCGCATCATCCACGACCAGACCGACAAGATGCTGTACTTCGAAAACGCGCAGCTCGAGTTCTTCGGCGTGCCGATGGCGTATCTGCCGTATTTCTCGACGCCCGACCCGACGGTGAAGCGCAAGACCGGCTTCCTGATGCCCATCTTCAGCACCAACTCGACCTATGGCTACGCTGTCGAGACCCCGTTCTACTGGGCGATCGCGCCGGACTATGACGCGACCTTCAACCCGCGCTTCACCACGCGTCAGGGCGTGCTGTTCCAAGGCGAATTCCGCCAGCGGCTGATCAACGGCTCGTACCAGATCCGCGGCTATGGCATTAACCAACTCGACCCCGGCGCGTTTGCCGGGCAGCCGGGCGACCGCGAGTTCCGCGGCGGCATCGACACCAAGGGCCAGTTCGCGCTGAACGACAAATGGGTCTGGGGCTGGGACGGCGTTCTGCTGTCGGACTACTACTTCTTCTCGGACTACCGGCTGGCCCAATACAAGGATCCGCTGGGCTCGTTCCTCAGCCTGCCGACAGAAGCCATCTCGCAGCTCTATCTGACCGGCGTCGGCAACCGCAGCTTCTTCGACGCGCGCACGATCTATTACCTCTCCTTCTCCGGCAACCAGGACAAGGTCCCGGTGATCCATCCGGTGATCGACTACAACAACGTCATCAACCACCCGATCCTCGGCGGTGAGGTCAGCTACCTGACGAATTTCACCAGCCTGTCGCGCACGACCGCGGCCTTCGACCCGATCACGACGTTGGCGAACACCGGTGGCCTGTGCCTGAACGCATCGGCCGATCCGCTGGCCCGGACCCCCTCGCAGTGCCTGCTGCGAGGTATGCCCGGCACCTATACGCGGCTGACGGCTCAGGCGCAGTGGCGGCGCTCGTACACCGATCCCATCGGCCAGATCTGGACGCCGTTTGCGATCATGCGCGCCGACGCCATCAGCGCCTCGATCTCGAACCAGCCCGGCGTTTCGAACTTCCTTCCGGTCGGCGACACCGAGGCGGTCCGCCTGATGCCGGCGGTCGGCCTCGAATATCGCTACCCCTTCATCAACGTTCAGCCGTGGGGCACGACCACGATCGAGCCGATCGCGCAGGTCATCGCTCGTCCGAACGAGACCTTCGCCGGCCGGCTCCCGAACGAAGACGCGCAGAGCATGGTGTTCGACGCTTCCAACCTGTTCGCAGTCGACAAGTTCTCCGGCTACGACCGCGTCGAAGGCGGCGGCCGCGCCAATGTCGGCGTTCAGTCGACCACGCAATTCGATCGCGGCGGCAGCGTCAATGTGCTGTTCGGACAATCCTACCAGTTGTTCGGCCTGAATTCGTATGCGGTGCGGGATGCGACTAACACCGGTCTCGAATCCGGCCTGCAGAACACCCGGTCCGACTACGTCGCCCGCGTCAATTATTCGCCGAACCGGACCTACACATTCAGCGTGCGCTCGCGCATGGATGAAGCGACCTGGAACGTCAATCGCTTCGAAGCCGAAGGACGCGCTTCGTTCGACCGCTGGTCGGTCAGCATGCTGTACGGCAACTATGCCGCCCAGCCGGAGCTCGGCTATCTGACCCGGCGCGAAGGCCTGCTCGGCACCGCATCGATCAAGCTGGCGTCGAACTGGGTAGTATCAGGCGGCGCGCGCTGGGATCTTGAAGCCAACAAGCTGAACCAGTACATCATCGGCGCCGGTTATGTGGACGATTGCTTCGTGCTGGCCGCGAACTACGTCACGTCCTATACCTACCAGGCCGGGACGACGCCGCCGGTGCTCAATCACGCTTTCATGCTGCAGATCGGCCTGCGGACCATTGCGAATTCGTCCACGACGTCCGGCAGCAGCGGCATCCAGTAGCGTGAGGCGCGACCTTGCCGGACAGTACGCCGCGCAACGCGGTACGATTGGTTGATACGGCTGACATGATCATGACGACCATGACGCTTTTCCATCGCCGGCTTCGGTCCCTGACCGCCGGCTGTGCCATCGCGCTCGCCGTGCTGGCCGGCGGCGTCTCGCCACTGCAGGCGCAGACGGTGGCCTGCATGGTCAACGGCGAACCCATCACCAGCCTCGATATCGAGCAGCGCACCAAGCTCAACTTCCTGACTACGCGCAAGCAGATGCCGCGGCAGGAAGTGATCGACGAGCTGATCAGCGACAAGGTGAAGATCAAGGAAGCCAAGCGATACGGCGTCGATCCCACCGGCAGCGACCTCGATCAGGCCTATGCCGGAATGAGCCAGCGGATGCGGATTACGCCGGAGCAGTTGACCAAATCGCTGGAGAGCCAGGGTGTCCGGGCGGAAACGATGAAGGCCCGCCTCAAGGCCGAGATGGTCTGGGGCAGCCTGGTGCGCGGCCGCTACAAGGAGAGCCTGCAGGTCGGCGAAAAGGACGTGGACGCCGCCGCCCAGCAAAGCGGCGAGTCGACCCAGGTGGACGCGTTCGAATACAGGCTGCAGCCGATCGTGCTGATCGTGCCGCGCGGCTCGGCGCAAGGCGCGATCGATCAGCGGCGCAAGGAGGCGGAATCCCTGCGCGAGCGTGTGCAGTCCTGCGAACAGGCCAACTCCTACTTCAAGTCGATGCAGAACGCCGCGATCCGCGACATCGTCACCAAGACCTCGGCCGATATTCCGGGCCCGCTGCGCGAGCTCCTGGACAAGACGCCGGTCGGCCGCCTGACCCCGCCTGAAATCACCAAGCAGGGCGTGGAAATGGTGGCGCTGTGCGAACGGAAGCCGACCAAGATCGATACGCCGAAGAAGCGGGAGATCCGGGAAAAGATGTACACCCAGAAATACGAGGCGAAGTCGAAATCGTATCTGAACGATCTCCGCAAGGCCGCAATGATCGAATGTCGTTGATGCATGGCAAAGCCTCTCGCGCTGACATCCGGCGAGCCCGCGGGCATCGGCCCCGACATCGCCCTTGAAGCGTGGCGGCGGCGCGGCGAGCTGGACCTGCCGCCGTTCTACCTGCTCGGCGACCGCGCCTTCTTCGCGGAGCGTGCGAAGATCCTGGGATTGCCGGTCGAACTCGCAGATGCCTGCCCCGAGGAAGCGAGCGCGGCGTTTGCGAAAGCCCTCCCCGTGGTCGCGACCGGCGAAGTCGCAACCGCGCAGCCCGGACAGCCCGACGACACCAGCGCAAACGCGGCGCTCGCCTCCATCCGCCAGGCGGTCGACCATGTCAGGCAAGGCCGCGCCGGCGCCGTCGTCACCAACCCGATCGCCAAGAGCGTGCTGTACCGCGCCGGCTTCCGCCACCCCGGCCACACCGAGTTTCTCGCCGAACTGGCCGCCGATGGCGGGAAGCTGCCGCAGCCGGTGATGATGCTGTGGTCGCCGGCGCTCGCCGTCGTTCCCGTCACCATCCATCTGTCGCTGCGCGAGGCGCTGGCCCAGCTTTCGACCGACCTGATCGTGGCGACCGCCCGGATTGCGGTTGCGGATCTGAAAGCCCATTTCGGCCTCGCTAGTCCGCGCCTTGCGCTATCAGGCCTCAACCCGCACGCCGGCGAAGACGGCTCGCTCGGCCGCGAGGACATCGACATCGTCGCCCCTGCCGTCGAGGCGCTGCGCCAGGAAGGCATCGACGCCCGCGGCCCCCTGCCCGCGGACACCATGTTCCACGCCGCGGCGCGCAAGAGCTACGACTGCGCCATCTGCATGTATCACGACCAGGCGCTGATCCCGATCAAGACCATTGCGTTCGAGGACGCCGTCAACGTCACGCTGGGATTGCCGTTCATTCGCACGTCGCCGGATCACGGCACCGCCTTCGACATTGCCGGAACCGGCAAGGCCAATCCGTCCAGTCTCGCCGCGGCGTTGCGGCTCGCCGCGCGCATGGCGGCGACCAAGCCTAAATGAGCGCGATCGACGATCTGCCGCCGCTGCGCGAAGTCATCCGCGAACATTCCCTGTCGGCCCGCAAATCGCTCGGCCAGAACTTTCTGCTCGACCTCAACCTCACCGCGCGGATCGCGCGCGCCGCAGGTCCGCTCGAAGGCGCAACCATCATCGAGGTCGGCCCCGGCCCCGGCGGCCTGACGCGTGCGCTATTGGCGCTCGGCGCCAAACGCGTCATCGCGGTCGAGCGCGACGAGCGCGCGCTGGCGCCATTGGATTATATCGCCAAGCGCTATCCCGGTAGGCTCGAAATCGTGCATGCCGACGCGCAAGCCTTCGATCCTCGCTCGATGCTCGGTAGCGAGCGCGCCAAGATCGTCGCCAATCTGCCCTATAACATCGCGACCGCGCTGCTGGTGGATTGGCTCTCCATCGAGCCATGGCCGCCCTGGTACGACATGATGGTCCTGATGTTTCAGCGCGAGGTCGCCGAGCGCATCGTCGCCAGAGAGAACGACGAGGCCTATGGCAGGCTCGCGGTGCTCGCCAACTGGCGCAGCGAGACCAAGATTCTGTTCGATATTTCGCCGGCCGCGTTCGTGCCGCAGCCGAAAGTCACCTCCTCGGTGGTGCGCCTGCTGCCGCGCACGGCACCTGAGCCCTGCGACCGCCGCGCGCTCGAACAGGTGGCGGCCGCGGCCTTCGGCCAGCGCCGCAAAATGCTGCGCCAGAGCCTCAAATCGCTGTCGGTCGATCCGGCCAGGCTAGCTGCCGCCGCACAGATCGACCCGACACGGCGCGCCGAAACCATTCCGATTTCCGGCTTTGTTGCCATGGCCCGCGAATTGGCCGATATACGAAACACAAAATAAATGTCGTCTAAGGAGTGAACGCCATGGCGCGAATGGTCCGTCAATCCCTCGTCAAGTTCGATGCGCCGTTGTGCGAGACCATCATCGACACGCCGAAGCCGCAAGGCCGAGAAGTCCTCGTCCGCATCGAGCGCTGCGGGCTCTGCCATTCCGATCTGCACATCCAGGACGGCTATGCCGATCTCGGCGGCGGCAAACGGCTCGACACCACGCGCGGCATGACGCTGCCGTTCACGCTCGGCCACGAGATCGCCGGCGTCGTCGATGAAGTCGGTCCCGAAGCGCCTAAGGAGCTGATCGGCAAGAAGCAGGCGGTATTCCCCTGGATCGGCTGCGGCCAGTGCCGCGACTGCGCCGCTGGCGATGAAAACCTCTGCGTCAAGCAGCGCTTCCTCGGCGTCTCCATCGACGGCGGTTTTGCCACCCACGTGCTGGTGCCCGACGCCAAGTACCTGCTCGACTACGATCCGCTGCCGGTCAACCAGGCGGCGACGCTGATGTGCTCGGGGGTGACCGCCTATGGCGCGCTGAAGCGGCTGGTCGACCGTCCGCGCCAGCGCAATCTGCTGCTGATCGGTCTCGGCGGCGTCGGCATGATGGGGCTTTCGTTTGCGCAAGCGATGTTCAAGCAGAACATCACCGTCGCCGATCTCTCCCCCGCCGCACGCGAGACCGCGCTCCAGAACGGCGCGGCGGTCGCCTACGATCCGGCCGAGCCGGAAGTCGTCAGGCGCATCCTCAAGGAGACCGAAGGCGGTTTTGACGGCGTCATCGATTTCGCCGGCAACGAGAAATCGATGGCGTTCGCGGTTGCGACGGTCGCGCGCGGCGGCAAGGTCGTGGTCTCCGGCCTGATGGGCGGCAGTTTCAGCCTGCCGATGGTGCAATGGGTCTACAAGCGCATGACCATCGAAGGCTTCATGGTCGGCACGCTGGCCGAAGGCAAGGAACTGATGGCGCTCGCCCGCGCCGGCAAGATCAAGCCGACGCCGATGAAGGAAGAGCCGATGGCCGACGTCCAGAAATGGATCGACGAACTGCGCGCCGGGAAAGTGGTCGGGCGGATCGTGCTGAAGAACTGAAGCGGCACGCGCGGCTATCGAGTGAGCTTTTTCCGTCATGGCCGGGCATAGCCGTCCGAAGGACGGCGTCGCTTCCGCTCGCCTATGCCCGGCCATCTACGTCTTTCTCGCTATATTGAAGCAAAGACGTGGATGCCCGGCAGCCGGCTACGCCAAGGCTTCGCCGGGCTCAGGTGCCAGTCCGCCGAAGCTTTAGCGAAGGCGGGCACAAGGCCGGGCATGACGGGCGAAGCCGTTGCGCAGGGATGACGGGTTACGACGAACGCGTCGCTCTCCCATGATGCAAATCAATATCTTGCAGCCCAAGCTCGGTTAGATGGCTGCATGACCTTCCTCACCTTCCTCGTGACATCCTATTCCCTGCTGGCGGTACCCGGGCCGACCAACACTTTGCTCGCCACATCAGGCGCAGGCGTCGGCATCTCCCGATCGCTGCATTTGCTGGCGGCCGAGCTCTGCGGCTACCTCATGGCGATCGCATTGCTGCGGCTGGTTCTCGGCCCCGTGATGCTCGACGTCCCGATTGTTGCGGTCATCCTGCGCGCCATCGTCACGATCTACATTCTCTGCCTCGCCGTCACGCTCTGGCGCCACCGCTCGCGCCAGTTCGGCGATGGCCCCGCAGTAACGTTCAGCCACGTCCTGCTAACCACGCTGCTGAATCCCAAGGCAATCGTCTTCGCCTTCCTGCTGTTGCCGCTTCAGCTTGCGCCGCTTGAATTGTTGCCGTGGTTAACCGTGATATCGCTGCAGATCGTCACCGCCGGCGCTGCGTGGCTCGTCTTCGGCGCCATGCTGGGACGCGGCGTCAACCGCCTGACGCATCCTGATCTCGTCAACCGGCTTGGTGCATTCGCGCTGGTCGCGATTGCGGGCCTGATCTGGCTGCCGTTGCTCGCAACGTTTTGATGGAGCGCACCTGCCGCCGTAACCCCGCCCGCAACCGCAGCGTCAGCCGCGCCGCGCTGCCTCGATCGCGGCGACGTCGATCTTTTTCATCTCCATCATCGCATCGAACGCGCGCTTGGCTTCGGCGCCGCCAACCGCCAGCGCCTCGGTCAACACACGCGGCGTGATTTGCCAGGAGATGCCCCATCTGTCCTTGCACCAGCCGCACGCGCTTTCCTGCCCGCCATTGCCGACGATGGCGTTCCAGTAGCGGTCGGTCTCTTCCTGATCGTCGGTGGCGATCTGAAACGAGAAGGCTTCGTTATGCTTGAACGCAGGCCCGCCATTGAGGCCGAGGCAAGGGACGCCGGCCACCGTGAAATCGACCGTCAGCACATCCCCCGCCTTGCCGGATGGATAGTCGCTGGGCGCGCGGTGGACGGCGTGCACCGCGCTGTCAGGAAAGGTCTCGGCGTAGAAGCGGGCCGCAGCCTCGGCGTCCTTGTCGTACCAGAGACAAATCGTGTTCTTTGCTGTGTTCTTGGCCATCGCGAGTCCCTTTCGGTTCCACTCCACTTCCCGCCAAGATAGGCAACCCCGTCGATTTGCTCCAGCCCTGCATTTCAATCTGCCGCGACACACGCCCGTCATGTATCGAGCGCAGACGCCTCCCCTCACCGGATCAGCGCGCGACCGATCGGCTTTGGCGGCTCGCTTCGTAAAACCAGCGACGTCGTGACCGCACCGTGCCGGGCGACCGTATCCACGATCGTCTCAAGTTCCTGCGGCGAGGGCACGAACACCTTGAGAATGAAACAATCCTCGCCGGTCAGCCGCAGCACCTCCATGATTTGAGGCATCTTGGAAAACTGCTTGAGGCAGGACTGGATATGCTCGTGGGTCGTGCGCAGGCGGATGACGGCCATCATCCGCAAGCCGAGCGCGGCCGGATTGATCTTGGCGGTATAGCCGGTGATGATTCCGCGCTCCTCCAGCCGCTTGACCCGCTCCGAGGTCGCGGGCTGTGAGAGCCCTATTCTGCGGCCAAGCTCTGAAATCGCGATGCGCCCATCCTCCTGCATCGCTTCGATAATCGCAACATCGGTCGGGTCCAGCGCGGGGACAGAACTTTCTCGAAAAGACATGAAGACCTTGAATCCATCGGCAAGAAGACGTCTTTTCCGATGATTGCCCATTCCAGCCCGGAGCGGAAGCCGTCAATTCTGCCCCGTTGCAACAACGGAGCTGACATGACCGACATCATTATCCTGCCGGGAATTGGCGGATCTGGTGAGAAGCACTGGCAAACCCGATGGGAAAACATCAACCCGCGCTGCCGCCGCCTCCAGCCCGCCGACTGGGACCGGCCCGACCTCAAGAACTGGATCGAAGCGCTGGATCGCGCTGTCGCCGCAGCGTCACGACCGCCGATCCTTGTCGCTCACAGCCTTGCCTGTCTTCTGCTTGCCCACTGGCAGCAGGCGTCCACCGCGCAGGTCTCGGGCGCATTCCTCGCTGCCGTCCCTGATCCGCAAGCGCAGGCCTTCCCCATCGAGGCCGCCAGTTTCGCCAATCCGCCATCGAGCAAATTCCGCTTCCCCTCGCTCATCGTCGCGAGCGCGTACGATCCATATGGCACGGTCGACTATGCCCGCGAGAGAGCGAACCAATGGGGCAGCGGCATTGTCGAAGTGGGAGCGCTTGGGCACATCAACGAGGCCAGCGACCTTGGGGATTGGCCGCAGGGAAAGGCATTGTTCACGGCATTTGCGGCCGGAGTGGCAGATTAACATCCGGAGCGTAATGCCGGAAGTACAGCGACAGCACTCGCGAATTGCGGCTGCAGTGTACTTAACTTGACACCGGGAAGCCTAAGCGTCTGCTGAGTGCGCTTTCATCGCAATTCCCTGCGTCGCAACAAGAACTATTGGCCGCGCCGTGAAATGTTCTCGCCGCGAGGAACGACCCCGTCGCGGCCGAGTTAAGGCGACAAAACCCACTTATGAAGGGAGCCGAAGCCATGGCCCGCGCAACAGCCCATCCAGATCATCAGTGCATCTCAAGCGAAGACATTCATGGAACCGAGGTTTATGGAGCAGATGGAAAGAATATCGGTGAGATCGATCACCTCATCATCGACAAGATGTCAGGTCGCGTAGCCTACGCCGTCATGAGCTTTGGCGGATTTGTTGGGTTGGGCCATAGCCATTATCCCATCCCGTGGGCCGCTCTGAAGTATGACAGATCGCTCCTTGGTTTTCGAACTGATATCACCGAGCAACAACTGAGGGATGCGCCTGAGTTCAGTGATGACTCCTGGCAGGATCGAGACTGGGAAACACGCACTCACCAGTACTACGGCACGCCTACGTACTGGGAAGGACGAGGTGGTCTATAGTCTATAACGCCAGGCAGCAAGTACACCGCATGAGCGCACGCGATATGCGGGCCTGCTGGACGTGAGGCCCGGATATCGCGGAGCCTGGCTCGGGCACGCATTCGCACGACCCATTGCTTTAGCCGGTCGCGCTTGCTAGCCGTCCCGGCAACGTCGCTGACCGGGCTCGCGATCCTTCTGAAGGTCAGCTTCAAGTTCCTGGATGATGACGTGTATCAGGCACGCGGCAAGTGGATCGGTGACCTCCCGTTCCAGCAGCCGATAGCGCGCGATATCAGTTTCTAGCTCTCTGAACTGGCGCTCTGTCATGACGATTGCCCTCCGGCAAACCGACGCTCAGGCGGCCGAGTTGTTTCGCTAAAGTTTCCAGATAATTTTCTATGGTTTCTATCTAGTGAATCCGTGCCGGCTGCCGCGAGATCAGCAGGAAAAGCAGGTGGTCTCCTACTCGACTTTCGAGTTCCTTGACTCAAAGCCGCTTGCGAGCGCGTCCCAAAACCAGACCAGCGAAGAAGCTGCCAACGACAACTTCGCAACTACTTCATACGCTCCGGGGCACGGCAACGAACCGATCCCAAATTGCGAGACTGGGATTAAGGTGACAGTGCACTCAATTGCGCTTCGCGGGCGGCGGATTAAGCGCACTGTCACCGTAATCCTTGCCGCAGCATCGCTGTCCGCCGGCCGCGGAGTTTTCCGTCGCCTCTCAGCTTGCCTTTGTTCCACCGTCTCTTCGCAAAGAAAAGATGCTTTGGACCTGTGTTTTAGATCACACGACCGCCATCGCCGCAATGCGACTGTTGTCGCTGCCAACGGCTTATCGATCTGGTGACGCCGAAACTTTGATCGGATGTGAAAAGTCGGCGTCGCATGACCGGTGTCGTTGAAGATCGGAGGGTCCGATGTTTCCCATCCTGTGGCGATTGTTGACGCTCGTTCTTTGCTGGCTGGTCAGCGGAGCTGCTTCTGCCGGCGAGTTGCGGCAGAAGGTGTTCACGGCAAAATCCTACGCAGGTTCGCGCGATCGCCACTATCAGGTCTTCGTGCCGTCTACCTACACAGGACAGGATGCGGTGCCGCTTGTGATGATCTTGCACGGCTGCCGCCAGACCGAGACCAACATGATCAACGAGACGCGCTTCAAGGATCTGGCGGAGCGCGATAACTTCATCGCGGTTTACCCCTTCATCACCTCCTATGACGGCATGCGGGAGACGAATTGCTGGGGCTTCTTTCTCGACCAGCACATTCACAAGGGCGCAGGTGAGGTCGAGGACCTGCACCAGATCGCACGCGAGATCGAGGCCGAGTTGAAGATCGATCCCAACCGGCGCTATGTGACCGGCCTGTCCTCCGGCGCCGGAATGTCGGTGGCGCTCGCCGTCGCTCACAGCGACTATTTTGCCGCGGCCGGCTCTGTCGAGGGCCTGCCCTACGCGGAGACCTCCTCCGCAGTAGGTTTCGTCTGCGTCAATCCGGGGAGTTTCAAGCCGGTCTCCGCCAATGTGGCCGCGATGAAAGCGGAGCAGCAGCAACCCGAGGAGCAGCGTCCCGTTCCGATCATGGCCATTCATTCGCGCAACGATTGCGTGGTGAATAAATTGGCATCCGAAAACATACGGGATGCCTGGATCCGCCGTTACGGACTTAGCCCCTCACCAACTGCGACACTGGATTGTACGGCTGAAGGCGTGCCCTGCACCCAGACGAGGTATGGCAGCCCGCAGCGCTCCGTGGTCGAGACCGTCTTTTACGAAGGCAAGCGTGGCGATTTCATCGGCACCGGTACTCACTATTGGGTCGGCGACAACAGTGGACAATTCGCCGATCCGACCGGGCCGAGCGCCACCGAGTTGCAATGGGCTTTCTTTAAGGCGCATCCGTTCCGCGAAGCCCCACCCCCGTCGATCTCAATCAGCGCGGCTCAGGCCACCGGAAATTCGATCAGCGTGAACGGGACGGCGTCCGCCTCCGCGGGCTCGGTTGCGAGCGTGACGGTGCGGCTCGATGGCCGCTTTCCTCAACCAGCGAAAACCGCTTCGGGGACCAGCGATTGGGCCGTGACGTTCGATAATCTGCATATGGACGCCATCTACGTGCCGGTCGCGACCGCGAAAGACAACGACGGCGCCAGCACGAACATAGCAGGCAATCCGATCACGCTTGGATCGCCGCCGCCGAATGCCCCACCCAGCGTCACGATCAGCAGCGCCTCGGTCAGCGGCGACTGTATCACGGTGGCGGGCTCCGCGTCCGATCCCGAGGGACAGCTCGCCAGTGTCGGCGTAGAGCTGGGGACCCGGCCACGAAAACCCGCAGGCGTGAGCCAGGACAAGTTCAAATACCAGGAATGCGGGTTGCCTGGAGGAACCTACGCGACCCGAGCCCAGGCGGCGGATCGCGCCGGCGCAACGAGCCCCGTCAGCTCGGGCCCCGACGTGACCGTGAGCAATTTGCAAGCCGTCACCGCCAATTGGCAGGCCCACATGGGTGCCGGCAGGTTACGGGTCTACTCCGCGCCGTGCGCGAGTGTTGGCTTTGGTTCGTGCGATCAGGGATTTTCCGAGATCTTTCTCGCCAACCAGTTCAATCCCTTCCCGCTGCACAGGAAAGCGACCTCCAACGACTGGTACGTGCGGCCGGAGAGCATACCCTGAGGAAATTACGGTGACGGTGCTGAACTGCAACTCCGGAATGATTTCCGGTGCGCAGAGCATCTGTATCCCATTTGCAGCAAGTAGCCCGCATGAGCGCATGCGATATGCGGGACCGCTGGACGTGAGGGCCCCGGATATCGCTTCGATCATCCGGGCAATGCTTGCTCTATGTCTGTCGGATACGACCTTTACCGATAACCCTCGGAGGTGCCAAAATCGCACGCAGAGCGTTTACAAACACGCCCGTGTCTAAGAAGTAGTTCGGGTAAGCCTGACGAAGAGAATTCATCGAATCCACGGACACCAACACGGCGTCAGAATTTGGACTGGTATCTTTTATCTTTTTCTCGACTTCCAAATACTTTGCGGTCGCCTTTTCCGATTCGCTCTGTTTAAAGCCGGTCACGCTTAGGGTTCTTTGAGCGTGGTTTACCTCGACTAGGTAGTAGTGGGTATTCTTAGATTGTTTCGATTCATAATACTGAAGCGCCGCGCCGAAGGCCTGTAGCCTGCTTGCTACTTCCAACGATTTCGCATGCTCGCGGATTTCTTTGACAAGCTCTGAGTACGCGCTTGGAGTGCCTGGGACCGGCGCAGTGTTTTCTCGGAACGCTAACGCCGCTCCCATCAGGGCAAAGAATCTAAGTCACTCTTGCTCACCAACACTTGACTTCAAAGCTTGACGAACAAATGCGCCGACGGTCTCGACAGCCGTCGCCCACGCGTGTTGCAACTGCGACCGCAGCTGCATCTCGATTTTCAGCGAGTTATAGTCCTGCCTTCTGTCGGAATGATATCGATAAATAAGGTGCACGCCGCGGTACCCGGAATCCTTTGGCGTGTCGATGTAGTTGTCAGTCTCATGCAGGATATGTTTCAGGTCGCTCTCAGCGTAGCTCTCGCATAATTTTGCAACGCCCTGCGCCGTTGCAACGATAGCGCGACAACCTCCAATATCCTGCATCTGAGAGAGTGTCATGGTCGGGAAGCGACGAAGCTTGGCTTCGATCGAGGCTAGACGCTTAATCCTCTGTGCGGTGATCGCTTTGGGATCAATAATCTTTGCTCGGCGCTTGAGGCCGATATGAAAGGTGTTGAGCGGAAAGTTATGCGATGAGCGCCAGTTGTTAATTATGTCCAGCGCTTCAAAATAGTCCTGCGCCCACGCGTGATGTGCGTCATTGCCGGTATATTCTTCGCCCCGTTCTGCCGCAGACCAATCAAAGGGCGGCACCTCGGCAAGGAGCATTTTCCCAGCCCAGTTAACGCGCTTCTTGGCGTGCTTTGGAACAGCCCATTCCATTTCCGGAAGCCACAAAGGTCATAGCACCGATCCCAATGATCGGCGCACAATGCAACAGACGGCCATAACGAATCGACCGCGCCACCCACGGTAGCACCGGCGGGCTAGGGACGCTCTGATTGCGGTGACAGTGAAATTACGGTGACAGTGCTGGACTGCACTTAACTTGCCGGTGAAACCTGATGAAGCCGTACGTCTCAATTGAGTGCATACAATAGTCGCTCCCCGCGCAACTTCCCCCCCGCCCCCAATCACTGATTTGCCCCTGCTGGCAAGAAACATATTCCCCCCCCCCCCCCAAAATTTTTCGCTTAACGCGGCACCCAAATCAAACCTACAACTCCCGCTATCCCGTCCTTGAGACAGAGGGGCGTTGGCCAGCGTCACGAACGTTGGGACGGGTTGCGGTGGACGCGGCAGCGTTCGGGCGCGCGATGGGTTCGCAGGCTGGACTTTCCGTGAGCGGACACGGACGCGCAGACGACCGGCGCTTAAACGCTTCGGGCAAAACTTCTTCCGGCAGCATACGGGCCGGTCGAAGCGCTTTGTCCGGGGAAGCCGTGGACGGCAAAACCGCGCGGTCCTGGCACCCGTTGCTGGTGTCAAGCCGATGGAGATTGTCGGGCCCGACCGGGCTTTCGATCAATCGTCAATCCGTCGGCGACGGAGGCCAGAGGAATTCGGCTCCGGGGAGAACGCGGCATAAGCGTTAAAACCACTGCGCAGGGAAAGCCGGGTGTTCCGGCGCACCTGCGGTCTGCCGTGTGCATTGTTGTGCGCACGACTGCGGGTGTCATGGGCACCCGGCTTTCCCTGCACCCTCTGTTTTTCGAGGGTATCGTCGGTGCATCACTTCGGGCGCGACGCGCCGCGAGATCGCGATGTCGTATCCGGCCGCCAGCCGCATTCATCGAAAACAACTGCGCGCGCAGCGGAGCACCGGCATACCCCTTTCGAGCATCCTGTTTGCAGCGCCGCACCGCTTTTCGCAGCGCGCGCGGGCTGATAACCTGCAGGCGTTTCTTTATGAGGTTTTATTAGAGATGTACGGGGCTTTTGCTTGTAGCTGGAGGAATTCGGCGCTGGCGGTTTTGGTCGCCCTGCTGTTCGTTACGCCTGCCGCCGCCGAAAAGCGCGTTGCGCTCGTCATCGGCAATTCCGCCTATCACAACGTGACCCGGCTCGATAACCCGCGCCACGATGCGGCGCTGATGGCGGAGACGTTGGCCTCGCTCGGCTTCACGCTGATCGGCGGCCGTGCCCAGCTCGATCTGGACAAGCCGGCGATGGATATCGCCGTGCAGAATTTCGGCCGCCAGGTCCAGGGCGCCGATGTTGCGCTGTTCTATTATGCCGGCCACGGCGTGCAGGTGTCCGGCTCGAATTATCTGGTGCCGGTCGGCGCCAATCCGACACGCGAGGCCGATGTCGATTTCCAGATGGTGGACGTCAATCTCGTGCTGCGCCAGATGCAGGGCTCGGGCACGCGGCTCAACATGGTGATCCTCGATGCCTGCCGGAACAACCCGTTCGGCGCGCGCGGCTTGCGCGCCTCCGACGGCGGTCTGGCGCAAATGCGCGCGCCGGAGGGCACGCTGATCTCCTATGCGACGCAGCCCGGCAATGTCGCGCTCGATGGCACCGACGGCCACAGTCCCTACACCAGGGCGCTTGCCACGACGATCAAGCAGGCCGGGCTCGATATCTTCCAGACCTTCAACCAGGTCGGCCTTGCCGTAAAACGCCAGACCGGCGGATCGCAGCAGCCCTGGGTGTCGTCCTCGCCGATCGACGGCAATTTCTATTTCGTGCCGCCTGCTCCATCAGCCCAGCAGGTCGCCGTCGCGCCACCGCCTCAACCGCTGACCTCGACGCTGCGCCCTGATCCCGACCGCACGCCGATCAAGGATCCCATCCTGCTGCGCGAATTGAGCGATCGCCTGTTCGAGCTCAATTACGATCCGGAGCCGCTCGATAGCAAGAACGGCATGCGCGCCGCGATCTCCAAGTTTCAGGAGAAGGTGAAGATGACGCCGACCGGCGACGCCACCGAAGGCGTGCTGACGCGGCTGCGCAAGATGGAAGACCTGAAGCCGTGGGGCTCGATCGTGTTCGGCCCCGACAGCGACAAATGGGGCATGTCGTGGAATCATTCGTCGCGGCGGGCGGCGATCGATGATGCGCTGAAGAATTGCGGCACCAGCAAATGTCCGGTCGAGCTGAGTTTTTACGGCGCGCGGTGCGGCGCGTTCGCGATTTCGGGAAAATCCTGGTCGCTGGTTCAGCGCGACACCGTTCAGCGCGCCAGGGACGCTGCGCTTGACGAGTGCGGCAAGGCTGGCAAATCTTGCCGTATTATTGGCGCGGTCTGTGCGGATGGATCGGGCCCCTAGAATTTTTGTTCAAGAGATTTGGAAGCACCTGTTCATGCAAGATGCCGCCCGCCATTCGATCTGGACCGTTCTCCTCGCATTGTCGATCACGCTCGCGTTCGGCTCCGGCCTTGCGCAGGCGCAATCCGGCAGCGCCGGGGGCAGCATCGGCAATGACGAAAAATCGCTGTCCGGCTCGCGCGAGCCGCCCCGCGCAACTGAATCGGAAAAGCCCGCACGGCGCAGCAAGCCCGAGGTGGACGAGCCGCGCCGCGCTTCGCAGGGCAGCGGTGGAGGTGTTGGCAGTTTCGACGGCGCGTGGGTCGTCAACAGTGTGGGCACCACGTGCTCTGGCAGCAGCCGCAACGCTGTCGTGGTGAGCAGCGGCAGAATCATTGGGCAGGGTGTGAGCGGACGGGTCAGCCCGAACGGCGCAGTCAGCGCGATCAACAATTCCAGCGGCGTCACCGCCACCAGCGTCGGCCGACTTTCCGGCCGCAGCGGCTCCGGGACTTTCCGGCAATCCGATGGATGCAGCGGCCGATGGACAGCATCCAAGCAATAGCGCGGCTGTCCATCACAGCCGGGGAATTGTGGAACATTTCATTATGAAATACTCGGCTCAACCTTCGCTTCGAATTGGCCTCCTCCCACTCGCAATTTTGGTTGCGATCAACAGCGCCGCGCTCGCGCAATCCGGCAGCGCCGGCGGCAGCATCGGCAACGACGAAAAATCGCTGTCCGGTTCGCGCGAGGCGCCGCGCACGGTCGAACCCTCAAAACCGGTGCGCCGTGCAAAGCCCGAATCCGACGAGCCTCGACGGGCGTCGCGCCGAAGCGGCGGTGAAGGCAGCGGCGGTGGCGGCGGCAATTTCGACGGCTCATGGGTTTCCGTTGCCGTGGGCACGCCCTGCGGCAGCGCCACCGAGCGATTCGTCATCTCCGGGGGCAGAATTTCCGGCGAATTGAGCTCCGGATCGGTCAGCGCCAATGGCGCGACGCGGAGCGGCGGATCCGTCCAGGGCTTGAGCTGGACCAGTACCGGGCGTTTCTCGGGCCGCAGCGGCTCCGGCTCGTTCGTGCGATCGGACGGATGTTCCGGACGTTGGACTGCTTCTAAACAATAGAAGCCAGTTTTCCACAGATCTTTCATGGCCTTAGCCTGCCTCATATGAGGCAGCGCGCAAGCCCCAATTAAACCCCAACCGCTCCGAAATTGCGGCTCATTGCGACCCAAGTCTCTGACCAGATTGGGCGCATCAAGCGTCGCGTTGCGTAGCGTTGCCGGGGTTATCGATGTCGTACCGTTCCGTGAAATTCGTCCCGGCGTTCGTTGCTGGCATTGTGGCAGCAACCAATCTGGCCACTGTGACGGATCTCCGGGCCCAAGCGGCGGAGCCAGCGGCGGAAGCCGGCGTGCAAGTGGCCCAGGCGGCCGCGGACAGTTGCCTGTCCGCGCCGAAGGGCGCGACGCCTGCGGGCAGCCACTGGTACTATCGCATCGATCGCACGACCAAACGACAGTGCTGGTATCTGCGCGAGGAGAACGACAAGGCCGACGACAAGTTCGCGCGCGCCGCACCGCCTGCCTCGGCGCCTGCGCCGTCTTCGGCCGCAGCAGAAGCGCCGCAGCCACAGCCAGCCCCACGCAAATCGATCTCCGACGCGCGCGCCGAATGGGTGTCCCAGCCGCCCCGCACCGAGCCCGCCAAAGCCGAGCCGCAAACGACCGGCACGGTGCTAGCTCAGAACAGCCCGCGCGCAACCATGCCGAACGTGCTGGCCCCGGCGCCGCTGTGGTCGATGCGCTGGAACGATGCTCCGACCGCCGCGAGCGTTTCGACCACGCCGGCCGCTATCCAGGTCGCCGCCGCCGCGACGCCCGCAAACCAGCCGCCGCCGGCTGCGGAAGTGCAGCAGCCCGCAGTGGATCAGATTACGCCCGCCCCGGCAGAACCGGTGGCGGTGCCGGCAAAGCCGACCGCGTCGCTGCAGATGCTGTTTCTCGTCGTGGCCGCCGCGCTCGCGCTGGCCGGCATCACGGTCAGTGCAATGGTGAGGATCGGCCGCATGCGGGCCCGCCGCGCCATGCGCAAGAAGCGGGGCAAGATGTGGGATTCCGCTCGCACCCGGCGCGCGCCCCAGCCCTCGCCCCAGCCGATGTTCCATGGCGAGGATGCCCGGCTGCGCCGCACCGAGACCGTGCAGCAAACCCGCGTGCCCAAGGAGCGGCCGCGTGTGCCGCAGGAGCGCGCCCGCATGCCGCAGGAGCGCGTGCGAGTACCCCAAGAGCGCGCGCGCGTACCCCAAGAGCGAGAGCGAGTGCGCGTACCTCAGGAGCGGGCGCGCGTGCCGCAGGATCGGGAGCGCGAACAGCAGGTGACGGAAATGCTGGCCCGCCTCGCCCGCAGCGCGCAGACCTGACCGAAACGAAAGCGTCGGCTATTTTTCCAGCTGCCGCTGCAGCTTGCGAACGAACTCGGTGAGACCCGTGCGGCGCTCACGCTTGAGCCGCTCTGCCTTGAGGATCGACTGCACCTCGGCAAAGGCTTCATCGACGTTCTGGTTGACGACGATATAGTCGTATTCCGCCCAATGGCTGAGTTCGTGGGTGGCGCGGCTCATGCGCCCGCGAATGACCTCGTCCGAATCCTGCGCCCGCGTGTGCAGCCGTTTCTCGAGATCGGCGGCGGACGGCGGCAGAATGAAAACGCGGACGACATCCACGCTCGCCTTCTGATGTAGCTGTTGGGTACCTTGCCAGTCGATGTCGAACAAGACGTCCTGGCCCGCCGACAATGCCGCTTCGACCGGCGCACGCGGCGTACCGTATAGATTGTCGAATACGGTCGCCCATTCGAGCAGTTCGCCCTGCTCCACCATCTTCTCGAATTCTGGCTTGTCGACAAAGAAATAGTCGCGTCCCTCGACCTCGCCCGGTCGCATCGGGCGCGTCGTCGCTGAAACTGACATCTTCAGCCCCGGCTCGCGCTCAAGCAGCATACGCGACAGCGTCGTCTTGCCCGCGCCGGACGGCGACGACAGCACGAACATCAGCCCGCGCCGCTCAACCCCGTCGAAACCAGAAGCCACCATCCGTCACTCCAGATTCTGGACCTGCTCGCGGAATTGCTCGACCACGTTCTTCATCTCGAGCCCGGTCTGGGTCAATTCCAGATCGTTCGACTTGGAGCAGCAGGTGTTGACCTCGCGGTTGAATTCCTGGGCGAGGAAGTCGAGCCGCCGCCCGATCGGTCCGCCCTTGCCGATCATCTCGCGGGCCTGCGCGACATGCGAGGCGATGCGGTCGAGCTCCTCGCGGATGTCGGCCTTGGTCGCGATCAGGATCGCTTCCTGACTGAGCCTGTCAGCGTCGAAGCGTTCGGAAGTTTCCAATAGCGCCGCCACCTGCTCGGCAAGGCGCGCCCTGATCGCCTCCGGCTTGCGACCGGGCGCGGCCTCGGCTTTCTTCGCCAGCCTCTCGATTTCATCCATGCGCTGATTGAGGATTTGCCCAAGCGTCGCACCTTCGCGGCGGCGCATTTCGACGAGGTTGCCGAGCGCCTGCTCGAAGGCGGCGGCCGCCGCGTCCCTTGCCGCCTTGTCTTCCGCCTCGTCGCTTTCGGGCTCGACGACCTCGATGACGCCCTTGATGCCGAGCAGCCCGTCGATGCTGGGCGCCACCGCATCGATCCGGGCGGCGAGTTCGCCCGCGACCTTCACGACGGAAGCGAGCACGTCTTCATTGATGCGCACGGTCGAGACCGCGTTGGCGCGCTTGACGTTGAGATTGGCATAGACCGTGCCCCGCGACAGCACCTCGCCGGCGCGCTTCTTGGCCAACGCTTCCAGTTCATCCCAGCCGGGCGGCAGGCGCAACCGCAGGTCAAAGCCCTTGGCGTTGACCGACTTCAATTCCCATTCGAACGTATAGGGACCGCTGGCGCCGTGGCTCCGGGCAAAACCGGTCATGCTCGATAGCGCCATCGCGTAACACTTTCCTGGGATTTCGAGACTCGATAGGGACGGCGCGACCTTAAGCCGATTTCCGCCAAAGTGGAATTGTGTTCCGACGGTCGCCGGAACACCTGCACAACCCCGGCCTTAGCGCTGAACCACCGGCGGCGTCGTGGTCGACTGCGCGGCGCCCTGGCGGCCCGGTGCCGGTGCCGCCGCAGGCGCCGGGGGTGTTGCCGGACGCGGCGGCTTTTTCTGCCCTCCCGGCCGCGTCGTCGCCGTCGGATTAGTGTCGGCCGGCGCGCCGCCGGCCGCCGTCGGCGGCGGCGCATCCTCTGTTGGTTCGACGGTGTCGTTCTGGATCTGCTTTTCCATCGCCCGGAGCTTGGCGACGTTTTTCTGGTGCGCGTCGTAGGTTTCGGTGAAGGCGTGCCCGCCCGTTCCATCCGCCACGAAGAACAGGTCGCGCGTGCGCGCCGGGTTGGCGGCGGCTTCAAGCGACGCGCGGCCCGGATTGGCGATCGGTCCCGGCGGCAGGCCTTCGATGACGTAGGTGTTGTAGGGCGACGGCTGCGTAATCTCGCTGCGCTTGATCGGCCGGCCCAGCGTTCCCTTGCCGCCAACCAGGCCGTAGATGATGGTCGGATCCGACTGCAGCTTGATCCTCTGTCGCAGGCGATTGGTGAATACCGCCGCTACGCGGCTGCGCTCGTCGGCCCGGCCGGTTTCCTTCTCAATGATCGAGGCCAGCGTGATCAGCTGCTCCGGCGACCTGACCAGAACATCCGGATTGCGGCGCTCCCAGATTTCCGCAAGCACCCGCTTCTGGGTCTGCTGCATGCGCTGGATCACCTGCTCGCGCGTGGTCCCGCGCGGGAATTTGTAGGTCTCGGGCAGCAACGTACCTTCCCGCGGGATTTCCCGCACCGAGCCGGCGAAGATGTCGTTGTCGAGCAGGCGCGTCACGATCTGTTCGGAGGTCAGGCCTTCGGGAATGGTGACGGCGTGCTGCACCACCTTGCCCTCGACGATGGTGGCGATGACATCGCGCAGGCTGGCATTCTTCTGGAAGGAATACTCGCCGGGCTTGAGGTCGGAGCTCGCCTTCAGCGCAAACACACCGCCGATGAATGCCCAGGGATTGACGTTGATCACCCCTTCGCGCAGCAGCACATCGGCGATGTCGCGCTTGCCGGCCCGCGCGGGAATGTTGACGATCTTGTCTTCCTTGAGCGGGCCCGGCGTCTCCAGGATCTGCCTGCCGTAATAATAGACTGTCCCCGCCCCGATCATGAGAATGATCAGGATGGTGATGATGGCATTGCCGACCACCACGAATGGATTGCGGGCGCGCTCCGACCGCTTCGGCGGTGGCGGCACCCGCTCCGGCTCCAGCGCAGCGCGCGGACTTCGTGGCGAAATGGGCGGCCTCTCACTCATCGATGCAACCTGAATCCTGCCGGTTCAATCGCAGCCCGGCAATCCCCCTGCCCAGCCGATAGCATACGCCCACGTGTAGAAGTCATCGCCGAATACGGCAAAACGGTGGAGTAGTTCGAAACACTTGTTAGTCAGCCACACGCCGAACGATCACGGAGGCGTTGGTGCCACCGAAACCGAAGGAATTCGACAGCGCGACGTTGATCTCGCGCTTGCGCGCCGTCTGCGGCACTAGATCGATCGCCGTTTCCACCGACGGATTTTCCAAATTGATAGTGGGCGGAGCGATGTTATCGCGAATCGCAAGAATACTGAAAATGGCCTCGATCGCGCCGGCAGCACCGAGCAGGTGCCCGGTCGACGATTTCGTCGACGACATCGACACCTTCGAGGCGGCGTTGCCAAGCAACCGCTCAACGGCGCCGAGCTCGATCTCGTCGCCGATTTGCGTCGAAGTGCCGTGGGCGTTGATGTAGTCGATATCGGATACCGCGATTCCGGCGCGCTTGATCGCCGCGCTCATGCTGCGGAAGCCGCCATCGCCATCCGGCGACGGCGAGGTGATGTGATAGGCGTCGCCCGACAGGCCGTAGCCCACCACTTCGCAATAGATTCGCGCACCGCGCTTTTTCGCGTGCTCGTATTCCTCGAGCACGACGACGCCCGCGCCCTCGCCCATCACGAACCCGTCGCGATCCTTGTCGTAGGGACGCGATGCCTTTTGCGGCGCATCGTTGTAACCGGTCGAGAGCGCGCGGGCGGCGCAAAAGCCTGCCATTGCCAGCCGGCAGATCGGCGATTCCGTTCCGCCCGCCACCATGACGTCGGCGTCGCCGAGCGCAATGAGGCGGGCACCGTCGCCGATCGCATGCGCGCCGGTCGAACAGGCGGTCACGACAGAATGGTTGGGGCCCTTGAGGCCGTGCTCGATCGAGACATAGCCGGAAGCGAGATTGATCAATCGTCCCGGAATGAAGAAAGGCGATACCCTGCGCGGCCCGCGCTCCTTCAAAAGCAGCGACGTTTCGGCAATGCCGGACAGGCCGCCGATCCCGGAGCCGATCAGGGTACCGGTCGCGCATTTGTCTTCTTCGGTCGAAGGATGCCAGTTGGCGTCGTCGAGTGCCTGGCGCGCCGCGGCCATAGCAAAGACGATGAAGTCATCGACCTTGCGCTGTTCCTTCGGCTCCATCCACTGGTCGGGATTGTACGTGCCGTCCGAGCCGTCGCCGCGCGGAATCACGCAAGCGATCTGGCTGGCGAGATCGGCGACCTCGAAAGTGTCGATCTTCTTGGCGCCGCTCTGGCCGTTGAGGATGCGCGTCCACGTTGTGTCAACGCCGCAGCCGAGCGGCGTAACCATGCCCAGCCCCGTGACGACAACACGTCTCATGTCAGAAACTCCAGGCCGAAACCGGCGGCCCAAAACAAGAAACCGGGGGACCGTTCGACAACGGCCCGTCCGGCTCTGTCTCTACCCGCCCGGGACGTCAGCTTTTCGCGTTCTTCTCAAGAAACTTCGTCGCGTCGCCAACGGTCAAAATCGTCTCGGCGGCGTCGTCGGGAATCTCGCAACCGAACTCTTCTTCAAATGCCATCACAAGCTCGACGGTGTCGAGACTGTCGGCGCCGAGGTCATCGATGAAACTTGCGTTGTCGACAACCTTATCGGGTTCAACACCGAGGTGTTCGACCACAATCTTCTTAACCCGCTCGCCAATCTCACTCATCTTCAACCTCGTGCTTGTTCCATTGGACCCGACCCCAAGACGCTACAGAGACGCTACGAGCTATCGTGGTCGTTAAACTTCCTTCGCTATCGCGCATAGTCTTGATTCGGCACGGTGGTAGCCGACAAAGCCCCGGCGAACGGCAGGCGTCGCCACGCCAATATACAGGGTTTCAAAATCCTGCAATGGCCTTGTTTGCCCATCCGTCGGGGGTTCGGTTACCATACTTCCCAAGCCTTGACTACAAGCCTCACCCACCCCGGAAAACGGCCTTTGGCCGCATTGATCGGGGCAATAACTCGCTCAAATCATGGCCATTCCGCCGTTGACGTGAATCGTCTGGCCGGTGACGTAAGCCGCCTCGTTCGAGGCGAGATAGACGGCCGCCGCGGCGATGTCCTCGGGCGTCCCCAGCCGCGCTGCAGGAACCTTTGCCAGGATGGTCTCGCGCTGCTTGTCGTTGAGCGCATCCGTCATCGGCGTCTTGATGAAGCCCGGCGCGATGCAATTGGCGGTTACGTTACGCTTGGCGTATTCCGCGCCCAGCGTCTTGATCAGGCCGATGATTCCCGCCTTCGACGCGGTGTAGTTGGCCTGGCCGGGATTGCCGGTCACGCCGACGATCGAGGTGATCGCAATAATCCGGCCGAAGCGCTTGCGCATCATCAGCTTGGTTGCGGCGCGGGCGAGACGGAAAGTCGCAGTCAGATTGACCTGGATGACATCATCCCAATCCTCGTCACGCAACTGCACAAAAAGATTGTCGCGCGTGATGCCGGCATTGGCGATCAGAATATCGACCTGCCCCATCGCGGCTTCCGCCGCCGGCACCAGTCCCTCGACTTGCGCGCTGTCGGAGAGATTGCAGGGCAGCACGTGGACGCGATCGCCAAGCTTGCCGGCAAACGACTCCAGCACGTCGCGGCGCGTGCCGGAAATTGCCACCGTCGCACCCTGCCCGTGCAATGCTTGCGCAATCGCCCCGCCAATGCCGCCGGTCGCGCCGGTCACCAGCGCTGTCCTGCCTGTCAAATCGAACATCAATCTCTCCTTCCGGGAGCTTTAGGCCGAAGCCGCCAATGCATCCTTGGCGGCGGCAATGTCATTGGGTCCCCCGACCGACACGCCGACGGCGCCGTCGGCGATACGCTTCACCAGTCCGCTCAGCACCTTGCCGGCGCCGATTTCGAAGAATCGCGTGACGCCGTGCGCTGCCATGTAGGCGACCGACTCGCGCCAGCGAACGGTGCCGGTGACCTGCTCGATCAGGCGGCGGCGAATTTCGTCGGGGTCGGTGATCGGCGAAGCCAGCACGTTCGACACCAGCGGCGAGGCCGGCGCCTTGATCGTTACACCGACCAGCGCTTGCGCCATCGCGTCGGCGGCGGGTTGCATCAACTTGCAATGGAAAGGCGCCGATACCGGGAGCAACATCGCGCGCTTGGCGCCCTTGGTTTTGGCGATTTCTACGGCACGATCGACGGCCGCCTTGTCGCCGGACACCACCACCTGCCCACCGCCATTGTCGTTGGCCGCCTGGCAGACCTGCCCTTGCGCGGCTTCGCTGGCGACGGCCATCGCGGCCTCATAGTCGAGCCCGAGCAGTGCTGCCATCGCGCCGACGCCGACCGGCACCGCCTTTTGCATCGCAAGACCACGGGTGCGCAGCAGGCGCGCGGTGTCGCTGACGCTGAGGCTGCCGGCCGCGGCCAGTGCGGAATATTCGCCGAGCGAATGGCCGGCTACGAAGGCCGCATCCCGCCCGACGGAAAAGCCCGCCTCGGTCTCCAACACCCGCAGCGTGGCGATCGATACCGCCATCAGCGCTGGCTGGGCATTTTCGGTGAGCTGGAGGGTCTCCGCGGGGCCATCCCAGATGATCGCCGTCAGCTTCTCACCGAGCGCCGAATCAACCTCGTCGAACACTGCCCGCGCGGCCGGAAAGGCCTCCGCCAAGGCCTTACCCATACCGACCGCCTGGGAACCCTGGCCCGGAAACGTAAATGCAGCCGTCATCGGCGCTCCCTCGTTAGAATGGGGCCGTAAGACACTGACCGAGGCCGGGATGTCAAGCCGCGCTGCGGAATGACGCATTATCTGGAAGGCCGGAATTGGGGCGGCAGGCTTAGCGTTCCTGCAGCGCCAACCGGGCGCCCAACGCGCAATAGATGCCGCCAACGACCTTGCCCTGCCATTTCAGCACGGTGGGGTTTCGACGGAGAAAGTTGCCTAGCCGTCCCGCACACACCGCAAAGACCACTGTGCTGACCAGCCCCAACAGGACAAAAAGGATCCCCAGGATCGTCAGTTGAAGCGCAACCGATCCGTTTTCAGGCACCACGAACTGGGGGAGAAACGCAAGGAAGAAAAGCGCGGTTTTTGGGTTCAGCACCTCGGCCAAGATAGCCTGCCTGAACGCCTTGCCGGCCGAAATTGGCAGCGTGCCTGCTGTCGGATTTGCCGGCGCCCTCTCAAGAATTGCCCGAATGCCGAGGTAAACGAGATATGCGGCGCCAATATATTTGATGATGCTGAACAGCACCGCCGAAGTGGCAATGATCGCCGAGATACCGACAATCGCCGTGAAAGTATGAATCATGTCGCCGGCCGCGATCCCGAAGCCGGTAGCGATTCCCGCCCTTGTGCCCGAACTCGTTGCCCGTGCGACTGTGAGGAGCGTGGCAGGGCCCGGAATGAAAACAAAGCCGAGCACAACCGCCGCATAGGCAACCAAGGTGGTCAGATCGATCATTGGCGCAGGTCCTCCACGACCGATGGCACTCAAGGCCATCACCTATGGGTACGCAAGGTGTTGTCTAGAACCCGCCTGTGGCCTGGTCGCCACCAACCTCCGCCGCCCCGGCCCGCGCCCGGCGCGCGATGCTTGCCAGTTTGCCGGGACGGTCCTCGTGGTTGGGTTTGGCGGTCGCGAGCCGCAGCACGGCAGCGTAACCCGGCTGCACTTCCATCCGATCCGCGTAGCGGCTTTCAGACAGGATGCGGTGGACACGCGGCAGGTTGTAACAGGGCACGTAGAACAGCAAATGGTGCTCGAGGTGATAGTTCACATAATAAGGCGCGATGAACAGCCGTTCGAGGAAATTGGCGTGCGTGGTGCGGGTATTGCGTAAGGGATCGCTCGAGTCGGGAACGACCGCATGCTCGGCAATGTTGCGGATGCGCGTGATCACCATCTGCCACGTGAGCAGCGGCAATAGCCACAACAGCGGATAGGCCCACCACACGCCGGCGGCGGCAAGGCCTGCAAACATCACGGCATTGACCGCACATTGCGGGCCAAGCTTTTCCCAGAAATGCGCCGCGCGTTGCGACAGCGGCCATTCCTTCGGCCCTAGCGCATTCAAGAACTGCGCCTTGCGCTGCTGATAGCCGGTCTGTCCGGTGATATCGCGGAAGAACTTGCGCCGATAGCTCATCGACGTGATTGGAAACGGCGCCGACAAGATCAGATCCGGATCGTCTTCCTGCTGCGTGCGCGCATGATGCTGCAGGTGATAGCGGCGATAGGCTCGGGTCTCGGCAAAGACCGGGTAAGCGCAGAACCATTGGCTGAGCGTCAGATTGACCTTCTCGTCCGCCGACAGGCATCCATGCGCGCCGTCATGCATCAGGATCGCGAGCCCGAGCTGGCGCGATCCGATGATGCCGACCGCCAGCAGAAAGGTCAGCGGGTTGGGCCACCACGCGACCAGCGCGATCGAGCCCAATATCAGCGCCCAGGCATGGGCGATCAGGGCGATGCCTTTCCACGTCACGCGCTCGCGGACGGCGATCAATTGATCCTCGCTCAGAAAATCGCGAGCACGCATGCGGAGTGCGGTCATGATGATCCCTCCCCGTCGGGTTTGTCATGGTCGTCAACCAAACGCAGCCTGGCGCTGTCGGCCCCCGGCGGCGGCGTGGCCTGCTCGCCGAGTACGCGCAGCATTTCGCCGCACAAATCCTCGGCCGATCGCCCCATCGCATTACCTTCGACCATGACGCCGATCGCGACCGCCCAGAATCGCCGCGAGCTTTCCTCGGGCGCGCGGAGCGAGCGCCAGCCGTGGCGCTCGACCTGGCTCGCATAGGCGCGCGCGCCTTCGCTGTGCAGGCGCTCGATCGTGCGCTCAACCAGCGGCGCGAGATCCTGGCGGCGTCTGGTGAGCGTCAGGGCTTCGGCGAAGAAGGCCACTGAATCTGTCGCCGTCACCGTCTCCGCCAGTGCGAGGGTGTATTGCCGCGGCGTGTGGGCCTGGAGTGCCGCCTGCTCGGTCGCGCGCGCCAGATAGAGCATCTCGCGGCAAGCGGCCTCGACGAACAGCGCCTCCTTGGTGCGGAAATAATAGGTGATCTGGCTCGGAAACGCGTCTGCGGCCGCCGCAATGTCGGAGATCGAGGTGCCGGCAAGGCCCCGCTCCTTGAACAGGCGGCTGGCGCCATCGAGCAGGCGTGAGCGCATCTGGCGCCCGGCGGTCCTGGTTGCGCGGGCCGCGTGCCTGGGATCGTCGGCCGGCATTTCCGGAGTTGTTTGAACGGACTTGGGAGCCATTTTACCTCCGATCCCTTATTTGTATGATATACAAACAAATATGTCAAGATCGGCTTTTTCGAAGCACGCGAAGCCTTGCCAGTCCGCGCAAAATCCTTATAACCCGCGCATCCGTGGATCCCGGCCGGGAGCTGAACGGACGGTCTCAGCAATTCATCGTTCGGATTGATGTGGCAGGGCCAGTCGGCCCGTCGTCCCGTGCTTCCGCCTTCTGAGCAATATCGAGTCCTTTCCGAAGGTCTCGAAGGGCTTGCCGCCGGGAACCGCGCCAACACCAGGAAAGGACACCCATGCCTCTTTATGAGCATGTTTTTCTCGCGCGTCAGGATGCGAGCACCCAGCAGGTCGAAGAGCTGACCACCCAGATGACGGGCATCGTCGAAGGGCTCGGCGGCAAGGTCACCAAGACCGAGAACTGGGGCGTGCGTTCCCTCACCTACCGCATGAACAAGAACCGCAAGGCACACTTCGTGCTGATGAACATCGATGCGCCCTCTGCTGCGGTCACCGAGATCGAGCGCCAGGAGCGAATCTCCGAAGACGTCATCCGCTACCTCACCGTCCGCGTCGAAGAGCACGAGGAAGGTCCCTCGGCGATGATGCGCAAGGCCGATCGTGACCGCGAGCGCGACGATCGTGGCGGCGGCTTCCGCGGCGACCGCGAAGGTGGCTTCCGTGGCGATCGTGAAGGCGGCGGCTTCCGTGGCGACCGTGGCCCGCGCCGTCCGCGCGAAGAAGCCGTTGAAGCGACGGAAGAGGAGTAAGAATCATGGCTGAAGCTGGTGCACGCCGTCCGTTTTTCCGTCGCCGCAAGACCTGCCCGTTCACGGGTCCGAATGCGCCGAAGATCGACTACAAGGATTCCAAGCTGTTGATGCGTTACGTCTCCGAGCGCGGCAAGATCGTGCCGAGCCGCATCACCGCCGTCTCTGCCAAGAAGCAGCGCGAACTCGCGCGCGCCATCAAGCGCTCGCGTTTCCTCGGCCTCTTGCCCTACGTCATTCGCTAATATCTTCGACCGGCGGCGTCCGCGCCGCCGGTCGTATTCATTCATAAGGCTTCCGGGGTCGTCCGGTCGCCGATGGTTGGGGTCGAGAAGACCTCTAACCGCTCGAAAGGAGCGGGACAGCTGATGATCGCGATTGTCCTCATTGGTCTTGCCGCCGGCTGCGCGTCGGCGCTGATGTTCGCCTCGATCATCTCGGGCGCGCTGATCTCATTGCTGCTGTTCTATCTGGCGCCGCTGCCGCTGATGGTGGTGGCGCTCGGATGGGGTCCGCTAGCGGCGACGATCGGCGGCATCGCCGCGGCCGCAGGCCTCGGTGCGATTTTTGGCCTGGCCTATTGCATCGCCTTTGCGATTACCGTGGCCGTGCCGGCCTGGTGGCTCGGCCATCTTGCCCTGCTGGGACGGCCGCTGCCTGCCGCCGCCGCTGAAGACGGTTCGGCACCTGCTGCGGTTCAGCTCGAATGGTATCCGGTCGGCCGTATCCTGCTCTGGATCGCCGGCTTTGCCGCGCTGACCACGATCGCGGCCATGCTGACGCTTGGTGGCGACGCCGAGGCCATCAACGGCGTGCTGCGCCGGGGTCTCATGCGAATTCTGACGCCGCGAGGAACTACGCCATCGGCAGATATCGAGCGCTGGGTAACCGCTCTCGCCATCATCGCTCCCGCCGCCGCAACGGTCGTCGCCACGATGACGCTGACGCTCAATCTCTGGCTTGCCGGAAAGGTCACCGCGACCTCGGGCCGGCTGCAGCGGCCGTGGCCTGACCTGAGGAGCGCGGAATTGCCGCCGATGACGCTGGTGGCGCTATCGGTCGCGCTGGCTTTTTGTTTTATCGGCGGGCTCGCCGCGATGTTCGCGCAGATCGCGACCACCGCGCTGATGATGGCCTATGGCCTCACCGGCTTTGCCGTGCTGCACACGCTGACGCTGGCGCTCAAAAGTCGCGGCTTCTGGCTCTGCTGCGCCTACGCGATCGTTATCGTGTTCGGCTGGCCCGTTCTCGCAATGATCGCGCTCGGGCTTGCCGACGCCGTCTTCGGACTTCGCCAACGCTATCTGCGCGGCAAGCCGCCACCGCTGCCCGCATCCTGAAACTGCAACATCCACCTAATCGAATACGAACATCAAAGGAGAACGAAAATGGAAGTCATCTTGCTGGAACGTGTCACCAAGCTCGGTCAGATGGGCGAAGTCGTCAAAGTACGCGACGGCTACGCCCGCAACTTTCTGCTCAAGCGCGGCAAGGCATTGCGCGCCACCGCCGACAACCGCGCCAAGTTCGACGGCATGAAGGCCGAGCTCGAGGCCAACAACCTCAAGGCCAAGGGCGAAGCCACCAAGGTCGCGGAGAAGATCGACGGCCGCAACGTGGTCGTGCTGCGTCAGGCCTCTGAGACCGGCCAGCTGTTCGGCTCGGTGAGCGTGCGCGATATCATCGCTTCGTTCGAGGCCGACGGCGTCACCATCAGCCGCAGCCAGGTTCTGCTGGACGCCCCGATCAAGACCATCGGCAAGCACGAGATCGCCATCGCCGTGCATCCGGAAGTCGAAGTCAGCGTGAGCGTCACCGTGGCGCGCAGCGCCGACGAAGCCGAGCGCATCAACCGCGGCGAGGACATTTCGACCCGTCAAGAAGATCAGGACGCCGCCGCCGAGGCGCTCGCCGCCGCGGGCGAGTTCTTCGATCCGGAAGCCCAGCACGACGAGGTCGCCCCAGCCGCGACCGAGAAGTAAGCCTCTGTCGCTCTGGCGCTTCAAGACGACATCAAGCCCGGCCCTCGGGCCGGGCTTGGAATTCCGGCAGCCGCCTTCTCGTCCAGCATCGCGATCGAGGCGAGCGCGGTCGCGGTGTGCTTCTCGATGCCATCGGTTACGCAAAACACGTCGGCCGCAACCACGGCAACCTGACGTCCGGGCTTGATCACGCGCGCGCGGCAGATCAGGCGCTCGCCTGTCGCCGGCGACAGCAGGTTCAGCTTGTATTCGGCCGTCAGCGCCGATTGGCCGCGCGATGCCGCAGCAGCAATCGTGGTGGCGTTGTCGACGAGAAAGGCGGTGACGCCGCCGTGGAACAGGCCGTTCTGCTGCAGCAACTCCGGCCGACGGTCGACCTCAAGCGTACACGTGCCGCGGGTCAGTTCGGACAGTTCGGCCCCTATATGATTCATGAATCCCTGGCGGCCGACATTGTCACGGATCCGGGTTGCGATCGGGGCGAAGTCGGGATCGTTGTTCGCATTCATCTGGCTTCTCCCGGTTGTTGGATCGCATCAGCCGCGACCACCGCGCGGATGGCGCAGGCGATCAGCATTTCGGCCTGCTCTCTTGGATCGGTGCGGTCGCGGCCCGACAGCCATGCGCGACAAAAGATCTGCGCCGGTCCGATGATCTGGCTAAAGAACACCGACGACGTCATCGGCAACAATTCGCCGCGCTCGACCAGCGGTGCGCGCCATCGCTCGACGGCTTCCACCAGACGCGAATTCTGTGCGCGCTGCGCGCCGCGGATCTCCTCGGTCCACTCGCTGCGGGAAATCTCGAACAGATAGCGCGCCTCGCGCCTGGAGCTGACGACCCATTCGAGATGGGCGCGGATCAGGCGCGCCACGCCTTCCCGCGCGCCGCGGCGCTCATCGACTGCGGCAATGACGGCTGCATGGTAGCGGGCGAGAATTTCCAGAAAGAGCGTGCCGGCCAGTTCCTTCTTCGAGCCGAAGAAGTGGAAAAAGCTGCCGTTGGACGCCCGGGCGCGGGTTCTGATGGCAGCCACGGTGGCGCCCTCGAAACCGTCGCGGTCGAACACCGCCAATCCCGCTTCCAGCAGATCCTCGCGTGCCGTGCTCATTCGCCGTCGCCTTCGATCTCGACTAGATCGACACTCTAGAGTAACGCTCTAGAGATGGTCAAGCGGCGTGGCCGACCGGCATTCGGCATCTGGAATTTTTATCGTGAGATAGGCGGCATGGGCGGGCCGGCGGGCGCGACCGGCGGTGCGGCAGGGGCCGTAGCGGTCGCCGGCGGAGGGGCCGCGGGCACTGGCGTGGCCTCGGGGGAACTCGCGGCCGGATCGGGCGCGGTGGCTGCCGATGCTGGCGGCGCAGGTGTGATCGGAGGCACCGGATCGGACCGCAGCGGATTCGGCTCGCTGCCGACGCTCTCCTTGGGAGCATCGACCTTGGCCGTCTCGGATTGGCTCTCACGTGCCGGTCTTTCCGGCTCGCCTACGGACTTCGCCGCCTCGCTGGCCGGTTTGTCGCCTTCGCTCTTGATCGCGTCAGTCTTGCCGGGATCGGTCGCGTCGGTTTCGGCCTTGGCGGCATCCTTGGCGGCATCCCTGGACGCATCCTCCTTTGAGGCTTCGCCCTGGACCGGCTGCTCGGTTTTCGGCGGCTCCTCAACCGGAGGCCTGCCGCGCCGGCCCTGCTTCTGCCTGCCGCCCGATTTGCTGTCGGTCGCCGCCCGGACCGGGGCCTCGCCATCTGCAGGCTTGGCCGCCTCGGGCGGTGTTTGTGGCCGTGCGGCCCGCTTCGCGTCGCGGCCGGGACGCGTGCCCTCGCCTTGCGGCGAGGTTCCGGCGGCGTCCGGCCGGGCCTCCTGGGCCGGCGGCTGCCGGCGGCCGAAGCTGAATCGGTCGGGCTGATCCGTCCTGCCGTCCTGCTTGGCATCCTTCTGCCTGGCGTCCTTCTTCGCCTGATCCTTGCTCTGGTACCGGGGGTCGGCAGCGCCGTTGGATATCAGGTAGGAGGACAGCACCGAGGCCATGTCAGTACCGGTCGTGTAATGCTGGCGCAGAAAGCCCGGCAACGACGACGTCGACACGTTCTTCAACAGGCCACGCGGGCTCTTGTGGCAGGCATTGCAGGTGCTCGAGAAGATTTGGGAGGGGCTCTTGCCGGCGTCGAGATTTTGCGCCCGCGCCACGCCTGCCATGAAGCAGCCGATCAGGAGCATCACCGTCGCTGAACTGAGCGCTCGGCTCAACATTCCCTGCTTCTCCAGAGGTAGAATCGCCTGCACGCGTCCTCAACGTGCCGGCGGCGGGGTCACCTTTTAGACGATTATGACGCGAATGGAAGCGCGCTTATTGCGCATCTGCGTGATTGTGGCTTTCGGGAATAAGGGCTTTGACTCCAACACACTAGCGCCGCGGCACCATCGTACTTATGATAATATGGAGCCATTCTGGAACCAACTTTTCCTGGGTGTGTCGATGTAACGAATCGCTGGCTCCATTGGTGCTTCGATGGATCGGTTGTTGCGTTATTTCCTCAGTCAATTCATTCGCCGCGGCACGATGACCTTCACGTCCGCGAGTGGGGCCAGATTTACCTGCGGGGATGGAACCGGCCACGCAGTATCGGCGAGATTCCTGAACGAACGCACGCAACTGCGGATTCTTCTCAATCCCGAGCTGGCGCTGGGCGAAGCCTATATGGACGGCACGTTCGTGGTCGAGAACGGCTCGATCGCGGACGCGCTGGAGATCCTGCTCGGCCAGCCCGAAATGCTGCCGCGCTGGGCCAAGCTGCAGTGGTGGCTGCGTTATTTCGGCAGGCACATCAGACAATTCAATTGGCGCGGCCGGGCGAAAAACAACGTCGCCCATCACTACGATCTCGACGGGCGGCTCTATTCGCTCTTCCTCGACGCCGACAGACAATACAGTTGCGCCTATTTCGAAACGCCGGATACCACGCTCGACGATGCCCAACTCGCCAAGAAGCGTCACCTCGCCGCCAAGCTCCTGATCGGACGCGGCAATCGCGTGCTCGACATTGGCTCGGGCTGGGGTGGCCTCGGCCTCTATCTCGCCGAAATGGCCAGAGCCGATGTTACCGGCATCACGCTGTCTTCGGAGCAATTGCAGGCGTCAAATGCCCGCGCCGCTGAGAACGGCCTGTCGGGGTCGGCCAGATTCGTGCTGAGCGACTATCGCGACATTGCCGGCCCGTTTGACCGGATCGTATCGGTCGGCATGTTCGAGCATGTCGGCATCGATTTCTATGAAACCTTTTTCCGGCGCTGCGCCGAACTTCTCAGCGACGACGGCGTCATGGTGCTGCATTCGATCGGCCGCTCGACGGGGCCCGATGTGTCGAGCCCGTGGATTACGAAATACATCTTCCCCGGCGGCTATATCCCGGCCCTTTCCGAAGTCATCCCTGCGATCGAGAAGGCGGGCCTTCTGGTCTGCGACATCGAAATCCTGCGGCTTCACTACGCCGAAACGCTCAAGGCGTGGCGCGACCGCTTCATGGCGCGGCGTGATGAGGCGGTACGCCTTTACGACGAGCGGTTTGCCCGCATGTGGGAATTTTATCTGGCGGCGTCCGAGATGTCGTTCCGGAAGCAGAACCTGATGAATTTCCAGATCCAGCTCACCAAGCGCCAAGGGATCGTGCCGATGACGCGCGGCTACATTACCCGGGAAGAAGCGAGGCTGCGGCGCATGGAACTCGGAAAGAAACCGCGGCTGCGGCTGGCGGGCGAATAAGCCGCCGCAAGTGGGAGCGGGTCAGTTCCGCAGGCTGTAAGCTGAAGTGTAGGGCGTGCGAAGAAGGGCCGGACGGGCGAGCTGGGCTCGCAGCGCGGCTAGCAACTCACCATCGCAGGGCTCGGCACGCCGTTCCGGGCGCGAAGTCTCTTCCATTGCGTCAATCAGCATCGACAGCCACAAGCGCTGGCTGCTTGCCGATCGCCATCCCTGGAGTTGCTGACCCATCGCCTTGTCCCTTTGGTCGTTACAACTGGCAACTCGAAAATCGCCAGCGCGTTCCCGATTTCGTAACCAATCCATTCTGCCGCGAAGAAAATCACATCCGATGTGATCTACTTCACAGAGGCCCTTGGCGGTCCGTCGTACATCTCGCGCCATGAGCCAGCAGACCTACCCAGCTCCGTTCGAGTCCGACATCCGGATCGACTACGCCTTGATAGCAATCGGCGTGGCCGCGGCCCTGTTCGCGTTCCTCTACCTGATGCTGGTTTGATCAACGCTTAAGGTCGCGGCTCGAAAACGCCGCCCCCGTCGGAATATGTCTGTCCGGGTGACGATAAGGTTCAGGCTCTCCTAAGATTTTATCTGGCATTTTCGTGGAAGCCGCTCCGGCAGCGCCCGATTTCGGCCGAAACCCCGTCAAGCTTCGCGCCGACCACGCGTCGGATTCATCCACATTTTTGAAGAACGGTGCATAGCGGCGAGCTTTTGCTTCCGCTTTGCCCGGGACAGGCGCTTTATCGCCGCCCCCCTTGCGGAAATGCTGGCAACGCCGGAAACCAACTGCATAACCTGACGCCATGGCTCTGACTGATTCGAACGTTCTCAAGCTTGCTCCCGACGCGGGAACTCCCGCCTTCCGGAGCGCGCCGCACAATATCGAGGCGGAACAGAGCCTGCTGGGTGCTATCCTGGTCAACAACGACGCGTTCTATCGGGTTTCCGACTTTCTGGAGCCGAAGCACTTCTTCGAGCCGATCCACCAGACCATTTTCGAGACCGCCAGCAGCCTGATCCGGATGGGCAAGGTCGCGACGCCCGTGACGTTGAAAACCTTCCTGCCGGCTGACACCGATATCGGCGGCATGACGGTTGGCCAATACCTCGCGCGGCTGGCGGCGGAAGCCACCACGATTATCAACGCGCAGGATTACGGCCGCACGGTCTACGACATGTCGCTGCGCCGCGACCTGATCCGGATCGGCGAGGACATGGTCAATGTCGCCTTCGACGCGCCGGTGGATTTTGCCCCGCGCGCGCAGATCGAGGACGCCGAGCGCCAGCTCTACGAACTCGCCGAATCCGGCCGTTATGACGGCGGCTTCCAGCGCTTCTCGCAGGCGCTGACCACCGCCGTCGACATGGCGGCCAAGGCCTTCCAGCGCGACGGGAGCCTGTCGGGCGTTGCCACCGGCCTGCGCGACCTCGACACCAAGATGGGCGGCCTGCAGGCGTCCGACTTGATCATCCTCGCCGGCCGCCCCGGGATGGGCAAGACGTCGCTCGCCACCAACATCGCCTACAACATCGCCAAGGCGCACCGCGCTGAAGTTCAGGCCGATGGCACGATGAAGACCGTCAATGGCGGCATCGTCGGCTTCTTCTCCTGCGAAATGTCGGGCGAGCAGCTGGCCACACGTATCCTGGCCGAACAGACCAGCATTTCCTCCAGCATGATCCGCCGCGGCGGCATCAGCGAGGCCGACTTCGAGAAGATCCGCGATTACTCGATCGAATTACAATCGCTGCCGCTCTATGTCGACGAAACCGGCGGCCTTTCGATCTCTGCGCTTACCGCACGGGCGCGGCGGCTGAAGCGGCAGAAGGGGCTCGACCTCATCGTGATCGACTACATCCAGCTGCTGCAGGGATCGGGCAAGCGCTCGGACAATCGCGTGCAGGAAGTGACGGAAATCACCACCGGTTTGAAGGCACTCGCCAAGGAGCTCAACGTTCCCATCATCGCACTGTCGCAGCTCTCGCGTCAGGTCGAAAACCGTGACGACAAGCGCCCGCAACTGTCCGATCTGCGTGAATCCGGTTCGATCGAACAGGACGCCGATGTCGTGATCTTTGTGTACCGCGAGGAATATTACCTCCAGAACAAGGAGCCGCGCATCGGTACCCCCGAATACGAGAAGTGGCAGCTCGACATGTCGCTGGTGCACGGCAAGGCCGAAGTTATCATCGCCAAGCAGCGCCACGGCCCGACCGGCACCGTGGATCTGCAGTTCGAGGGCCAGTTCACGCGATTCAGTGACCTTGCGCACGACGGCAGTCTGCCCGACCGCAGCTATGAGCATTGAGCACAGCAGTTGAACCGCCGCGTTCCGCCGCGTAAAACCGTGGCATGAACGTCGCTCCTGATCCCAAATCCATTCCGCAGGGCACCCTGCTCTCCCCCGAGGCGAACCAGGCTGCCGTGCTTGCCGCCGCAACCGGCGTGCTGACGGTCGACCTCGACGCCATCGTCGCCAACTGGCGCAAGCTCGAGAAGACGGCGGTGCCGGCCGAATGCGCCGGTGTCGTCAAGGCGGACGGCTATGGCTGCGGCGCCGAACAGGTGGCGCGTGCGCTTGCCGGCGCCGGCTGCAAGACGTTTTTCGTCGCCACGCTCGATGAGGCCCGCGTGGTCCGTGCGGCGGTGCCGGGAGCGGCGCTCTACGTGCTCGGCGGCTTCTTCCAGAACACCGGCGACGCCTATGCCAAGATCGACTGCAAGCCGGTAATCGGCGACCTCAACGAACTCGCTGAATGGGACGTGTTCTGCCGCCGCTCCGGCTGGTCGGGCGGCGCCGCCATCCATATAGATACCGGCATGAACCGGCTCGGTCTGACTGTGACCGAGGCGCAGGGCATCATCCCGCGCATCAATGCCGGGGATCACGGCATCACGCTCGTGATGAGCCATCTCGCCTCGGCGGAACTGCTCAACAATCCCGCCAATGCCAGGCAGCTCACAGCCTTCCGCGAAATCGCCAGCCTGTTCTCGGGCGTTCCGGCGTCGCTGGCGAACTCGTCCGGCATCTTCCTCGGCGCCCAGTTCCAGTTCGACATGGTGCGGCCGGGCTGCGCGCTCTATGGCATCAATCCGACGCCCGAGGCCGACAACCCGATGCAGCCGGTCGTCGAACTGAAGGCCCGCATCGTGCAGATCCGCAACGTCGAGCGCGGCGATACCGTCGGCTATGGCGGCACCTGGACGGCGCGGCGTCCGACCCGAATAGCGATCGTCGCCGCGGGCTATGCCGACGGTTACTTCCGCGCGGCCAGCTCCAATGACGGTACCCGCGGCGCCGAGGTGGTGGTTGCCGGCAAGCGCTGCCCGATCGCGGGGCGGATTTCAATGGATCTGACGGCGGTCGACATCACCGATCTCGACAAGAACGCGGTGCGGCGCGGCCATATGGTGACGCTGATCGGCGAAGGCATTACGGTCGACGAACTCGCCCATCACTTCGGCACCATCGGCTACGAAGTGATGACCAGCCTCGGCAAGCGCTATGCGCGGATCTACAAGGGCGGCAATGCCACTGCAGAGGTCCCTGCTCCGCCTCCGGCGGAGCCGGCTGCCGCTTCCACTTAGTTGTTGCTCTCTGTGTTGCTCCGCGGCGTGTTGCCCTGTTCTACTGTTTCTTCCGGCTAGCCAACACTTGTCTGCAGGCATCGCTGAGTTGGTGCTGCTGCTTGTTTAGACATGCAACGACACGGCCACCGCCGGGCAGCGTACCGGCGCAATACTTGTCATAGTCCGCCTTGCAGGCGCCGCGCTGGTCGGTGGTTTGAGCAACCGCTGATCCGGAGCATCCGATGGCGAGCACGGGAATGACGAAGCGCAATTTCGACATGGAGTCTCCAGGTGTCAGGCGAAGCATAGTGATGCCGGTTAGCTCTACATGAAGATCGCGACCTTCAACATTAATAATGTCAACCGCCGCTTGCCCAACCTGTTGCGCTGGCTGCGCGCAGCCAAGCCCGATGTCGTCTGTCTGCAGGAACTGAAATCGACCGACGCCGAGTTCCCAATTATGGCTATCGAGAAGGCCGGCTACGGCGCGATATGGCGTGGGCAGAGGACCTGGAACGGCGTTGCCATTCTGGCGCGAAAGACCGAACCAGTGTTGACCCGCACCGCCCTGCCCGGTGATCGCAACGATGACGAGGCGCGCTACATCGAGGCCGCCGTCAACGGCATCCTCGTCACCAGCATCTATCTGCCGAACGGCAATCCGCAGCCCGGGCCGAAATTCGACTACAAGCTCGACTGGTTCAAACGGCTGCGGTCGCATGCCGCAAAACTGCTCAAGCAGGATATCCCCGTGGTGCTGGCCGGCGACTACAACGTGGCGCCGACTGGCCTCGATATCTATCCGACCAAGTCCTGGGACAAGGACGCCCTGATCCAGCCCAAGAGCCGTGCAGCATTCAAGGCGCTGGTAGACCAGGGCTGGACGGACGCGATCCGGACCCTGCACCCGTCAAAGCCGATGTTCACGTTCTGGGATTACAAGCGCAACCGCTGGCCGCGCGACGCCGGATTGCGGCTCGATCACCTGCTGCTCAGCCCCGCCATTGCGCCGCGCCTGATCAAGGCCGGCGTCGATCGCAAGATCCGCGGCGAGGCAGGCGCCAGCGACCATGCGCCGGCGTGGATCGTGCTGAAGTAGCTGCTCGCGCAGCCTCTACCCGCCGAATTTCCGGCGCAGCATGAGGCCCAGAATGTTGGAATAGTCATCCGTCCACAACGCGCTGTTGGAATCCGGATGCAACACGGTCCATTTTTCCGCGACGCTTCCGATATCTCCGGCTGCGCGCGCCATTGCGACGACCCGGGCATTGGACACGAATGTCGTCATGAAATCGCCCGCACTGTCATCCTCACGAAGGAAGCTGACCAGCCCTTGGGACCGGGCGACGTTGGCCACCACGGGGGTGAGATCGAGGTAGCGGTTGGAAATATGCGCGACGATCACGCCGCGGGGCGAGAGTTTCGCGAGATATCCCGCCAGCGCTTCGCGCGTCAGCAGATGCGCCGGGATGCTATCGGACGAAAAAGCATCCAGAACGATCAGGTCATAACGGCCGGGCGAGGCCTCCAGCGTCAGTCGCGCATCGCCGGCGACGACCGGTGCATCGGCCGCGCAACTCGACAAGAACGAAAAAAGATGCGGATCCCGCGCGATGCGGATCACTTCCGGATCGATCTCGAAAAAGGTCCAGTGCTCCCCGGCTTTGCGATGGCAGGCCAGCGATCCCGTACCGAGCCCGACCACGGCGACACGCCCGAGAGCACCATGGGCGGCGCGGGCGGCATTGATCGCTTCGGCCAGCGGACCTTCCGGGTAGTAGTAGGTCAGCGGCCTCGGCGAGCCACCCACCAGCGTTCCGTGCTCGTTGCGCAGCCGCTGAGCGCCATGGATCGTGGTGCCGTGATAGAGGATACGAACCCTGCCCTCGGAAAGTTCGGCCACCCTGTGGACGCCGAAGAAACTACGGGCCGTTTCGATCGGCGCTATTCCGGGGCGCCACAGGCCGGTGACGGTAAAACTTAGGACCACGAGTGCGAAGAAGCACATCAGCCGCTGCCGCAGAAACAACATCGCGGCCGCCAGCAGCACGAGCACCACTTGAAACGGCAGCTCCAGGGTCGCAGATAACGGCAGCCGAGTGAAATACCAAATGAGTGCCAGGACCGCGCTAGGCAGAAGCCACGGCCAAAGTTCAGTCGCTGCCTTGCGGATGCCGCCGGCGAAGAATCCTGGCATGCACAGCACCGCCAGCGCTACGAGGATCGGATATTCGTAATTGCCGTTGAATATCTGCGGCGCCAGCAGGCCCGCAAACGCTCCGCCAATCACCCCGCCGAACGAAGTGCAAAGGTAAAACTCCGTCAGCCGCTGCGCGCTTGGACGGCGCCCATAGAGTTCGCCATGACACATCAGCGTCAGGAGCGCGAACGCGACGAGGTTGAGGGCGATCATCGTCACCCAGAACACCTTCTCGCCACCGATCAGGCTCACCGCGAGCGGCGCCACGGCGAAAGGAACAAATCGGACCACATTGGCATGGGCGATCCACGGCCTTTCGCGAAACGCGGCGACGAAGGTGAGCAGATATATCGCCAGCGGAACCACCCACAGGAACGGCGCGGCAGCAATGTCGGTCGTCAGGTGCGCTGTGACCGCGATAACGAGGCCGGATGGCACCGCTGCGAGCGCGACCCAGCGCATTCGTTCTATCGCATTCGCATGCACCTCATCTGGCGGCGGGGCATGCACGGCGACCCGTGCTGCGCCAGAGGTGAACAGGCTGGTGACGGCCAGAAGCAGGACAAACAGCGCAAATCCGAACGACCAGGCCGCGGTTTGCGCCTTGAGCGTCAGGAACGGCTCGATGGCGACGGGATAAGCGAACAGAGCGGCAAACGAACCGAGATTGGACGCGGCGTAGAGCACGTAGGGATTGCCCGCCTGCCTGTGTCCACTCGCGGCAAACCAACTTTGCAGCAGCGGCGCGCTGGCTGACAGCGTGAAGAATGGAAGGCCGATCGAGATCGCAAACAGTCCAAACAGCCAAAGCGCCGTCCCGTCCGGTGGCGGCGCAGACCATCCCGGCGCGACGGCAATCGGCAACGCCATCGCCGTGAGTCCGACCAGTGCCAGATGGAGCATCGCAGCTCGGCGAGACCCTAGCAGGCGGTTCAGCACATGAGCGTAGGCATAACCTGCCAGCAGGGTCGTTTGAAAGAACACCATCGCGACCGACCACACAGCCGGCGCGCCGCCAAGTTTCGGCAGCACCATCTTCGCAAACATCGGCTGGATCGAGAACAGAAGCAGCGCCGAGACGAACAGCGTCAGCCCGTAGAGCAGAGGTAACAGCCGGATGTCTGTCGCCTGCCGATCGCGGCCAGGCAATATCCGGCCCGAAGCATGGAAGAGCGACATCGATATCCCCGGCACGTCAATTCCGGCACGGTATCGAGCCGCCCCTAAACAAGACTTAACCGGTAGCTGGGGGCGGGGGACGTCATGGTAAACGTCGCCTTGACGGGAAGGACGGCGGCTGTCAGCCCTTTCGTGTGTGCCCCCACGCCGCGTCCCAGTCTTCGCCCGCAGCATCGATGACGCGGCCATCGGCCTCGAAGAACTTGTTCGGCACCTGGAAGATCGCGAGCATCAGCCCGCCCTGTGGACACCACGCAACGTGTCGGCTGCCTTCCTCACGCCAGATGAATTCGCCGGCCTTGCATTCGATGCCCTGCGCTGGACCTTCCTTGTCGACGAGCGAGCCTTCGAGGACGTAGGTCTGCTCGATGTTGACGTGTTCGTGGTCGGGCAACACGGCGCCCGGCGCGAACCGCATCAGCGCGGTCATCAGGCCGGTCTTGCGATCGAACAGCAGCGTCTTGGCCTCGCAACCGGGAAAACGGGTCTTCTGCCATTCCATGCTGTCGGGACGGACCAGATGGGAATGCGTGTCTGCGGTCTGCGCGCCCTTCGTCACGGCGTCCATGGCGATCCTCCGTTCTGCTGTTTTGACGCGATCCTAGCAGCTTTGCCTCTCGCCGCCAGCCGCCAGGTGTGCGCTGCGGCGACACTGTCTTGCTCGTACCCACCGCCGGTTATAGGATCGCCATACCCTGCCGCGCTCGTGGATCGAGGTTGAAAATGGCGGCGCTGCAACAATCGTTCATCTGCAAGGGATGCTGGGAGCAGATGCATGTGCCGGTGCCGCTTCGCGGCGTGGTCTCGGCGCCATTTCGTGCGTTCGGCATTCGTCCAAGCCGGATGAATCCCAATACCTGCACGATCTGCGAGCTGATGTTCACGAAGGTAATGCGGGCCCGCAAGATCACTATCGACGCCACCATCATGTTTGCCGATCTGCGCGGCTACACCAGCCTGTCGCAGTCGCAATCGCCGGACGCGGTTTCCGGACTGCTCGACGCGTTCTACGATGAATGCGCCAACGCGATCTGGGAGCACGAGGGACTTCTTAACAAGACCATCGGCGACGCCGTGATGGCGGTCTTCAATTTTCCCTTGAAGCGGGAGCAGCACGCCAGAAACGCCGTGCTCGCCGCCCGCGATATCCAGGCCAACTGGCGCGATCGGCGCGAGAGCCTTGTCCAGGCGCACGGTCTCTCTTCCAGCGATCTCGGAATTGGCATCGGCATCCATACGGGCGAACTCAGCTTCGGCGAGTTCGGTCGCTCGCATCGCGACCTGACGGCAATCGGCACCGTCGTCAACACCGCCTCGCGGGCCCAGTCGGTGGCCGAAGCCGACCAGATCCTGGTGACGAAAGCCGTGTTTGACCGCGCCCAACCGGATTTGAAAGGCAGCTCTTCGAAAGCATTCCAGCTCAAGGGGTTCGACGCACCGGTTGAGTTGTACGCTGCCTAGCGCAACCGGCCGACGCCGGTCTCACCAGAGATTTTTGCCATCGATCACCGTCACCGGCACCGCGTCGAGATCGAAATCGTCGAACAGCGACGGCAACCTTGGGATTGTCGAAGTCCGGCTTGCCGCTCGACCAGTCGGGCGATTCCGAATAGGTGCCGCAGCCGCAACTGGCGCAGAAATGATGTTTGACGGTGCGGCTGCCCCAAAGATAGGTCGCGACATTTTCCGGCGGCGAAGTCAGGCGGAATTGCGCCGGCGTGTAGTAAGCCCACAACGCGCCGCGCTTGGAACATAGCGAGCAGGTACAGCGTGTCATCTCCGCCGGCGGCTCGCTCACCTCGAATTGCGTCTGGCCGCAATGGCAGCTTCCCTTGATTGGCACGATCGGCTCCTTTCCCTGTAGCGCCTGGACGTCGTAACCTGATCCTGCTGCCACCATGGTGTCAGCATCAGAGAAACGTGAAAGACAGCACCCTTGGGCTTCCTTTTTGTCCTTATTGTCGGCCTGCTCGCCGGCACGATCTCCGGCATTGTCGGCACCGGCTCGTCGATCATGCTGATGCCGGTATTGGTCTATCAATACGGGCCGAAGGAAGCGGTGCCGATCATGGCGGTGGCGGCCGTGATGGCGAACTTCTCGCGCATCCTCGCCTGGTGGCGCGAGGTCGACTGGCGCGCCTGCCTTGCCTATTCGGCCACGGGGATTCCCGCCGCCGCGCTTGGCGCGCGAACGTTGCTCGTGCTGCCCTCGCACGCCGTCGATATCACGATCGGGTTGTTTCTCATCGCGATGGTGCCGGTGCGGCATTGGCTCGCCCGCCATCAGCTCAAGGCACAGCTCTGGCACCTTGCGATCGGTGGCGCGGTCATCGGCTATCTCACCGGCATCGTGGTATCGACCGGCCCGCTCAGCGTGCCGCTGTTTCTGTTTTACGGGCTGACCAAGGGCGCCTTCCTCGCCACCGAAGCCGCCAGCTCGCTCGGACTCTATTTGAGCAAGTCGGTCACGTTCGAACGCTTCGGCGCGCTGACGCCGGATATCGCGCTGAAAGGCCTGATCGCCGGCTCCTCGCTTATGTTCGGCGCCTTTGTCGCCAAGCGTTTCGTGCTGCATCTTCAGCCCGACGTCTTTCGGCTATTGATGGATGGCATCATGCTGGCCGCCGGTCTCACCCTGCTGTGGACCGCTTTTGCGTAAGGATTCGGCGCGGACCGCCTGAACCATTCGCCAGCAACCGCCGACCAAGTGACGCGTGTCACATCCATTCGGCAAGTGACCACAGATCAATGCCGGGCATGGATTCGCATCACCCACGTCTGGAGAGACCGAAATGCCCAGGGGAATCATCGGCGCCATCGTCGTCATTGCCATCATCGCCGCGGGAAGCTGGTACACCGTCGATCAGACCGAGCGCGGCGTGAAGCTGCGCTATGGCGCGGTCATCGGCACCGCGCAGCCGGGCCTGGGCTTCAAGGTCCCGCTGATCGACAGCGTCGAGAAAGTCAGCGTCAAGACCTTCACCTATGCCTGGGACAAGATGAACTCATATTCCTACGACCAGCAGCCCGCCGATCTCAAGATCAGCGTCACCCTGCGCGCCTCGCCGGACAAGGTGGCCGACCTCTACGCCAAGTTCAGCGGCCTCGACACCGCGGTCAAACAGGTCGTCAGCCCGGCCGTGAACCAGCAGGTCAAGATCGTGTTCGGCCGCTACACCGCCGTGAAGGCGATTCAGGAGCGTGGCGCGCTCAATTCCGCGATCAAGGACGCCATCACGGCGTCGCTGAAAGACGACTCCATGATTACGATCGAGAGCGTCCAGCTCGAAAACATCGAATTCAGCGCAAACTATCTGCACTCGATCGAGCAGCGCATGCTGGCCGAGGTCGAGGTGCAGAAGCTGCAGCAGAACGCCGAGCGCGAAAAGGTGCAGGCGCAGATCACCGTGACGCAGGCGACCGCCAAGGCCAACGCCGTCCGCGCCGAGGCGCAGGCCGCCGCCGATGCGCTGCGGCTGAACGGCGAGGCGCGGGCGACCAATATCAGGATCACCGGCGAAGCTGAAGCCGCCGCCATCGAGGCCCGCGCCAAGGCGCTCGGCACCAACCCCAACCTCGTGACGCTCGTGCAGGCCGAACGCTGGAACGGCGTGCTGCCGACCACGATGGTGCCGGGCTCGGCCGTGCCGTTCGTGTCGGTGAAATAAAGCTGCAGTTTGTCGCGTGGCGGCTGCCGGGATGATCTCGGACGCCGCCACATGACGTCCCCACATTCGAGACCAATCATGCGGAATGTCGTTCTCATCACGCTCGCGAGCGTCGTTGCCGCTCTCGCTGCGCAAACGTCGGCGCACGCCGCGCCGACGTTTGATGGACTCTGGGCAACGAGCAGGAAGGATTGCCGCGACAAGGACGGGCCGGACAGCAAGACGTTCATCGACCTCGAGAACGTGATCAAGGGCAAGCCGGCGCCGCTCGTCGATCAATACGAAAATCATTGCCGGGTCGACCGCAAGACGCCGGCCGGCAACGGCCTGGTGCTGTCGACAACCTGCTTTGAATTCTGGGACGACTACAACAAGGGCGCGAACGGGCGGAAAGTGACGATCAGGCTGTCACCCGGTCCAAAGGACACGCTCAAAATCGACGGCAAGCCTTATTTGCTTTGCAAGCGCAAGAGCGACCTTCCCAAGGACCGGTAGCCATTGGGGTTCGGGATCGGCCCCGATCTGGATCGAGGCGCGCGGGGCAATTGATGTTCAAATTTGCTCGACGGCCTGACTACTGCAACGTTTATCAGATATGACGCCGTGGATCGGTGGCCGCGCCATCTCAGACGTGCCACTCTGATCGACGAGATCGTGCAAGTTGCACGGCTCGATTCGACTGGGAGAGTGCGTCTTGAGCCTGATGGTGGAAACTGCTGATGCCCCCTATCTGGGCGACCAGCGAACCGGACGAAACGAAGCCCGGCAAGACACCCTGAAATTCGCGGAAGCCGCCCTTATCGACAGCAAGCGCGAGGGCCTGCTGCTCGCTGTCCGGGCCCGCTGGGTCGCGCTGGCGGTCACGGCCGTTACCCTGCCGATCATCAATCCGAACTGGGACGTGATCTACTACGTCCTGATGCTGGGATTCTTCGCCCTGATCGGCTGGGCCCAACTCAAGGTCGGCAAGGTCGGGCGTTCGCCGATCGAGGTTTTCCTGATCATCTGCGATCTCGCGCTGCTGACCTTCCTCAGCGTCGTACCCAATCCCTGGAGCGACGCTAACTGGCCAGTCGGGATGCAATTCCGGTTCGACAGCTTCATCTATTTCTTCATTTTCCTTGCCACCGCCACCCTCGCCTATTCGTGGCGAACAGTCGTCGCAATGGGCGGGTGGACCGCTGCCCTGTGGGCCATTGCCGTCGGCTGGGCCTACCTGCAGCCGGAAAGCCATGCCGCGCTGTCGGCGCGTGTCAAGGAAGCCATTGGCGCCGATATTCGCATGTTCGAGATCCTCGATCCCTCGTCGATCGGCTTCGGCGCCCGCTTCCAGCAAGTAACGGTGTTCATTATCGTGGCTGCGATCCTAGCGCTGGCGGTGCGCCGCTCGAATGCGCTCCTGATCAGCCACGCCGGGATCGAACGCGAACGCGCCAATCTGGCGCGCTATTTTTCGCCCAACGTCGTCAACGAACTGTCGGGCAATGACGAGCCGCTCACGCGGGTTCGCACCCAGGACGTTGCGGTGTTGTTTGCAGATATCGTGGGGTTCACCGCTTACGCCGATGGACGAGACCCGAACGAGGTCATCAATACGCTGCGACAATTCCATGAGCGAATGGAAAGAGAAGTGTTCCAGCACGGCGGAACGCTCGACAAGTATCTCGGCGATGGCCTGATGGCCACGTTCGGCACGCCGTTCGCCGGCGATTCCGACGCGCTGAACGCCTTGCGTTGCGCGAGGGGCATGATCGCCTCGATTGCCGAGTTGAACGGAGAGCGGATGAATCGCAACGAGCCACCGATCCAGGTCAGCGTCGGATTGCACTACGGGCAAGTCGTGCTGGGCGACATCGGCCTCAACCGGCTCGAATTCGCCGTGATCGGCACCACCGTGAATGCGGCGAGCCGGCTCGAGGCGCTGACCCGCGAATTCGGCTGCGCCATCGTGGTCAGCGACGCGCTGGTCCAGCAGGCCCGTACCGAAACGAACCAGTCGAGTGCCGACTTCGCGTTGCTCGTCGAGCAGCCAGCGCAAAGCATTCGTGGGCTTGAGCAACCGGTTGGCATATGGACTTGTGCGGGCACCCCTTCCTGATGCCCCGACGCGTGCGATGGATGCATCGGCACTCATCGCGCCACATGGCATCTTTCCGTGCTAAGTAGTGCCGCCCGTTCCACCGAGTCTGCTATCTCCATCATGGCCAAATCCACCCTCTCCTTCGTCTGCCAGAACTGCGGCGCTGCTTATAATCGCTGGCAGGGCAAGTGCGACTCCTGCGGCGAGTGGAACACGCTGAGCGAGGAGGACACGACCGGCGCGACCTCGATGCCGGTCTCGGTCCGCTCGCGGCGCAAGGGCCGGACGTTTGCGCTGGAATCGCTGACCGGCAAGAGCAATGACGCCCCGCGCCTGTCCTCCGGCATGACCGAGCTCGACCGCGTCACCGGCGGCGGCTTTGTCCGCGGCTCCGTGCTGCTGGTCGGCGGCGACCCCGGCATCGGCAAGTCGACGCTGCTGACGCAGGCCACCAGCATGTTGGCGCGCGCAGGCCACCGCGCGGTCTATATTTCGGGCGAAGAGGCGGTGGCCCAGGTGCGGCTGCGCGCCGAACGGCTGGGGCTGGCGGATGCGCCGGTGCAGCTCGCCGCAGAAACCTCGGTCGAGGACATCGTCTCGACGCTGTCGGAAGGCGCGGTGCCGCGCCTGATCGTGATCGATTCGATCCAGACCATGTGGACCGACACGGTGGAGTCGGCGCCCGGGACGGTAACGCAGGTTCGCGCCTCGGCGCAGGCGCTTATTCGTTTCGCCAAGAAATCCGGTGCGGCGATCATCCTGGTCGGACACGTCACCAAGGACGGCCAGATCGCAGGCCCCCGCGTGGTCGAGCACATGGTCGACGCGGTGCTGTCGTTCGAGGGCGAAGGCTCGCAGCATTTCCGCATTTTGCGCGCGATGAAGAATCGTTTTGGGCCGACCGACGAGATCGGGGTGTTCGAGATGACGGGCCTCGGCCTGCGCGAGGTCTCCAACCCTTCCGAATTGTTCCTCTCTGAACGGGACCTTGGCAGCCCGGGCACCGCTGTCTTTGCCGGGATCGAAGGCACCCGCCCCGTTCTGGTGGAATTACAGGCCTTGGTGGCGCCGACCACGCTGGGCACCCCCCGGCGGGCCGTGGTGGGCTGGGATCCGAGCCGGCTGTCGATGGTGCTGGCGGTGCTGGAGGCCCATTGCGGGGTCAAATTGTCCGGCTACGACGTCTATCTGAACGTGGCGGGCGGCCTGCGAATCCAGGAGCCCGCGGCCGACCTCGCGGCGGCAGCCGCCCTGGTTTCGTCGTTGGTAAACGCGCCGTTACCAACGGATGCGGTCTATTTCGGCGAGATTTCGCTCTCCGGCGCGGTCCGGCCGGTGGCGCAGACCTCGGCGCGCTTGAAAGAGGCCGCCAAACTGGGCTTTGGACGCGCCGTTCTGCCCGAATCGGCCCGTGGCGAGATCGGCAACGATGGAGGTCTGGCGCTGAACAGCGTCGGCGGACTGACCAGCCTGGTTGCCGAAATCGCGGCACGCGGAACGCCAAGAGGCAACAGGGAGACCAATCGCGAGGGTGTGACGGAGAAAAATGCCACACCGTCGCGATTCCGTCGTGAAAACAGCTAAAGCGGCGTGACGCGCCCCGCCCTCGCCGCTATACAACGCGCGCGAAAGGCGGACCGGGATGGCACGATATCCGGCCTTGCGGGATGCGCCGTCTGCCCCTCACTTGGGGGGAGCCCTGACCCGCCGATTCGCTGCTTTGAGAACTGACGAGCGGACCTGACCAGCCGATGCCCGTAACGATACTCGATCTCGTCCTGCTCGGTGTGATGCTGATTTCGGGCCTGCTCGCCATGGTGCGCGGCTTCATGCGCGAAATCCTGTCGATCGCGGCCTGGGGCGCGGCGGCGCTGGTGACACTGTATGCCTTCTCGAAGCTGATGCCGTCCGCCAAGGCCTATTTCGGCAGCGATACGATCGCGACCGTGGTGGTCGTGGCCGGCACCTTCATCGGCACCCTGATCGTGGTCTCCGTCATCACGGTGCGAATCTCGGACATGATCCTGGATTCCCGGATCGGCGCGCTGGATCGCACGCTCGGATTCCTGTTCGGCCTCGGCCGCGGCCTCCTGATCGTGGTGGTCGCTTTCCTGTTCTTTAGTTGGCTGGTCCCGGACAAGCAGCGGCCGGACTGGATCACCGGTGCAAAATCCCGGGTCGTCCTGCAGGGAACCGGGGATTGGTTAATGTCGCTCTTGCCGGATGACCCCGAGAACACCATCTTAAAACGATTCAAGAAGAATAAACCGGAAGACGACCAAACTGACGCCGACCAGGCAGCCCCTGGGTCCGGCGATGGCTACAGTAAACCTGCCCGTGACAGCCTTAAAAAGCAGATCGAGAAATCCACGGGCCGCTAATTCTGGCCAAGATAGAGAGGCGATGGACGCGATGCAAAACCCTTCCGATCCCGCCGGCCAACTCGACCTGAATCACGGCATCGAGTTGCAGGACGATCTCGAAGGCGACACGCTACGCGAAGAATGCGGCGTGTTCGGCATTTTCGGCCACCCCGAGGCCGCCGCCATCACGGCGCTCGGACTACACGCTCTCCAGCATCGCGGCCAGGAAGCCGCCGGCATTGTCTCTTTCGACGGCAGCCGCTTCCATTCTGAACGCCGGCTCGGTCTCGTCGGCGATACCTTCTCCCGCCGCGAGGTGATCGAGCGCCTGCCCGGCAGCATGGCAGTCGGCCATGTCCGCTACTCCACCACCGGCGCCACTATCCTGCGCAACGTGCAGCCGCTGTTTGCCGAGCTCAATGCCGGCGGTTTCGCGGTCGGCCATAACGGCAACCTCACCAACGGCCTGACGCTGCGCCGCGAGCTGGTGAAGGGCGGCGCGATGATGCAGTCGACCACCGATACCGAAGTCATCCTGCATCTGGTGGCGCAATCCAAGCGCAGCCGTTTCATCGACCGCTTCATCGAGTCGCTGCGCGCGATCGAAGGCGCTTACGCGCTGGTCGCGCTGACCAACAAGAAGCTGATCGGCGCACGCGATCCGCTCGGCATCCGGCCGCTGGTGCTCGGCGATCTCGACGGCCGTCCGATCCTGACCTCGGAAACCTGTGCGCTCGACATGATCGGCGCCAAATATGTCCGCGACATCGAGCCCGGCGAGATCATCGTGTTCGACGAGACCGGCGCCAACAGCCACAAACCGTTCCCGCCGAAGCCGCCGCGGCCCTGCATCTTCGAGTACATCTATTTCTCACGGCCGGATTCCATCGTCGGCGGCCGCTCGGTATATGACGTTCGCAAAGCCTTCGGTGCACAGCTCGCACGCGAAAGCCATCCCGATGTCGACGTCGTGGTGCCGGTGCCCGACTCCGGCGTGCCCGCCGCCGTCGGTTACAGCCAGTATTCGGGCGTCCCCTTCGAACTCGGCATCATCCGCAACCACTACGTCGGCCGCACCTTCATCCAGCCGACCCAGAGCGTTCGCGAGCTCGGCGTGCGCATGAAGCATTCCGCCAACCGCGCCGCGATCGAAGGCAAGCGCATCATCCTGATCGACGATTCGCTGGTGCGCGGCACCACCTCGAAAAAGATCGTGCGCATGATGCGCGACGCCGGCGCGCGCGAGGTGCATTTCCGTCTCGCTTCGCCACCGATCCTCTATCCCGATTATTATGGCATCGATCTGCCGGACCGCGGCGGCCTGCTCGCCGCGACCCACTCGCTGGAAGAGATGCGCGAGATCATCGGCGCGGATTCGCTAGCGTTCCTGTCGATCGACGGCATGTACCGCGCCATGGGCGAACCGGGCCGCGATCCCGCCAATCCAAAATTCTCCGACCACTGCTTCACTGGCGCCTACCCGACCCACCTCACCGACCAGACCCAGGTCGAGCCGCAGCCCCGGCAATTGTCGCTGCTGGCGGAGGCAAGCTAACGGCCGCGTTTGCGGCCAATAAACCGGTAATTTTCCGTCATGGCCGGGCTTGTCCCGGCCATCTACGTCTGTAATACCCCGCCGAAGACGTGGATGCCCGGGACGTCTGGCACGAAGACGCACTTCGTGCTTCTGCCCGGGCATGACGAAGGCTTAGATCATGACCAAACCCCTCGCCTCCCGGATCGCACTCGTCACGGGCGCCTCACGCGGCATCGGCTATGCCACGGCCCGCGCGCTCGCCCGTGCCGGCGCGCACATCGTTGCCATCGCACGCACGCAAGGCGGGCTTGAGGAACTCGACGACGAGATCCGCAAAGACGGCGGCAGCGCCACGCTGGTGCCGCTCAACCTCACCGATTTCGACGGCATCGCGCGGCTTGGCGCGGCACTGCATGAACGCCACGGCAAGCTCGACATTCTCGTCGGCAACGCCGGTATCGCCGGCCCCTCCTCGCCGCTCGGGCATATCGAACTGAAACCCTGGAACGATGTGATCGCGGTGAACGTCACCGCGAACTTCCAGCTCATCCGCTGCATGGATCCGCTGCTCCGGGTCTCGGACGCCGGCCGCGCCGTGTTCGTGACCTCGGGCGCGGCCAGCAAGGCCAACGCCTACCAAGGTCCCTACGCCGCCTCGAAAGCCGCATTGGATACGCTGGTGCGCTCCTGGGCCAATGAGACCGTGAGCACGAAGCTGCGCGTCAACCTGTTCAGCCCCGGCCCGATCCGCACCCGCATGCGCGCCAGCATATTTCCCGGCGAAGACCCGATGACGCTGGATACGCCGGAGCAGGCCGCGGAGTTCATCGTGCCGATGTGCGCGCCGGAGTGGGACGAGACCGGCAAGCTCTACGACTACAAGACGCATAAGTTGATGAGCTTCCGCGCACCGGAGTGAACTCTCGCGCGCTCTTCCGTCATTGCGAGCGCAGCGAAGCAATCCATCATGCCGCTTGTCGAGACATGGGTTGCTTCGCTGCGCTCGCAATGACGGTGACCTCGCAATGACGGTGACAATGATTGACTCGGTCGCCTGCCCACGATTGACTGCATTCTCAAGCGGGACAACCCGCCAAGAAAATCATCGGGAGGCACCTATGACGCCAACGCGTAATCGCGCCCGCCACTATCTTTCCAAAGCCATTTCCGCCTGCTTCGCCGCCGCAATTCTGATAGCACCCGCATCCTCACACGCCGCCGACATCCCGACCTTCGCCGTCGATGCGTCCTGGCCAAAACCGCTGCCGAACAACTGGATCCTCGGCGAGGTCGGCGGCATCACTGTCGACTCGCAAGGCCACATCTGGGTCATTCACCGTCCGCGCTCGCTGACCGACGACGAAAAGGGCGCGGCGCTGAACCCGCCCCGTTCCAAATGCTGCGTCTCCGCTCCGCCGGTGCTGGAGTTCGATGCCGACGGCAATCTCTTGCGCTCCTGGGGCGGCCCCGGCGAGGGCTACGAATGGGTCGGCCGCGAGCACGGCATCGAAGTGGACGAGAAAGGTTTCGTGTGGATCGGCGGCAATGCCGACAATGACAATGCGATCCTGAAATTCACGCTCGACGGCAAGTTCGTGATGCAGATCGGCAAGATCGCACCGAGCAAGGGTTCTGGCGACACGACGCAGCTTGGCAAGCCCGCCGAGACCGCGGTCGACAAGGACGCCAACGAAATCTTCGTCGCGGACGGTTACGGCAACCGCCGCGTCATCGTGTTCGACGCCACCACCGGTGCCTACAAGCGGCACTGGGGCGCCTACGGCAAACCGCCGAGCGATGAAAAACAGCCGCCCTACGATCCCAATGGACCGGCCCCGCAGCAATTCGCCAACCCCGTGCATTGCGTGAAGCTCGCCAATGACGGGTTGCTCTATGTCTGCGATCGCATGAACAACCGTATCCAGGTTTTCAGGAAAGATGGAACCTTCGTTAAGGAATGGTTTTACGAAAAGAACACGCGCGGCAACGGCGCCGTGTGGGATATCGCGATCTGGCCCGACCCGAAGCAGACCTATCTGCTGAGCGCCGACGGCGAGAATAATGAAATCCGGGTGCTCAAACGGGATGATGGTACCGTAGTCGGCAGTTTTGGCCGCAGCGGCCGCAATGCCGGGCAGTTCCACTGGGTTCACGCCATGGCCGTGGATGCCAAGGGCAATGTCTATACAGCCGAGGTCGACACCGGAAAGCGGATCCAGAAGTTCAAGCTGACCTCGGACGCGCTACGATAGATGCATTGCCCGCGCTTTCGAGAAGGACTATCGCAAAAGCGCTGGCAGGTTCCGAGAAGAGAGCCGGCGAACAACCATTTCTGGAGGAGGAGTATCATGACGACTAGAACTGCGCGGCGCTTCGCCGCCTCCGTGGCGCTTGCCGCCCTTACCCTCGCAACGCCAGCACTGGCCCAGGACAAGACCGTCAAGATCGGCGTGCTCAACGACATGTCGAGCCTCTATGCCGACATCGGCGGCCCCAATTCGGTGGTTGCGGTCAAGATGGCGGTCGAGGATTCCGGCCTGTTGAAGAAGGGCTGGAAGATCGATGTCGTCAGCGGTGACCATCAGAACAAGCCCGATATCGGCGTCAACATCGCGCGGCAGTGGATCGACGCCGACAAGGTGGACGCGGTCGCGGATACGCCGAACTCCGGCGTTGCGCTCGCCGTGAGCAATCTGGTGAAGGAAAAGAACTCGGTGCTGCTCAACTCGGGCGCCGCCACCGCCGACCTCACAGGCAAGGCCTGCAATCCCAACACCATCTCTTTCACCTACGACACCTACATGCTCGCCAACGGCACCGGCAAGGCGCTGACCAAGGCCGGCGGCGACACCTGGTTCTTCCTCACCGCCGACTACGCCTTCGGCCATGCGCTGGAGCGCGACACCGGCAACGTGGTCACCCAGACCGGCGGCAAGGTTTTGGGCACCGTCAGACATCCGCTCAACACCTCCGACTTCTCCTCCTTCCTGCTGCAGGCGCAGTCCTCGAAGGCCAAGGTCATCGGCCTTGCCAATGCCGGCGGCGATACCACCAACTCGATCAAGCAGGCGGCCGAGTTCGGCATCGTCCAGGGTGGTCAGAAACTCGCCGCACTGCTGCTCTTCATCAACGACGTGCATGCGCTCGGCCTGAAGACCGCGCAAGGCCTGACGTTTACGGAATCCTTCTACTGGGATCTCAACGACAACACCCGCGAATGGTCGAAGCGCTTCCAGAAGCTCTCGCCGAAGGGCGCGATGCCCTCGATGACCGTCGCCGGCCTCTATGCGGAGATCCTGCATTACCTGAAGGCGATGGACGCGCTCGGCAGCAATCCGCGTGACGGCGCCAAGGTCGTCGCCAAGATGAAGGAGCTACCGACCGACGATCCGCTGTTCGGCAAGGGCCCGCTGCGCGCCGACGGCCGCCGCCTCATTCCGGCTTATCTGTTCGAAGTGAAGAAGCCGGAAGAGTCGAAGGGACCGTGGGATTATTACAAGCAGATCGCCATGATCTCGCCAGAGGATGCCGCCAAGCCGCTCGAAGCCAGCGATTGCCCGCTGGTGAAGAAGTAACGGCGTAACAGATCGCGTAGGGTGGGCAAAGGCGCGCAAGCGCCGTGCCCACCATCTCGCTCCGAATGCACGTCGCGAATGGTGGGCACGCTTCGCTTTGCCCACCCTACCTTTTCAGCGTCCGCCACGCGATCGCCAGCGCAAGCGCCAGCAACGCCGCCGCCAAAAGAAACGGCGCGCCCGGCATTTTCGCCGGCGCTTGATCGCTGATAAAATAGGCAAATGTCAGCGTGAACAGAAATGGTCCCGCCATCTGGGCGATGCTGTTGACGCTGTTGGTCGCGCCCTGCAACTGGCCTTGCTGATCCGGTGTAACGAGTTGCGTCGTCAGCGCCTGGATCGCCGCACCCGCCACCCCCCACAGCGCCATTACGGGAATGCCGACCCAGAACAATGGCCCGGTCGGCGCCGCGCCATAGATGAAGAATCCCAGCGCGCCGCTGGCAAGCCCGAGTAGCAGCGCCCGGCGCTCGCCAAGGCGTGACACGATCGGCCCGACGCCCGCGCCCTGCACCACCATGGCGCAGATGCCGACCAACGCCAGCGTAAGGCCAACCGTCTTCGTATCCCAGCCATAGCGATAGGTCGCGTAGAGCACGAACGTCGACGGCAGCACCACATGCGCGACTTGCCCGAAGAAATTTGCCAGCGACAGGCCTGCGAGAATCCGGTTCGAGCGCAACAGATGCAGTGCGCCGATCGGACTGGCGCTTTTCCAGCGAAACGGAGCGCGCCGTTCCGGCGGCAGCGACTCGGGCAGGATCAGCCAGCCGTAAAGCGTGTTCGCAAAGCTTAAGCCGGCCGCGATCCAGAACGGCAGGCGCGGGTCCATGCCGCCGAGCAGGCCGCCGACGGCGGGACCGAGAATGAAGCCGGCGCCGAACGCCGCTCCGATCTTGCCGAACACCGCGGCGCGCCGCTCCGGCGGCGTCACGTCGGCGATGTAAGCAAAGGCCGTGGAGATGCTCGCGGAGGTGATGCCCGATATCACCCGGCCGATGAACAGCCACACAAGCGACGGCGCCAGCGCCATCAGCACATAATCCAGCGCCAGCCCGAAATTCGACAGCAGCACCACCGGCCGCCGGCCGAAGCGGTCCGAGAGCGCGCCGAGGATCGGCGAGAACAGGAATTGCATCAACGCCCAGGCGGTGCCGAACAGCCCGAAGATCCGCGCAGCGGTTGCGGTATCGTTGTCGACGAAACTTTCCACTAGCTTGGGCAGGATCGGCAGGATCAGGCCGAGCGCGAGCATGTCGAGCAGGATGGTGACGAAGATGAAGGCCGCCGCGCCACTGCGTACCGGCGGCCTGTCGTCGGCAACAGCGGTGGACGCCTGTTCGCTCATGATGGCCGCTTGCGCTTGTGGGCGAACGGATTGGCCTTTTCGCGCAGCGTGATCCGGATCGGCGTGCCCGGCAGATCAAAGGCTTCGCGCAGGCTGTTGGTGAGATAGCGCAAGTAGGATTGCGGCACCGCATCCGCGCGCGAACAGAACAGCACGAAACTCGGCGGACGCCCCTTGGTCTGGGTGATGTAGTTCAGCTTCAGCCGGCGGCCCGACACCGCCGGCGGCGGATTGGCGTCGACGGCCTGCTCGAACCAGCGATTGAGCGCGGCCGTCGGCACACGCTTGTTCCAGACGGCGTAGGCGTCCTGGATCGCGGTCATCAGGCGATCGATGCCCTCGCCCATCAGGCCGGACACCGCGACGATGGGGGCGCCCTTGACCTGCGGCAGCCAGTGGTCGGCATCGCTGCGCAGCGCCGAGATGAGATGAGGCTTGCGCTCCATCAGATCCCATTTGTTGACCGCGAGCACGATCGCCCGCCCCTCGCGCTCGATCAGGTCGGCGATGCGCAGATCCTGTTCCTCGAACCGGTTCTGCGCGTCCATCATCATCACGACGACTTCGGCAAAGCGCACCGCGCGCAGCGCATCCGCCACCGACAATTTTTCCAGCTTCTCCTCGATCCGCGAGCGCCGCCTTAAACCCGCAGTATCGAACACGCGGAAATCGCGTCCCTGCCAGGTGATCTCCACCGAAATGGAATCGCGCGTGGTGCCGGCCTCGGCGCTGGTCAGCAGTCGCTCCTCGCCGAGCAGATGGTTGATCAGCGTGGATTTGCCGGCATTGGGGCGGCCGACGATGGCGACGCGGATCGGACGCTGGGCGAGATCCTCGTCCGAGATGATGTCATCGTCGTCGAACTCTTCAGGCTCCTCGGCCGGCTCCGGCATCAGCGCGGCGAGCGCGTCGTAGAGATCGCTCATGCCCTCGCCATGCTCGGCTGAAATCTGGATGGGATCGCCGAGCCCCAGCGCATAGGATTCCATCGCGCCGAGTTCGCCGTGCTTGCCCTCGCTCTTGTTGGCGACCAGCACCACCGGCTTGTTGGCGCGGCGGGCGAAATCGGCAAAGGCGCGATCATTCGGCGTCAGCCCGGCGCGGGCGTCGATCACGAACATCAACGCATCGGCCAGGCCGATGGCGGTTTCGGTCTGCTCCTGCATCCGCGCAGTCAACGAGCCCCTGGCGCCCTCGTCGAGGCCGGCGGTATCGATCACGGTGAATTCGAGGTCGCCGAGACGCGCACTGCCCTCGCGGCGGTCGCGGGTGACACCGGGCTCGTCATCCACCAGCGCAAGCTTCTGCCCGACGAGCCGGTTGAACAGCGTCGACTTACCCACATTGGGCCGGCCAATGATGGCGATCGTGAAGGACATAAATGATCCAAACGCCCTTTTTTGAAGGGCGTGTCAATTGAACGAAAACAAGAAATCAGCGCGTGAAACTGCCGCTCGGCATCGGGGCCGGGAATGCCGATTGCTGGGATTGTGCCGGCGCGGCCGATTGATCGGGCGGCGGCGCGGTGGTGCGCTTGCGCACGATCTTGGCCGGCTTGGGCGCCGGCGGCGCTGCGGCGGTGCTGTCCTCCTCGGGCGCGGCGTCGGGGTCCACGGCAGCGGGGGCGGCAGCCTGCTTGCCCTTGGACTTGGCGCCACGCTTGGATTTTGGTTCCTCTGCCGGCGGAGGGGCAGCGGCCGCCTGTGCGTTCGGGTCGTCAGCCTGCTGACGCGCGCCCCGATAGAGATCCTTCGGCACGCCCTGCTCGAGGCCCGGCACGCCCTCGGGGAACACCGGCTTGCGGTCGCCGGGCAGCTTCTTCTTGGTATCAAGGAAGTCGAGCAGATCGCTTGGGTCGAAATTGGCCGTACTGCCGCAGCCTGCCAGCGCACCCGAAAGCGCGATGAGGACGGCCGTTGCGATCAAACGTTGCGGGCGGCGCATATCAAGTTTCCAACTCGTTGTGCTGGTGTCAGCTCTTGGCGACCGGCGGCAGCAGGGCCTGCAGCGCTTCGGCACGCGAGCGCAGGCTCGGCGGCGTCTCGCCGTCGTTGGCGATCATGTCCAGCCATTGCCGCGTCGCTGCGGTATCGTTCGCACGCCAGGCCGACAGCGCCAGCAATTCACGTGCAGTATGGCGGAAGGTGGCGCCCGGCGCAGCAGCGGCTTCGAGGCGCTCTTTCATGTTGGGATAGGTGGCGGTTTCCAGCAGTAGTTGGGCGGCGCGAATCCGCGCCAGATCCTGTTCTGCCACGCCGACGCTGCGGTCGGCGGCGATCTCGTCAAACAGCTTTGCCGCAGCCGGTCGATCGCGTTCGGCGACTTCTGCGGCCATCCGTAGCCGTGCCAGCACGCGATATCCGAACGGCGCCTTCGCAGCCAGATCGGCAAAGGCTGCTTCAGCCTCCGCATGCTTGTTGGCTTCCGAAAGCTCGACCGCCTTGTCGAACGCAGCGCCCGCCTCGGCCGCCTTCTTGGCCTCCAGATACTGGTAGCCGCGCCAGCCGCCCACGGCGGCGATGATCAAAATCAAGCCGGCAATGATCAGAAGCGAATATTTGTCCCACAGCTTTTTGAGCTGTTCGCGACGTACCTCCTCATCGACTTCGTCAAATAATTCAGACACTTAAAGATATCCCATTCCCGAGGAACCGCGACTTGGGCGGCCGTATCGCGCACCCGATCCCCGCATGGCCGGGGCGTAGCCTATCGATATGGCGGTGGCAAGGCAAAGCGAGGCGGATCAAAGCGTTAACAGCGCCTCCCAGGCACCTCCGAAACCGGCTGCCAATGTTGACATCGCGGTTCAAAGCTTGGCGTAATCCCGGCCGTTGCAATTCTCAACTCTACCCGATTTTTCAGGTGTTTCATGCCTCGCCATGCGCTGGTTTCGATGACGCTTGCCATGGGCCTGGTATCCCTGGCCGCAGCGTCACTGGCCGATGACGTCAAGCCCAATGCGCCTAAGACGCCCGAGACGGCGTTCTCGGGCAAGTTGCGCCCTGACATTTTGGGCATGTCAACCGAATCAAACGCCGAATCGGCGCGCGCCGTCTTTGATTCGCTGTTCAAGGGCCGGACCGACACCAAGACCGATATCCAGCAGCAGAAATTCGGCAATGGCGGCGCCGGCTACGTCGCCGCGTTGAATTTCAATCTTCCCGCCGGTCCGAAGCAGAACGGCGAAATGCTCTCGGCCAGCTTCTCCTCGCCCGCAAGCGCCAACCGCGCCTATTTCCTCGCGCGCAATCTGACCTTCGCGCAGGACCAGCAGCCGTCGAAGGCCGACATGATCAAGGAGATCATGGGCAAATACGGCGTGCCCACCATCGTGGGCGATCAGCACCTGTACTACATCTACCGCAAGGGCTCGATCATGTCGGTCGGCGCCAAGTACAAGGAAGCGACCGCGCTGGAAGCAATCGACAAGCCGCTCGACCCGAGGGCAGCCGTCAAGCTCAACGGCGACACCGTCCGCGGCAGTTGCGTGGCGGTCGTCAAGCGCGCGCAGACCAAAGCCAAGGATCCGAGCGCGATGCTCGCCGAGGCCAGGGGCGCCAATTGCGACGGCGTGTTGAGCGTGCAGCTCGTTCCGGGCACGCCGGCCGATCGTGTTGGCATCGCGCAGTTCACCCTGCTTGATGTCAAGCAACTCGTCAGCGCCGCTGCGATCGACAGCGCTGCACTCACCTCCGGGCAAGGCGAGAGCGCGATGCCCAAGGGCAGCGCGCCGAAGCTCTAGTCCTGTCGCGCGCCGACGCGCGGTAATGAGGGACGGCATTGGGCATCGTCACCGTCGCAGCGTTTTTGAAATGCCGCCGCGTGATAGGAACCTTTCCCCTGTGCTGCAATTGAAATCCAAGTTCGATGGAGGATCGGACAATGCGCCAATTTCCGCCGAGTGTGCCGTATGGCGCCGATCAGACGATCTATCTGGTCGTGGAAGGTCCAGGGCAGCATGGTATTGCTCGGCAAACCGAGCGCGCTGACATCGAGACGGTCATTGCCGATCTCCTGTCGGGACAATTCAACGATCCGATCGAGGTAGTCGCCTTCAACACGCTGGAGCACTGGACCGACGATCTTTCCAAGGACGTCGCGAGAGAAATCCGCTGTCGATGCGACATCGATGGGCGTGAGGTGCCCCCCTATCTCGAGGAATTCGTCGACAGAAGTTCGACTTGATCGGCTCCTCGCTCAGGCCGCTGTGAAAGCCTCGCGGAGTTGGCGTTTCATCACCTTGCCATTGGCGTTGCGCGGCAACGGGTCCGTGCGCAGATCCATGGTTTCCGGCACCTTGTAGTCGGACAGTCGCTCGGCACACCAGGCACGCAGCGCCTCTGCCCTGACCGTGTTACGCGTGACCACCACGGCGTGTACGCGCTCGCCGAGCACCGGGCACGGTTTTGCGATGATCGCGCTCTCGACCACGTCGGGGTGGCCGGCCAGCACTGACTCGACCTCTGCTGAATAGATCTTCAAGCCCCCGCGGTTGATCATGTCCTTCTGCCGATCGAACACGCGAACGAAGTTCGCTTCGTCGATAGAACCTAGATCGCCGGAATGCCAGAAGCCGGCGGTAAAACTCTCCGCCGTCGCCTTCGGATTATTCCAGTAGCCCTTGATGACCGAGCCGCCGTGAATCCAGATTTCGCCGATCGTACCGCGCGGCAGCTCGCGGCCCTCGGCATCGACGGCGATGATGGTGGCGCCGGGGCACGGCAGCCCGACGCTGTCGATGTGGCTCACGACGAATGCGCCGGGCATCATCGTCGAGGGCGAGGTCGTCTCGGTCGCGCCATAGCAATTGGCGAGTTGCAGGCCGGGGATTTTCGCGGCGAGCTTCTCGATGGTAGCAATCGGCATCGGCGCGCCGCCAAAGCCGCCGATCCGCCAGCTCGACAGGTCATAGCTGTCGAAATCCGACTGCAGCAGACAGAGATTGTACATCGCCGGCACCATCACGGTGTAGGTGACACGCTCTCGCGCCGCCAACTTCAGATATTCCGCCGCCTTGAACTCCGGCATGATGATCAGCGCGCCGGCGGCGCGTGCCATGGTCATGACGTTGGCGACCACGCCCGTGACATGGCCGAGCGGCACCGCGGCAATCGACCGATCCGCCGCTGTCAGCTTCAGGCACGACACGAACACCATCGACGAATGAATGATGGTGCAATGGGCGAGCATCGCACCCTTTGGCCGCCCCGTCGTTCCGGAGGTATAGAGGATCATGGCAGTATCCTCTTCACCGACCTCGACGGGCGCCGTCAGCGGCGCGTGATCGGCCAGATCGGAAAAGCGCGAGAGCCGCGGATCGTCGTCGACGGCAATCCGGTGCGTCACGTCGGGAATGTCACCGGCATCGGGCACGCGGTCGGCCAGCGCGGCCTCGTGGATCAGCAGCTTTGCTCCGCAATCGGTGAGCACATAGGCGATTTCCGGCTTTTGCTGGCGGGTCGAAAGCAGCACCGTCACCAGCCCGGCATGGGCCGCCCCCAGCATCGTCAGCACGAATTCTGTTCTGTTGCCGAGCAGCACCGCGACGCGATCACCGCGCTGCAGGCCGAGGTTCTGCAATCCAGCTGCGATTTGCGCCGATCGCTGCGCGACTTCGCGCCATGTCATTCGCGTGGCGCCGCAAACCAGCGCCTCACCATCGCCGTTTCGCGCCACGGCTTCGGCGACCATCGCCGGAATACTCCTGGGCCGTTCGCAAAAGACCGGAACGATACGGTCGCCGAAGCGCGGCTCGAGCCGCATCGCCGGAATGGAGTGCTGCGACCAGTCCATGGCGCGCCTTGTCAGCTCTTCTTCATCTCGTAGACGTGTTCGGGTCCGGGGAAGGCGCGCGAACGCACGTCGCTGGCGTAGCCCTGGATTGCCGCTTCGATCGCGGGGCCGAGCTCGCCGTAGCGGCGAACGAATTTTGGCGTCCTCGGCGACAGGCCGAGCATGTCCTCCAGCACCAGCACCTGCCCGTCACAGGCCGCGCTGGCGCCGATACCGATGGTCGGAATGGCGATGGTCTCCGTGATCTTTCGCGCCAGCGGCTCGGCCACTGCCTCGATCACGACGGAGAAGGCGCCGGCGTCGGAAATCGCCTTGGCGTCGTTCAGAATCGGATCCCAACTGCCCTCGTCGCGGCCTTGCGCACGAAATGAGCCGAGCGTGTTGATCGATTGCGGCGTCAGTCCGATATGTCCCATAACCGGCACGCCCCGCTCGGACAGGAACTCGACCGTTTCCGCCATCCGCACGCCGCCTTCGAGCTTGACCGCGCCGCAATGGGTCTCCTTCAATATCCGCACCGCGGAATGAAACGCCTGCTCCTTCGAGGCTTCATAGGAGCCGAACGGCATATCGACCACGACCAGGGCGTGCTTCGAACCCCGCATCACCGCGCGCCCCTGCAGAATCATCATGTCCAGCGTCACCGGCACGGTGGTCTCGAGACCGTGCATGACATTGCCGAGGGAGTCCCCGACCAGAATGACGTCACAGTGGCGATCCACCAGCGCGGCGGTGTGCGCGTGGTAGGACGTCAGCATCACGATCGGCTCGCCGTGCTTTCGCGCGCGGATGTCCGGCGCCGTTTTGCGCTTGATGGCAGATTGAACGGACATGTCAGGCTCCAACCACGGGGACGCCGATCACGACCGGGTGGAACGCGAATGCGAGCGCCAGATAGGCGACGACGCCGACCGCGATCGCGATCAGGTCGTTGCCGGGACCTCCGACGGGAATCGGCGGCGCGCCGGCGTCGGAACGATGCTTCAGCGAAACACGGTCATAGACCGCCCAGGCGAGAAACGAGCCGAACAGGATGATCGAGCCGAGATCGCCATTGGCGAGCAGATGCGCCGCCGCCCACAGCTTGATGCCGGTCAGCATAGGATGTTTCAGCGTCGTATAGATCCGGCCACGGATGTAGGAAGCGACCACCAGGATGACCGCAGGCAGCATCAGCGCCACCGTGATGTGCTTGAGCGCCACCGGCGGGTTCCAGACATCGATCCAGCCCGTCGCACGATACTTGGCAAAGCCCCAGATGATCAGCGCCAGGCCGACCAACGAGGCCAGCGCATAGCCGATCTTGTAGCCGCCCTCGCCCGTTGCGGCGATGACCTGCGCGCGCAACTTGCGCTGGATGGTGAGGGTGTGGACGCCGAAGAACAGGACCAGGCCCAGGATCATCACCCACAGTCCCATGATGTCCCTCCCGTTGCGCGGCTGGTGTTCCGGAATATCCCGCGTATCATCTTAATGGCTTGGTGCGCAATGCGCTACGCGGCCACCACCTACGGCTTCTCCGCCTGCTTGCCCAGATCGCGGTTGTCGACGTAGCGGATCGCGATCGGCCGCCCCGCAAGCGCGCCGCCAAGTCCGCTGGTGAGCTTCAACGGTGTGCAGGCCGCAAGCGACGCGTTGATCGCCTTCAGGTAGGTCGAACGGGTATCCGCGGGAACGCCTGCCGTGGCATAGGTCACGCGCGGGGTGGCGATGATCTCGCCCGAGCGCTTGAAGCTGAAGCGAACCGACATCTGCATGCCCGCGCGCGCGACGTCGGAAGGCGGCGGCGACCAACAGGAGCGTAGCGCCGCGAACAGGTCGCCGATCGTATCGAGATCATGGTCCGGCTTGCGGTATTTCGCGGCCTGATCCTGTGAAGGTGCGGATTCGATCGTGAGTTGCAGGTTCTGGCCGTACGGATAGTCGATCTCGGGAATGCATGGACCGTCGTTGAACACGCTGCAGAACGACGGCGTGCAGGGCTGCCCGTCGAGCACGCTGCAGGGCGCATGCGAAAACGGCGTGGCGTCGATCTGGCGACGCGACTGGGCGTCGGCGACGCCGATCCCGACGAACAGGCCGATCAGGCAGACGATGGCAAGCCGAAACATGCGCGGGGTCCTGGAACGACCCGATTAAACTGATGCACGTCCTGGCCGCTATCAAGACGGGCCGTGTTCACATCCCCGCGTTCATGGCAGACAGTTCCGCAATCAGGGCCTTCTCGCTGGGCTGGTCGAGGACGCCGGCCGTATAGAGCGAGATGCCGCCATACAGCGTGATGTAGACCTTCATCACCGCCCGGCGACGCTCGGCGGGGCTCTCAATATCCTGGCAGAAGATCCGCATGGCCTGGGCGATGACCTTATGGACCGCGGCCTGTAGCGGCGGATTGTGCTTCATGGTGGCGTGCGGGCGGCTGGTCATCAGGGCGTAGAGCGCGCGATTGGCCAGCGCGAAGCGGACGTATTTGGCGGTGTAATCCTGCGGCGTCCCTGCCTTGACGAGGATGGCGGCGAGCCGCGTATAGGCCTCGGTCGCGACCGCATCCAGCAACGCTTCGCGGTCGGCAAAATGATTGTACAGCGAGCGATGTGCGACGCCGACGGCGTCGGCGACCTCGCGCAGGCTCAACTGCTCATGGCCGGCCGCAGCCACCAGACGGGTGGCGGCCTTCAGCGCTGCGGACTTAAGATTGCCATGACGATAGGTCGCCCGGCGCGGCGTCGCGGTCATGTCTCCTTCATACAAAGCCACGGGACGCAACGCCACTGCCCGGCGCCGACGTTTTTCGTCACGCAGATGCCCGCTTGGCCACGCGGTCCTCGCCATATTGCGGCGTAATGTCCTCGTCGATCATGCTGCGGATCATCCTGATCACCGCCCCCCTCGCCCGCGCCTTGGTGGCGGCATGGGCTGCCATATTGAGCGTGGCGAGCTTTTGCGCGGTCTCCTCGGCGCTGCGCTCCAGCGTATCGGCCGGAACGACACGGTCAAAGAAGCCGGCGGTGACGGCTTCTGCGGGGCCGAACATCTCTCCTGTTATCACCACCCTGCTGAAATAGGCCGGCGTTAATCGCTGCCGCGCGATCTCGATGGCGAAACGCGGCACGGTGAGGCCGATCGCGACCTCGTTCATGCCGATCCGGTAATCACCCTCGGCGGCGATCCGATGGTCGCTCGACATGATGAGAAAGGCCCCCATCGGGTAGGCGTTGCCCTGACAGGCCGCCACCACCGGCGTCGGAAACGAGAGGATGCGCAGCGCCAACTCCGCACCTGCCTTCACCATCTGATACTGGTCCTCGGCGCTGCCCTTGGCAAAGACGCCGAGATCGAAACCGCCAGAAAAATGCTTACCGCGGGCCTTCAGGAGCACGACGGCCTTGTCCATTTCCGCCCGGTCGAACGCCGCATGCAGGGCGTTGAGCATGGCAAGCGACATCACATTGGCCTTGCCGTCGTCGATCACGATGGTGCCGACCGGGCCCGAACGGGAATAGGTCGCGAGGTCAGTCATGGGCGGTCTCCCCTGTTGTTTTAAAAGCATCCAGTGGATAGTTTCGGACACGGCTCGACGGCGCAAGAGATTTGTCCGGACTCGGGATGCATGCAGGCATCCACTGGATGCATATGTGAGGCAAACAGCGAGCCGCAGCCTCAGCCGTCGTCGCCCGCGAAGGCGGGCGATCCAGTATTCCAGGGACGGTAGTGATTGACGGACAAGCCGCGGCGTACTGGGTCCCCCGCTTTCGCGGAGGACGACAGTGAAGGCTGGGACACAGCGCGCCCCTACGCCTTCTTCTTCACGTCCTTGACGTTGGAGAAGTTGATGCCTTCGGCGCGTTCGCGGGTATAGCCGAGATAGAACTCGTTCTTGGCCATGAAGACGGGATCGCCATCGACATCGTCGGCAATGCCCGAATTGTTGGCGGCAACGAAGGCGTCGAGCTTCTTGCGGTCGTCGGAGGAAATCCAGCGCGCGAGCTGGAATTCCGAGACCTCGAATTCGACCGGCAGCGAATATTCGGCATCGAGGCGCGCTTTCAGCACGTCGAGCTGCAGTGCGCCGACGACGCCGACCAGCGCCGGCGCGCCGTCGCGCGGCCGGAACACCTGCACCACGCCCTCTTCCGACATCTGCTGCAGCGCCTCTTTCAGCTTCTTTGCCTTCATGGCGTCGGTGAGGCGCACGCGACGGACGATTTCCGGCGCAAAGCTGGGCACGCCGACAAAGGTGATGTCCTCGCCTTCCGTCAGCGTATCGCCGATCCGCAAGGTGCCGTGGTTCGGAATACCGACGACATCGCCGGCAAAGGCTTCGTCAGCTACCGAGCGGTCCTGGGCGAAGAAGAATTGCGGCGACGACAGCGACATATTCTTGCCGGTACGCACGAGCTTTGCCTTCATGCCGCGGCTGAGCTTGCCGGAACACAGCCGCGCAAAGGCGATGCGGTCGCGGTGGTTCGGATCCATGTTGGCCTGGATCTTGAACACGAAGGCGCTCATGCGCGGCTCGGCAGCCTCCACTTTACGAACGTTCGAGTCCTGCGCGCGGGGCGCGGGCGCGAACTTGCCGAGACCTTCCAAGAGGTCGCCGACGCCGAAATTGCGCAATGCACTGCCGAAATAGACCGGCGTGAGATGGCCCTCGCGAAACGCCTCGAGCTCGAACGGCTTGCAGGCTTCCGACACCAGCGCGAGGTCATCCTTGATCTCGGCGACGTCGAGATTGGCGTTGCGGCCGGCGAGATCGGCAATATCGATCTGCTCGGTCGCGCCGGTCTTGGCGCCGCCGCCCTCGAGTAGCCGCACGCCGCCATTGACGACGTCGTAGGTGCCGAGAAAGTCGCGGCCGCGGCCGACCGGCCAGGTCATCGGCGTGGTGTCGAGCGCCAGCGTCTTCTCGATCTCGTCGAGGAGCTCAAACGTATCGCGGCTCTCGCGGTCCATCTTGTTGATGAAGGTGATAATCGGGATGTCGCGCAGCCGGCATACCTCGAACAACTTTCGCGTCCGCGCCTCGATGCCCTTGGCGGCGTCGATCACCATGACGGCGGAATCGACGGCCGTGAGCGTGCGATAGGTGTCCTCGGAGAAGTCCTCGTGGCCCGGCGTGTCCAGCAGGTTGAAGACGAGATCCTGGAATTCGAACGTCATCACCGAGGTCACGACCGAGATGCCGCGCTCGCGCTCGATCTTCATCCAGTCGGACCGGGTGTTGCGCCGCTCGCCCTTGGCCTTGACCTGCCCCGCCAGGTTGATGGCGCCGCCGAACAGCAGGAGCTTTTCGGTCAGCGTGGTCTTGCCGGCATCCGGGTGGGAGATGATCGCAAACGTGCGCCGCCGTGCCACTTCATCTGAGAGCGGCGTGCGGGGTTGCGATTCGGCGGTAGCGGCAATATCGGACATGAGGCTCGAGCGTTTGGCAGGGAAAGGAGGGCTAATCAAGCCTCATTTGGTGGTTGCAGTGGCGGCTCTCCAGTCCCATATCGGCAGCGGAAGGACGGCCTTCCGTTCACAGCTCATCCGCGGGGACGACCCTGCCTTATCAGGAGGGTTGTCATGGCCTGGATCGTGTTGTTCGTCGCCGGCCTCATGGAAATAGGCTGGGCGATCGGCCTCAAATATACCGAAGGTTTCACCCGGCTCATTCCATCGGTCCTGACGCTCGCCTGCATGGCCGGCAGCATCCTCCTGCTGGGTCTTGCCCTGAAAGCGCTGCCGATTGGAACCGCCTACGCGGTATGGACCGGCATCGGCGCGGTCGGAACGGCAGTCCTGGGCATCTTCCTGTTCGGCGAGCCCGCGACCGCCGCCCGCCTCGCCTGCATCGGACTGATCGTCGCGGGCATCATCGGGCTCAAGCTCGTCACCGGATCAGCGTAGCAGCAGCACGGCCCAATAGGTCAGCGCCGCGATAATCGCGGACGCCGGAATGGTGATCACCCAGGCGTAGACGATCGAACTTGCCACGTTCCAGCGCACCGCCGAGACCCGCCGCGCGGCACCGACGCCGACGATGGAGCCGGTGATGGTGTGGGTCGTGGAAACGGGAACCCCGAGATAGGTGGCCATGAAGAGGGTCGCCGCCCCGCCTGTTTCAGCGCAAAAGCCCTGCATCGGCGTCAGCTTGGTGATCCGCAGCCCCATAGTGCGGACGATCCGCCAGCCCCCCATCAGCGTGCCGAGCCCCATGGCCGCCTGGCAGGAGATCACGACCCAGAAGGGAATCGCGAAATCCGCCCCGAGGTGGCCTTGCGAATACAGGAGCACCGCGATGATACCCATGGTCTTTTGCGCGTCGTTGCCGCCATGGCCGAGCGAATAGAGCGAGGCCGAGACGAATTGCAGGATGCGGAAGGCGCGGTCGACCGCAAACGGCGTCGAGCGCACCGACAGCCAGGACACGATCGCCACCAGCAGCAGCGCCAGCAGGAACCCGACCAGCGGCGACAGCACGATCGCCAGCAGCGTTTTCGACAGACCGCTCCAGACCGCCGCTGATATCCCGGCCTTGGCCATGCCCGCGCCGACCAGCCCGCCGATCAGGGCGTGCGAGCTCGATGAGGGAATGCCGAGCCCCCAGGTAATCAGATTCCAGACGATGGCGCCGATCAGCGCAGCGAAGATCACGGCCGCATCGACGACATCGGGTTCGATGATTCCCTTGCCGATCGTATTGGCGACGTGCAGCCCAAAGAAGAGGAAGGCGATGAAATTGAAGAAAGCCGCCCAGAGCACCGCATATTGGGGGCGCAGCACGCGGGTCGATACGATCGTGGCGATCGAATTGGCGGCGTCGTGCAACCCGTTGAGGAAGTCGAAGAGCAGCGCGACCGCAATCAGAAAGATCAGAACCGGAAGACCAAGCGAGGCGTCCACTGAATTGGCCCTGCCCTATACCTGTTCGATCACGATCGAGTTGATTTCGTTGGCGACGTCATCGAAGCGGTCGGACACTTTTTCGAGATGCTTGTAGATCTCGGCGCCGACCACGAAATCCATCGAATTGCCGTTGCGGTGCTTGAGAAACAGCTCCTTCAACCCGATGTCGTGGAGATCGTCGATACGGCCCTCGAGCTTTCCGATTTCCTCGGTGATGGAAGTCAGCATCGCGACGTTGTTGCCGATCGACTGCATCAGCGGCAGCGCGCGGCTGACCAGATTGGCGCATTCGACCAATAGCGTGGCTATTTCGCGCATCGGGGGTTCGAACGTGCGGACTTCGAACAGCACCACCGCTTTCGCGGTCTGCTGCATCTGGTCGATGGCGTCGTCCATCGCCGTGATCAGGTTCTTGATGTCGCCGCGGTCGAACGGGGTAATGAAGGTGCGGCGGACCGCGGTCAGTACCTCGCGGGTGATGCCGTCGGCGTCGTTTTCGAACTGGTTCACGCGCTGGCAGAATACCGGCGTCTCCTCGCCGCCGCGCAGCATGTCCTGCAACGCCAGCGCGCCCTGTACGACCGTCTGGGCGTGGCGGGCAAACAGGTCAAAAAACCGCTCCTCCTTGGGCAAAAAGGCACGAAACCAGCGCAGCATGGATATTTTCCGTCGTTCAGAACAGCCCGCGGGGGGCGGCCTGTCACAAAACTGTCATAGACCATTCGCAGGAAAAACGCGCCACGGCGGGACCCGGGAACCGGGCCATCCACCGCTTTGTGAAGCCGAAAACGGCGCGAAAACCGGCCGTTTTACAGGGATCGGCGGAAATAATGCGCGACTTCGCCGACGATACCGCGGCGGAAGGTCAGCACGCAGGCCACGAAGATCACACCCTGGATCACCGTCACCCACTGGCCGAACCCGGCCAGATACTGCTGCATGGCGATGATGACGAAGGCCCCGACGACCGGGCCGAAGATGGTCCCGAGGCCGCCGACCAGCGTCATCAGCACGATTTCACCCGACATCGTCCAGTGCACGTCGGTGAGCGAGGCGTTCTGCGCCACGAACACCTTCAGCGAGCCGGCAAAGCCCGCAAGCGTGCCGGACAGAATGAAGGCGAGCAGCTTGTACTGGTCGGTCTTGTAGCCCAGCGAAATCGCCCGCTGCTCGTTCTCGCGGATCGACTTCAAGACCTCGCCGAACGGCGAGTTGATGGTGCGGAAGATCAGCAGGAAGCCGGCAAGGAAGCCCGCCAGCACGACGTAATAGAGCACGGTGGGCTTGGCCAGATTGAAGATTCCGAACAGATAGCCTTGCGGAATGCCCTGGATTCCGTCTTCGCCATGGGTGAACGGTGCCTGCAAATAGATGAAGAACAACAGCTGCGAAAGCGCCAGCGTGATCATCGAAAAATAGATGCCCTGCCGGCGAATCGAGATGAAGCCGGTGACGACGGAGAGCGCCGCGGCGCCGGCGACACCGACCAGAATTCCGACTTCCGGCGTTACACCCCAGACCTTGAGCGCATGCGCCGAGCAGTAGCCAGCGGTCCCTAAGAACATGGCGTGGCCGAACGACAGCAGGCCGCCATAGCCGATCAGGAGGTTGAAGGCGCAGGCAAGCAGCGCAAAACACAGCGCCTGCATCACGAAGAATGGATAAATGCCCGTCAGGGGTACGAGCCCCAGCAGCACCGCCATCGCGGCGAACACGATCATCTCGTCGCGCATCGCGCGCGGCGTTACCGGCAGTGTATCGTCAGTCAATGCGCTCATGTCAGGCCGCCCGTCCCGTCAGTCCCGTTGGCTTCACCAGCAACACCAGCACCATCAGGACGAACACCACGGTGTTGGAGGCCTCGGGATAAAAATACTTCGTAAGCCCCTCGATCACGCCGAGCGCGAAGCCGGTGATGATCGATCCCATGATCGATCCCATGCCGCCGATCACCACCACCGCGAACACGACGATAATCAGGTCCGCGCCCATCAGCGGCCGCACCTGGTTGATCGGCGCCGACAACACGCCGGCCAGCGCCGCCAGGCCGACGCCGAGCCCATAGGTCAGCGTGATCATCCGGGGAACGTTGATGCCGAACGCCCGCACCAGCGTCGGGTTTTCGGTCGCGGCGCGCAGGTAAGCGCCGAGCTGCGTCTTCTCGATCAGGAACCAGGTGGCGAGACAGACGACCAGCGAGAAGACAACGACCCAGCCGCGGTAGATCGGCAGGAACATGAAGCCGAGATTCATGCCGCCCTGTAATCCGCGGAAGCCGCCGATCTCCGGATAATCAGGAATCGCGTACGGTAGGCCGGAGGAGCCGAAGTAATTCTGGAACACGCCCTGCACGATCAGCGCGATGCCGAACGTCAACAAAAGCCCGTAGAGGTGGTCGAGACCCGCCAGCCACTGCAGCATGGTCCGTTCCAGGATCATGCCGAAGATGCCGACGACAATCGGCGCGATGATCAGGGCCCACCAGTATCCAATTCCCGTGAGATGCAGCAGAAAATACGCGGTAAACGCGCCCATCATGTAGAGCGCGCCATGGGCGAAGTTGATGATGTTGAGCATGCCGAAGATCACGGCCAGCCCGAGACTGAGCAGCGCGTAGAACGACCCGTTGATCAGTCCGACCAGGAGCTGGGCGTAGAGAGCTTGCATCGGCTTGGCACTCGATCTCGTTGTTGGGCGAAAGTGGCCCGCGGGCGCAATGCCCCGCGGGCCGTTGTTCTTACTTCTTGACCAGCGGACAGGCGCTTTCCGAGAGCGGCCGGAAGGCCTGGTCGCCCGGGGTGGTTCCGATCAGCTTGTAATAGTCCCACGGCCCTTTGGATTCCGCGGGCTTCTTGACCTCGAACAGGTAGGCCGGATGAATCTTCCGGCCGTCGGCGCGGATCGTGCCCTTGCCGAACAGCGGATCATCGGTCGGCGCTTCCTTCATTTTTGCCACGACCTTGACGCCGTCATGCGGGTTGCCGCCCATCGCGTCGATCGTCTTGAAATAGTGGATCAGACCCGAATAAACGCCGGCCTGCACCATGGACGGCATCGCCTTGTTCTTCATGCGCTCGGAGAAGCGCTTCGAAAACGCGCGAGTGCCATCGTTCAGATCCCAGTAGAATGTTTCCGTGAAGTTCAGGCCCTGCGCAACCTTGAGACCGAGGGAGTGAACGTCATTGATGAACAGCAGCAATCCCGCGAGCTTCTGGCCGCCCGCGACGATGCCGAACTCCGCGGCCTGCTTGATGGTGTTGGTGGTGTCGCCGCCGGCGTTCGCCATGCCGATGATCTTGGCCTTGGAGGCCTGCGCCTGCAGCAGGAACGAGGAGAAGTCCGACGAATTCAGCGGATGCTTGACGGTGCCGATAACCTTGCCGCCCGACTTCACCACGACCGCTGTTGTGTCGCGCTCAAGCGCATGACCGAACGCGTAGTCGGCGGTCAGGAAGTACCAGGTGTCGCCGCCGGCCTTAACCAGCGCCTGGCCGGTAGAGTTGGCGAGCATGTAGGTATCGTAGACCCAGTGAATCGTGTTCGGCGAGCACTGGGCGTTGGTCAGGTCCGACGTCGCCGCGCCGGTATTGATCATGACCGCGTTCTTTTCCTTCACCAGATTGTTGACCGCCAGCGCAACGCCGGAGTTCAGCACGTCCACGAAGATATCGACCTTCTCGACGTCGATCCATTGACGCGCGATGGTTGTGGCGATGTCGGGCTTGTTCTGGTGGTCGGCGGAGACGATGTCGATCTTCCAGCCCTTGGCCGCGAGGCCGGAATCCTCCATCGCCATCTGGGCGGCGAGAGTCGAGCCCGCGCCGCCGAGGTCGGAGTAAAGGCCGGAATTGTCGGTCAGGACGCCGACCTTGACGGTCTTGTCCTGCGCCAGGGCGCCACTGCCTGCGGCAAGCGCAAGCGCGGTGCCGAGGAAGAGAGCTGAAATCCGATGTTTCATAGTATCTCCATTAATCCAGAGTGCAGCCAAATTACCGATTAAACGCCGAGATAGGTGTGGAGCTTGTCCATATTGGCCGACAGCTCCGAGTTCGCAAAACCGTCGATGACCTTGCCGTGTTCGACGATGTAGTATCGGTCAGCCACCGTGGAGGCGAAGCGGAAATTCTGCTCGACCAGCAGGATGGTAAAGCCTTCCGACTTCAGCCGCGCGATGGTGTGGCCGATCTGCTGGATGATGACCGGCGCCAGACCTTCGGTCGGCTCGTCCAGCATCAGGAAGCGAGCGCCGGTACGCAGGATTCTGGCGATCGCCAGCATCTGCTGCTCGCCGCCCGAGAGCTTGGTGCCCTGGCTGTTGAGGCGCTCCTTCAGGTTCGGAAACAATTCGAAGATCTGGTCGAGCGACAGTCCCCCGCTGCGCACGACGGGCGGCAGCAGCAGATTCTCGCGCACGTCGAGGCTTGCGAAAATGCCCCGCTCCTCGGGGCAGAACGCGATGCCCTGGCGTGCGATCCTGTCGGACGAGGCGCGCGTGATGTCCTGACCGTTGAAACGGATCGAACCGGTGCGCTTGCCGATAATTCCCATGACCGACTTCAGCGTCGTGGTCTTGCCGGCGCCGTTGCGGCCGAGCAGCGTGACCACCTCGCCGGCCTTCACATTGAAGTTGATCCCGTGAAGGATGTGGGATTCGCCGTACCAGGCCTGCAGGTCAGAAACGGAAAGCACCTCGGCGCCGGCCGGTTTGGCGGCAGCTTCCGCCATTTTCAACTCAGGCATGACCGGCCCCCAGATAGGCTTCCTTGACCCGCTCGTCCTTTGAGAGCTCTGCGTAATTGCCTTGCGCCAGCACCTGGCCGCGCGTCAGCACCGTGATGATGTCGGACAAGTTGGCCACCACGGAGAGATTATGTTCGACCATCAGGATGGTGTGCGTTGCCGAGATGCGCTTGATCAGCGCCGCGATCTTGTCGATGTCTTCGTGGCCCATGCCGGCCATCGGCTCGTCGAGCAGCATCATTTCCGGGTCGAGCGCCAGCGTCGTTGCGATCTCCAGCGCACGCTTGCGTCCATAGGGCATCTCGACCGCGGGCGTATTGGCGAACTCGCTCAGACCCACGTCGTTCAGCAGTTCGATGGCCCGGCCGTTGAAGCGATCGAGCACGCTCTTTGAGCGCCAGAAATCGAAGGAGGATCCATGCTGGCGCTGGAGCGCGACGCGGACGTTCTCCAGCGCCGTCAGGTGCGGGAAGACCGCCGAAATCTGGAACGAACGCACCAGCCCGAGGCGGGCCACGTCGGCCGGCGCCATCGCGGTGATGTCCTGTCCTTTGTACAGGATCTGGCCTGCTGACGGCCTCAAGAACTTGGTCAGCAGGTTAAAGCACGTCGTCTTGCCGGCGCCATTCGGCCCGATCAGCGCATGAATGCTGCCGCGGCGCACCTTGAGGGCGACATCGCGAACGGCGAAGAAACCCGCGAATTCCTTGGTCAATCCGTGGGTTTCGAGAATAAACTCATCAGCCAAACAAATTCCCCCGTTAGCCGTCTCCGCGAAGCCGTTCGCGCGCGGCCATTTTTTCCCTGTTCGGGCGGACTCTCCTGGACGTCCTAGGAATCCGTACCGAGCCCGCCGCCTCCGGGCCGGAATATGCCGTCAACGCGATGGATTAGGCAAGGTGGAAAGCTGTCACGGGGAAAAGCCGGGGACCTGGTTCCGGATGCGCCATAAGTCGAATGCGCCGGCCGCCGAGCTCGGGCTCGCGCACCGCCAGCGTTCAGCCGTGATCTTCGTCCCGGCAAGCCATCATTAACGGTGTTCTGCTGCAATCAGCCGCTTTCCCAGAATATTTCCGCCGCAATCGCATCATCTACGCGATTTAGACAGCAAGGAATTGTCGCCTTGGAATTTGAGAGCGCCCAACCGTCCGTCGTCAAATCGATCAAACAGCGCGACCTGCTCAATACCTGGCTGCGACTATACGCCCGCAACCAGTCGATCCCGCGCATGTCCGAATACCGGCCGGCGCGCATGGAGGACGAATTTCCGGACTTGGTGTTCTATACCGTCGATGCCCAGTCACGGCCGCCGCGCCTGACCATCCAGAGCGACGGCACGCGGATGTCGACGGCATATGGAAACACCGGCAAGGGGCGCTATCTCGACGAGTATCTCGGCGCAAGGCTCGCTCCGATGGTGATGCCGGTTTATTATGAGTGCATCGCCCGCCGCCTTCCCGCCTACACCATCGCCGACATGAACGATATCTACGGGCGTCTCGTCGCCTATGAGCGGCTGCTACTGCCATTCGCCGACAAGGATAGCGTCAGCCATATCATCGCTTCGCTGAAGACCATCAGCGAAGACGGCGGCTTCGAGATCAAGAACCTCATTCGGGGCAATGACAAGCTGCCGGTGCCGACGCTGCGCACCATCATCGACCGCGATCTGTTCCACCGTGCCCCCGGCCGCATTCCGTCCGGCGATGTGCTCGAATTCGATTAGACCTTCCGTCCGCGCGACTTCGCCGCCACTTCCTTGGCGTAGATATCCGGCTTGAACCCGACCAGCAATTTGCCGCCGAGATCGAGCACCGGGCGCTTGATCATCGAAGGTTGCGCCAGCATCAGCGCCAGCGCCTTGCGCTCGTTCAGGCCTTCCTTGTCGCTCTCCGGCAGCTTCTTGAACGTCGTGCCGGCGCGGTTGAGCAGCGTTTCCCAGCCGATGTCGTCGGACCATTGCTTGAGCGTGTCCTTGGCGATGCCGGCAAGCTTGTAGTCGTGAAAGTCGTAAGCCACGCCGTGATCGTCCAGCCAGGCGCGCGCCTTCTTCATGGTATCGCAGTTCTTGATGCCGTAGATGGTGATGGGTTTTGTCATTCCAGCCCCGCCAAAGTTGATCCAGTGATTCGTTATCTCGTGGATGCGCCCCGCTCGAGCGCCTCTCCCAGTTCGATCGGATGAGCCATTGCCTTATGCAGCTTGTCACCGTCCAGTTCGCCCTCCGAGCGGCTGATGACAATGCAGGCGACACCGTTACCAATGAGGTTCGTTAGCGCCCGGCACTCGCTCATGAACTTGTCGATTCCGACCAGGATGGCGATCGACTGGATCGGTATGTCAGGTACGATTGAAAGGGTCGCCGCCAGCGTGATGAAGCCTGCGCCCGTGACTCCAGATGCCCCCTTCGAGGTAATGATGGCGATGCCGAGAATACCGAGCTCCTGCCAGATCGTCAGATGAGTGTTGGTCGCCTGTGCCAGGAACAGCGTAGCCAATGTCATGTAGATGTTGGTGCCGTCGAGATTAAAACTGTAGCCGGTTGGAATAACAAGGCCAACCACGGGCCGCGACGCGCCGAGATGCTCCATCTTCTGCATCATCTGCGGCAAAACCGATTCCGACGATGAGGTTCCGAGCACGATCAGCAGTTCATCCTTGATGTAGGCGATGAAACGAATGATCGAAAAGCCGGATATCCGTGCGATCGAACCGAGAACGATCAACACGAACAGGATGCTGGTGAGATAGAAGGTCGCGATCAGCGCGATCAAATTCCACAGCGAATCGAGACCATAAGCGCCGACGGTAAACGCCATCGCGCCGAAAGCACCGACCGGCGCGAGGCGCACGATCATGCGGATGATGCCAAAGAACATCTTCGCCGCCTGATCAACGGCGCGGGATATCGGCTCGCCAGCCTCACCCAGAAATGCGATGGCAAATCCGGACAGGATGGAAATCAGCAGGATCTGCAACAGATCGCCGCGGGCGAGCGCGCCGAAATAGCTGTCGGGAATGATCGCAAGCAGATGCGCAACGATACCCTCTTCCTTTGCCTTGGTGACGTAGGTCGCGACGGACGCCGGATCGATTGTGGTCGGGTCGATGTTGAAGCCACGGCCGGGTTGGAGGACCTCGCCGACGATGAGGCCGACCGCCAGCGCAATCGTCGAAACAACTTCAAAATAGATCAGCGCCTTCAGCCCGACTCGGCCGACGCGCTTCAGGTCACCCATCGACGAAATGCCATGCACGACCGTGCAGAAGATCACCGGCGCGATCATCATCTTGATCAGGGCGATGAAGCCGTCGCCGAGCGGCTTAAGCTCCTTGCCGAAATGTGGATAGAGCCGGCCGACAAACACGCCGAGCGCAATCGCGATCAATACCTGCACATACAGGATCTTGAACCACGGCTGATGACGCGCGGCCGGGCGGGCAATTTCGGTGGCCATCGGGTTACTCCGGGCGGGAGGAGCAGCATGGAATAGAGCGACAGCGCACGACAATCACATTCGTGTGGCAATGGCTCGCCTGTTCATATGCCTCGCTGATTTCGCCGCAAGCAGATCGATTCTTTGCAAACCCGTCGGCGAATCTATCATAGATTGTGGCATCACTCGTTCCCGGGATGGCCGATGGAATTCACCCTTTTATTTTTGGCTGTGGCCGTCACGATGCTGATCGCCTGGCGCGGTCCGCGCCTGCTGGCACTCGGCCTGTTGGCGCGGGTCATGATCGCATGCGCCGCGACCTATCTGCACCACGCGACCGATACGCTGAAACTGTCGTTCTGAGGGACGCATGACCCAGACCCGCGCCATCACGCTGAACGCACTCGGCCTCTACGCGGTCGCGCTGGTGCTGGCGGCGGCCTATGCGGCGCAGTTCATCCTGAATGAGCTTCCCTGCCCGCTCTGCCTGCTGCAGCGAATCCTGTTCGCGGCGCTCGCCGTCGGCCCGATCCTCAATATCCGCTTCGGCCCGCGCCCCAGCCATTATGCGATGTCGCTGCTGGCGGCGGTCGTGGGCGCCGTCGCGTCGACCCGGCAGGTGCTGCTGCACATCCTGCCCGGCGACGCCGGCTATGGTTCGGCGTTGCTGGGCTATCATTATTACACCTGGGCGCTGATCGGCTTCATTGCCGCGATCATCCTGATTGCCGTCGTCATGCTGTTCGACCGGCAGTTCAAGGACGACGGCGCCGTACTGCCGCCGACCGGCGGCGCGTTCGCCCAGATCGCGGTGTGGCTCGTGATCGCGCTGGCGGCAGCGAACGTGGTAACGACACTGCTGGAATGCGGCTTCGGCGCCTGCGCTGATAACCCCGTCCTTTACGAATTGCTCAAGTAGGCCGCTTGGGTATCTCGAGCCCGCGCTGCACCGCCGGCCGGGCCAGCCCGCGCTCCAGCCATGCCGGTACCTGCTTCAGCGTATCGAACGCGACGAGATCGCGCGCACCATAGAAGCCGATCAGGTTGCGCACCCAGCCGAGCATGGAAATGTCGGCGATGGTGTATTCGTCGTCCATAATCCATTGCCGCCCGGCAAGGCGCGTCTCCACCACATCGAGCAGACGTCTCGATTCGGCCACGTAGCGTTCGAGCGGCCGCTTGTCCTCATATTCCTTGCCGGCGAATTTGTGGAAGAAGCCAACCTGGCCGAACATCGGCCCGATGCCGCCCATCTGGAAGTGCAGCCACTGAATGGCCTGGTATCGCCGCGCCCGATCAACAGGCAGAAGCTTGCCGGTCTTGTCCGCAAGATATTGCAGGATCGCCCCGGACTCGAACAGCGCCAGCGGCTTGCCGCCGGGCCCATCGGGATCGAGGATCGCCGGGATCTTGCCGTTCGGATTCAGCGACAGGAATTCCGGCGTCTTCTGGTCATCCTTGCCGAAATCGACCAGATGCACCTCATAGGGCAAGCCGATCTCTTCGAGCATGATCGAGACCTTGACGCCGTTCGGCGTCGGTAACGAGTAGAGCTGAAGACGGTCGGGGTGTTTGGCGGGCCAGCGTTTGGTGATTGGGAAAGCGGAGAGATCGGGCATTAAACTCGTTCTTTTGCTTGGTTTCTGCTGTCAGGCTAATGTACGGCTGATGTCGCATATAACAAGACCTGCTCCGATCCATGACTGACCATCCTTCACCATCGAAGCTCGGCCTCACCGACGCGGAGCTTGCGGTTCATCCGACGGTCTTCGCAAGCGACGCGCTGAAGGATCAAGTCGTCGTCGTCTCGGGCGGCGCCGGCGGCATAGGACGCGCCATCGCATGGTTATTCGCGCGATTGGGCGCGCATGTCGCCGTAGTCGGGCGCGACGGCGGCAAGCTCGATGCGCTCGTGGCCCAGTTGGCGGAGCGTGGCCTCAAGGCGTCAGCGCATGTCGCCGACATCAGGGAGCCCGATGCGGTCAATCTCCTGTTCGATGCGATCTGGGCTGCGCAAGGCCGCGTCGACGCCCTCGTGAACAGCGCCGGCGGACAATTTCCGCAGGCTGCGATCGATTTTTCCGTGAAGGGCTGGAATGCCGTCATCAACACCAATCTGAACGGCACCTGGTACATGATGCAGGCCGCCGCGCAGCGCTGGCGCGACCACAAGCATCCCGGCAGCATCGTCAACATCGTGGTGGTGACGACGCACGGCCTCTACGGCATCGCCCACACGATTGCGGCGCGGAGCGGCGTGATCGGGCTGTCGCGCGCCGTCGCGGTCGAATGGGCGCCGCTGAACATCCGCGTCAACTGCGTGGCGCCCGGCGCGATCGAGACCGAGGGCTGGAGCGTTTATACGCCGGAGGCACGCGCAGCCTACCCGCGCTCGAACCCGATGATGCGAGTCGGCTCGCCCTGGGAAGTCGCCGAAGCCACCGCCTTCCTCGCCGGCCCTTCGGCCAAATTCGTCACCGGCGAAACGCTGACCGTCGATGGCGGCGGCCAGCTCTGGGGCGAAACCTGGACCACCGGCAAGCCAGCCTATTTCGGCGGCGACGACAAATAACCCGCCGAAAGCCGATCTCCCATGACACGCTATCGCCTCGCCATCTTCGACTTTGACGGCACGCTCGCCGACACGCTTCCCTGGTTTCGCGCTTCCTTTCATGACGTGATCGCACGTTTCGATCTCAAACCGGTCACGGCGGAGGAGCTAGAAGATTTGCGCGGGCTGTCCGCGCGGGAAATCATGGCGCGGCTTGGCGTATCCACGTGGCAGCTTCCGGCCATCGTCAACGACATGCGAAAACGCAAGCTCGCCGCGGCGGGTGAAACTTCGCTGTTTTCAGGCATTCCGGAAACGCTGGCCGAGCTTCAGCGCATCGGCATCCAGATCGCGATCGTCAGCTCGGACAGCGAGGCCTCTGTCCGGCAAGTGCTTGGTCCCGTCACCACTCTCGTCACCCGCTTCGACTGCGGCGCCGCGATATTCGGCAAGCACCGGAAATTCCGGCGCGTCGCCCGGCAACTTGGGGTCAAGCCATCGGAGACAATCTGCATCGGCGATGAAATCCGCGATATCGAGGCCGCGAAAGCCGCCGAGATGGATTCGGGCGCGGTGGCCTGGGGCTATGCCCTCCCTTTTGCGCTGCAAGCCGCGGGACCGACGCATCTGTTCAACTCGATTGAAGAGATGACCGAGCGGCTTGCCACATAGAATTAGCGGTGGGCGAAGCTTCCCGCCGCACTTCGCAGCCGGTGGCTGTTATGCCCGCAAGCACCACCGTTCGAGGTGGTGATGGCCCTTCATACTATGGACGAGCACAAACTCGGCGACGGTCCAGGCGACCGGCTCGACCGGGTACTCGTCCACGCTTCGCGCGTCATACAACAGCGTGACATGCGGCGTGAAGTTCGTGTTGGCCAGCCGTCTCAAACCACTTCGCGTCAGCGCAGCAGCGAGCATCTGCCGAAATGACTGCAGCCGGCGTAGTCCCTTCTCGCCGACCAGCACAAAGGGACGATTGCCTGGCCCGCCCCGGAAGCTCGCCGTCCGATCGAACGACACCTCAAACGGCTCCGTCCGAAAATCGGTCGCCGCCTCGCACGCCGCGCAAATCTGGCGATCCGGCAAACCGGTGAGAGAGAACAGCGAGACGTGCAGCCGGTCTGATGCGATGAGCTTGCCGTCAAAGCGATGAGCGCGCTTCAGCACGCTGGCCAGCCGGTGAATTCGCTCCGCCGTGGCTGCGTCCGGAAGTGTCGCGAGGAATAGCCGGCCACTACCACAGCTTGCAAATTTGTCCATGATAAATTAGAACAGATCATGAACATAAGATTGTAGCAAGGCAAGAATACAACTGACCTTTGCCAAATTCCTGTGATCTTACAATACACACCCGTAATGCGCCGATGACACCAGGCGGATGTATTTGTCGTGCACCGAGCCGGGCCGCACCTGCGCCACCGATGCCGGCGCGCGCCAGTCGGCCATGCGGCGCACGATCTCTTCCGCCGGCACCTCGAGAGTAAGGGTCCGGGCGCCGGGATCGATCACGATGGTGTCGCCGTCGCGCACCGCCGCGATCGGACCACCGCGCGCGGCCTCCGGCGAGACATGGCCGATCAGGATGCCGTGCGAGACGCCGGAGAAGCGGCCGTCGGTGATCAGCGCCACGTCCTCGCCGAGCCCCCGCCCCTGCAACTGGATGGTCAGCATCACCATCTCGGGCATGCCGGGCCCGCCGACCGGGCCGACATTGCGCACCACGATGACGTTGCCCGACACGATCTCACCGGCGCGGATCGCGGCCATCGTGTCGGCTTCGGACTCGAATACGCGCGCAGTGCCGCGAAACTGTCCCTTCTCGAGCGTCTTGCCCGAGAGCTTCAGCAGACAGCTCTCCGGCGCCAGATTGCCCTTGAGGACGCTGATGTGATTGTTGGCCGGCGCGAGCGGTTTCGACACCGGGGAAACGATCTCCTGCGGCGGTAGCTGCTCCAGTGTCGGAACATCGGCGAGATTTTCCACCAGCGTCTTGCCGGTCACCGTCATGACATCGCCATGCAGGAAGCCGGCGCGCAGCAATTCCTTCATGACCACGGGCACGCCGCCAATCGCATGCAGGCTTCCCATCGCAAAGGGACCGTGCGGTTGAAGGTTGGCCAATAGCGGGACGCGCTCACCGACCGCCTGGATGCGTTCGATCGTGATCGGCACTTGGGCCTCGCGCGCGACCGCCAGCAGATGCAGATACATGTTGGTCGAACCGCCCATCGCATAGATGGTCTTGATGGCATTTTCGAACGCGCGCTCGGTCATGATGTCGCGCGGCCGGATGCCGGCCGCCATCAGCCGGTACAGCGCATCGACCGAAGCGCGCGCCTGGGCGCGGACGTCGGCGTGAATGTCACTGCCCGCGTTGTAATCGGCGGGATGAGAGGCGCCGCGCGGCAGCATCATGCCGATCGATTCCGCGATCGTGCTCATGGTGTTGGCCGTGAACATCGCGCCACAAGTGCCGCTGCCTGGCATCACGTTGCGCTCGACCTCCAAAAGCTCTTCGCCTGACAGGCGGCCCGACTCGTTGGCGGCGCGCGCCTCGGCGTAATCCATGATTGTCAGATTGTTGCCCTTGCCCGCCCACGCCCCGAACGACACGCGGCCGGGCGTGCTGGTGCCGGGATAGAGCACGAGCCCGAAGGCATTGGTGCGCGCCAGCGGCATCAGCGCGGCGGCTCCTGTTTTGTCGCAGCCGGAAATCACGATCATGGCATCGCCATGATGAGCGTAATGGCCGATCTCGAAGCAGTCGGCGACGACGTCGCGCGAGGCGAGGCTGTAGCCAGCCGTCGGCGTGCCCTGCGTCAAGGCATCCGACACCGCCGGCGCACCGACGACCAGCCCCTGCCCGCCGCGCTCGGCAAGGATTTCCACCAGGAGATCGGCGATAGTGCGAACGCGGTTGTTGCAGCGATGCGCGTTGGTCCAGGCGCTGGCGATCGTTACCACTGCATTGGTCTGCGCTGCACGATCCGGATCGAATCCGGCGGCGCGCAACTCAACCCGCCCTCTCTTCCAATAGGTGCTGCTGTCTTGCGTTGTCATGACGTGCTCCAGGTCTTCTCATTGAATGCGCGGACGTCGGCGTCCGGCCTGATTGGCACTGAACGAGGTTAGGCAGTCTTGCCGTCGTCAAAACTGACGATCACGGCGGCATTCGCAATCAGGATGGAGTCACTGCCGCTCTCGGCCGGAATTTCCAGCCCACCACTCACCGCCGTTACCTTCACGGTGCCATACGGCAACTCCTTGGCGACCGCCGCAGTATCCACTCCGCTCGGGTCCGGCACGGCGATCATGACGTCGACGAACATGTCGTTGGCGGTCTTCCCCAGCATTCGGAAAAAGCCCAAACTGGAGTGGCGAATGGCGTCCGAGACAGCGCGCTTGGCGGCCTTGGTGGCATCGCGACCGTGAACGTCGACGCCCATGCCCATTTCGGTGATACAGCGCACACGTGCCATAGCTTTTCCCATATTGTTTCCGTTCAAGTGACAGACATATCAGCCGTTCACGATTCACGCGAGCACAGACGGAGTAAGATTAGCCCGAATGCAACCCGCACCGACCGCTGCGTTGCAGGAACCGATATCGCCTAAAACCGTTCTCGGTGTGGGTGCAATCCGAGGATCAATCGTGCAAGACGGATCCGAGATTCTATTCTGGCGCCGAACGGACGTCACCGGCCTGGAGCGGCTGGCGCTCCACGTTTCCGCTGATGCCGTGTTGGCGGAATCGACCGTAATCTGCGCGGAGGACGGCGGCTTTCGCCTCGACCACCGCTGGAGACTGACGCCTGACTGGCGGGCTCAATCGTTGGACGTGGAGCGATGGGGCCCGGTCGGGCACGCTCACCTCACCCTTGAGCGGACGGATAGCGGGTGGCGCGTTAACGGCCAACATCGTCCCGACCTCGACGGCGCGGAGGAGCCCGACCTTTCGGTCACCCCCTTCTGCAACACTTTCCCTATCCGCCGGACACCTGCCGGCGCCGGACAGAGCCGCACACTCGATACCTGCTTCGTGGATGGTGCAGCCATGACGATCCAGCGCTCCCGTCAGCGATACGACCGTCTCGGTCCAGATCGGGTACGTTACGTAGATCTCGGGGTCTCGGCAGGTTTTGAGGCGGAGCTCGAAGTGGATAGGCGCGACCTGGTGCTTCGCTATCAGCATTTCGAACGGATTACCCCTGTCTGACTGACGAGGGCGTTGCGATAAATCGCTGACCGAAAAGCCGCCTGCGCCGAGCCGATCCATCAGCGAGCTTTCCTCATGGGATCGAACCAGTCTCCATTTCTCGCGCCGCAGGGTTGGCGTTATAAAGAATCTCCGTTGGGTCACCTGGCTGAACGAGGTGGATGCGCGTGCCGCTCGCGCCGGCGCCCAGACCGGGCTTCAAAACCTGCTGACCGTCATAATGTCCGCCATTCTGGGTGCTGTATGCGATTGGCCGGTCGCTGAAGAGGCCCACGATACGGCGCTTATAGGCCTCGGCGATGGCGGGCCACTCGGCGTCGGTCAGCCTGTCGCTCTGATAGACGGCGAAGGGCGGCATGATCTCCATGCCCGGATAGAAGAGCATGCCATGCTGTATCGGCCACAGCAGGTCGTCGAGCCGCCCATTCACGCCGCGCTCGCCATAGTGCGGCGCGCGGCCGCCGATCGTCACTGACAACATTGCGCAACGCCCGCTTAGAGTACCTTCCCCGTACCGATCGCCCCATCTTTCGCCGCCATGGGCACCGACGCCATACGCAAAGCCGTAGGCGAAGACGCGGTCGACCCAGCCCTTCAGGATGGCCGGCATGCCGAACCACCACATCGGAAAACTCAGGAGAACCGCGTCGGCCCACAGGAGCTTCTGCTGCTCCGCCTCGACATCCGGAGTTTGAGTGCCGGTAGCGAAGGCATGACGCGACTCCGCGACATAGCTGAGGCGGTCGGGTTGCGCCTGCTCGAAAAAATCTCCGCGATCGGCGACCGCCTTCCAGTTGGCAGCATAGAGATCGGAGACTTGCACCGCGTGGCCCTGCCCGGTGAGCGTTTCGACCGCCAGATTCTTTAGAGCGGTGGTGAGTGATTTCGGTTCCGGATGGGCATGGACGATTAGAACTTTGCTCAAGACGTTGCTCCTGTTGAGGCCTCGCGAAAACGCACGGCGCGGCGCGCTGGCCCCAACATGGTGGGCAAATTCTACAAATGCGAACGATCGAAATCTGAAAACGCCAAATGTTCAGCAATGCTGAACTCAGGCACGCTCGACTTCCTTCATCATCGTCCAAGCCATGTCCGTCAACGCCTGCGGTGACAGGCGTTCGGCCGGCCCGCTTAGCCCGACGCTCGCCCGAACCTCGCCACCCTCACGCCAGGGAATGGCAACGCAATGGAGACCGCGCCGGTAATTCTCGAGATCGAGCGCGAAGCCGCGCGTCGCCACCGCCTTGATCTCGGATAAAATCGGACCGAGCGCGTCGGTACGGCTGGCGAGCACGCGCTTGCCGAGCCCGGGCATGAAGGCAAGGAACACAAGGCCTACCGCCGATCCCTCCAGCCGCTCGCGCACACCGATGGGACATGCACCGGCCTTCAATGCGTGAGACGATTCAATCGCATTGAGATAATAGACTTCGTCACCGCTCGGAACCGCCAGATAGGCCATCTCTCCTGTACGCCTTGCGATGGCTTCAAGCGCCGGGCGCAGGCGGCTGCGAAGCGCGCCATCGTCTCCCGCAATCCGCGCCAGATTCAGAATGCGGCCGCCGAGATGATAGCGCGCATCGCCGACGCGGCGGTGCACGTAACCAAGCTCGTCCAGCGTTTTCAGGAGATTGTGCGCGGTCGTCTTGCCGAGCTTCGCCTGCTCGGCAATAAGCTGCAGCCGCGCGGCGCCGCCTTCCTGGGCGATGATTTCGAGGATCGCGGCCGCGCGCTCGATGGATTGAATTAACCTGACTTCCGGCATCACGCGTTCGTTGGTAACAGATACTGTCCGCTAAGATTGGCGTCGCGCAGCCGAACCACAAGTCCATCCATGTTTAAATCTTTGCGCTCATCGCGTGTTACCCCGGCGGCATCTTGTCGAATTTCGTGGCGGCCGGATCGAGATGGTCCCATCGATGGCCGGCGGCAGTCCAGAGCACTTTTTGCGGCTTGTATCGGCTGGGATCGTCGAGGCTTCCTGCGTGGACGATGAAGATCTCGGGAATGCCGGGGAATGTCAGATAGACCGGTGAGCCGCATGTCGGGCAGAAGGCGCGGGACTTGACCGTTCCGCCGTCACCGACCACGTCCCAATGTTTTGCCTCGCCGTCGGCCTTCACGGCTGGTCGTGGGAATGTCAAATAGGAGCCATGGCCGGTGCCGCTCTTGCGCTGGCATTGGCGACACTGGCAGTCGTTCATCTCAATCGGCTCGGCAGAGATTTCATATCGGATCGCACCGCAGGCGCATCCGCCGGTATAGGCGTCGCTCAAGTTCTTTCTCCTTCGATAAAACAACACGGGTGGACCACGATCCCTTCCAATGCGCCGCGGCGCGTCTCATGCCCGGCTTACGCCGTTCTGCGACATCCGCGTGCGGCTGGACATAAGCTTCAGCCACGGCGCAAGGTGGAAGGCACTCATCAGCAAATACATCGGGACCATTCCATCAAGAGATGACGCGCTCGCGGTCGAACACAACGCATCCGGTGATCCGCCGCCCAGCACGCCCGTCAGTAGCGCCATTGCCGCGAAGGTCGGCGCGGCCGCGAGATAGAGCGCATTGGCCGCCTGCCGCGCAGCCTCGTTCCGGCGGGGCGCGCCGCCGCCGGACCCGCCGGAGCAGGATTGGCTCATGTCTTTGTACTCGCGCTCTGCTTCCGGAACGCGGCCTCTCCGGCATCCGACACCTCGACCCACCTCTTGTCGGGCGCAGCGCCCTCAACGTAGCTGTCGTGCCAATTCCACCATTTGTAGGTCGGAGTCTGAGGATAACCTTCCGGCGAATCCTCCCACACCTCCTGGCGACCGAGCGGCGTGATGTCGAGGTAGTTCCAGGTGCCTCCCATCTGCTCGTCGCCGCGGTTGTTGATGAAGTAGGTGCGGTAGATCTTGTCGCCGTTGCGGAAGAACACGTTGGTGCCGTGCCACTCGTCCACGCCGAAGTCAGCATCGAAGCTGTCGGTGACGGTAACCCAGGGAATCATCTCCCATCCCATTCGCTTCTTCAGCCGCGCGATATCCGCCTGCGGCGCGCGCGAGGCGAACACGAGCGTGGTGTCGCGGGCGTTGAGATGGGCGACATGCGCGACTTGGTCGGCCACCATCGAGCATCCGCGGCACGCATGTTCGGGCCAGCCGAACACACCGGGTTCGTAGAACGCCCGGTAGACGATCAGTTGATGGCGGCCTTCGAACAAGTCACGCAAGCTCGCCTCACCGTTGGGGCCCTCGAACTTGTACTCCTTCTCCACCGCGAGCCACGGCATCCGCCTTCGCTCGGCGGCGAGCGCGTCACGGGCGTGGGTCACTTCTTTTTCCTTCGCGAGCAATTGCTGGCGTGCCGCTTCCCATTCCTGCGCCGAAACGGTGTGAATCTGCATGTCTAACCTCCTGTTTGTTGTGATGCTCGTTGCTTGAGTGGTGCGATTTGCGGCATCAGGCCGGCAGACGGGCGTCGTATTCCTTCATGAGGCCGCTCCAACCGTCCCAGAACGGCGCCGGCTCTTCACCGCTTGCACGGGCGACCAGGACATCGAGATGCATGTGCCAGCCGGCCATGTGCTTGAGCAGCGTGGCGCGGTCGGGGAAGCGCCGATGGACGATCGTGAGCAGCACGCCCTTGCCTTTCGGCTCCAGTTCGAACGTGACATCACCGGTGCTGTTCCAGGTGATCGACAATTTTCGCGGCGGATCGAATTCGGTAATCCGGCTCTGCATTCGATGCTCGCCGCCGCCGAAGCCGGCCGGGCGCTCGCCGGGCGGGTCCGTCAACTCGTCGTTGCGCCAGACGAGCTCGAGGGGCGCGCCGACCTTCGCATCCATATCGCCTGCGGCCAGCCATTTGCGGCGCAGTTCGCTGTCGGTGAGATAGGCCCAGATGCGCTCGATCGGCCCGGGCAAGAGCCGCTGGATTTTCAGCGTCCTGGGCTCGGGCAATTCGCCATAGGCTTCGGGCTTCGTCGTTGAATTCATCGGTCTCTCCTTCACTTCCTGGCCTTCGCCCCGTCTTCTGCCCGCAACAGCGCTTCCAATCGGTCGAGATTGTCGCTCCAGAAACGCTCGTAGCGCCTGAGCCACGCATCGGCTTCCGCGAGCCGGGCAGCTTCGAGGCGGCACAGATGGGTACGGCCGCGGATCGTGCGTTTCACGAGGCCGGCATTCTCCAGCACCCGCACATGTTTCGAGGCGCCGGCGAAGCTCATGTGGAACGGCGTCGCCAGTTCCCCGATCGTGCGTTCGCGTTCGGCCAATTGTCCAAGCATCGCCCGCCGCGTGGGATCCGCGAGGGCATGAAAAACGGCGTCAAGATTTTGCTCAACCATACGGTTTAATATAGCTGCACGAGATAAACAGTCAACCGTTCGGTTTAACGTTTTCGTGATCCGGTTTTAGCCATCCGGCACGGTGTAAACGACGCAGGGCGCTTCAATGCCGCGCAGCACATGTGTTCCCAGCGGAACCAGGGTCGCCGTGGTTTCGGCCGCAACCGCACTTGCGATCAGAACTGTCCGGCCGAGCGGGCGGCAAAGCCCTTCGAGTCGGCTGACCAGATTCACCGCGGGCCCGATCGCGGTGAAATCCAACCGGTCAGCCGCACCGACAT